>JACKEJ010000010.1:0-300000 GCA_020633055.1 Sandaracinaceae bacterium | reverse complement strand
GTAGCTCAGCCCGAGGCCCCAGGTGCCCACGCTCACGGCGCGCTCCACCAAGCTCACGGGCGCGCCCCGCTGGTCGCCCGGCAGCCCGGCGCGCGTGGCCGCGTCCGCTTCGCCCAAGAGGGCCACATCGGTCTCTACCTCACGCACCGCGCTCATGACAGCACCTCCAGCGCCTGCGGGAGCACGTCCAGCTGCTGCAGCTCCAGCTCGAGCTGCTCGCCGTCCACCAGCACGTCCTGCGTGCCCGTCCCCTCGAAGCGCACGGCGCTGGCGCGCGCCTGCTCCACCGCGGGGTGCTCCACGAAGGTGCCGGTGAAGATCTTCGGGAAGGTGGTGATCAGGTCCAGCCGCGACAGGCGGTTCACGCGCACCACGTCGAGCGCGCCGTCCGAGCAGTCGGCGTTGGGGGCCATCATCATGGCGCCGCCGGTGTACTTGCTGTTCGAGAACGACACGAAGGTGTTCGCGCGCTCCTCGAGCGGGGCCTCGCCCAGCGCGCTCTCGTCTCCGTACAGCGTGAAGCGGTAGCGCGTGCGTAGGTAGCGCAGGTCCGCGGTGCACGCGACGACGGCGGCGATGTAGCCCGCCGTGCCCAGCGCCTTGAAGTGCTGGTTGGTCATGGCCCCGGCGCGCGGCACGAAGCCCAGCCCCAGGGTGTTGATGTAGTGCAGCGTGCCGTCGCGGTGGGTCACCCGCACCACGTCCACCGGGTGCGTGCGCCCGCGCACGATGGCGTCGAAGGCGGCGTCCTCGTTGGTGATGCCGAAGTCGCGCAGGAACGAGTTGCCCGTGCCCAGCGGCAGCATGCCCATCTGCACGCGCTCGCCTTCGGCCTGTGCCCGCGGGAACAGGCCGTTGACGATCTCGTAGCTGGTGCCGTCCCCGCCGATGGAGATGAAGCGGCGGTGCCCGGCCTCGTAGGCCTCCTCCGCCAGCTCCGTCGCGTGCCCGCGCCCCTCGGTGAGGTGCACCTCGAGGCGCACGCCTCCGTCGCGCAGCCGCCGCGTGGCCTGGTCTGCGCGTGCTCGGCAGCGGCCCCCGCCTGCTGCCCCGTTCACGATGGTGAAGAAAGGTTCCGTCATGCTCCCACCCGTAGGATCGCCCCCCGAGGCGACTGTTGCCGTAGCGCGTCGGCCAACACCGCGCGCTTGATCTTCATCGACGCCGTGCGCGGGAACTCGTCCCCGTACGGCAGCACCCCGCTCACGCGCTTGTAGTCCGGCAGCTTGCCGTTGCGCACGCGGATGGCCTCGAGCAGCGCGTTGCGCGCGTCGTCGTCCTCCAGCAGCCGCGGCGCCCGCACCACCACCACCAGGCCCTCCTCCGTGAGGGCCACGCCGGGCCACACGTAGCCCGTGGCGAACACCGCCAGCTCGTCGCAGGGCACCCCCGCGAACGCGCCCTCGATGTCCTCGGGGTACACGTTCTTGCCGCCGGCCGTGACGATCATGTTCTTGCTGCGCCCGCGCAGGTGCAGCTGCCCCGACGGGTCCAGGAAGCCCAGGTCCCCAGTGCGCAGCCAGCCGTCCACGATGGTCTCCGCCGTCAGGTCCGGCTCGTCCATGTAGCCCAGCATCACCGTGCGGCTGCGGGCCCAGACCTCGCCCACCTGCGTGCTCGGGTCCGGGTTGCGGATCTCGAGCTCCACGCCATCGAGCGGGCGCCCCACGGAGTCGGCGCGGAAGGGGCTCAGGTCGTTGACCGTGAGCACCGTGCCCGCCTCGGTCAGGCCGTAGCCGATGACCACCGGGATGCCCAGGTCGTAGAAGAACTGCGCGCGCTCGGCGTCCACGAACGCGCCGCCGCAGAAGAGCATCTCGAGCTTGCCCCCGAAGGCCTCGTGCACGGGCCGCAGCAGGCGCCGGCTCAGCTCGGGGCGCGGCGCGCGCAGCGTGAGGGCCGCGTTGGCCTGCCGCAGCGCCTCGAAGACGTGCTCGCCGAGCTCGCCGCGCGCCTCCACCTTCTCGCGCACGCGCTTCTCGAACGCCTCCAGCAAGAGGGGCACCACCGCCATGTGCGTGATGCCGTAGCGCTCCATGCTGTGGTTGATGAACTCCGGCCGCAGCGAGCGCTGGTGCACCACCGTGGCGCCGCTCGCGAGCGGTCCGATGAAGCCCGACATGAAGTCGATGGCGTGGTTGGTGGGCAGGATGGAGAAGTAGCGGTGCCCCGTGCGCAGCGGGTAGAGCAGGCCCAGCGTGCGGTACTGCTCGAGGTAGTTCTCGTGGCTGAGCATGCAGCCCTTGGGCGTGCCACCCGTGCCCGACGAGTACACCAGCGTGGCCTGGTCCGAGCGCCGGCGCGGCACGAACGTGGCCCGCGGACCGGTGCCGCTCACGGCGTCCTCGTAGCGCGTGGCGGCGCCCACCGGCTTTCCCGCCGGGGCCTCGGCCACCAGCACGGCGGGCGCGGGCAGGGCGTTCACGTCGTAGCGCATGAACACGGGCCACTCGGTGACCAGCGCGGCCGGGCGACAGTGCGCCAGCTGGGCCAGCTGCTCTTCCGACGAGAGCTTGTAGTCGATGGGGACGATCACCGCGCCACGCGAGAACGCCGCGCACGCCGAGACGATCCACTTGGACTGGTTGCTCATGCAGACGGCCACTCGCGCGCCCGCACCCACGCCCGCGTCCTCGAGGTAGCGCGCCACGCGATCGGCCTCGCGCATCAGCTCGAGGTACGTCAGGCGCCGCGCCTCCTGCTTGCGGTTCGCCTCGATCAGGGCGACCTCGGACTTGTACTGCACGAGCGCGTCGCGCAGCAGCTCACCAAGGCTCTCGTAGCGTTCGGGCGGGATCATCGGGCAGTTCGTGGGTCAGAGGCGGTCGGCGATGAGCGCGGCCAGCGCGCCGAAGGTGCGGACGTCTTGCACCTCGTAGTCGGGGATCTCGATGCCCCACTCGTCCTCGATCTCGGTCAGCAGCTCCATCGCCTGGTAGCTGTTGATGTCGAGCCGATCGAAGAAGTCGTCGTCCGGACCGAGGCCCGACGTGTCGCGCTCGAAGCGCTTCGCGGCGAGGGTCAGGAGCTTGCTCAGGATGGTGTCGTGGGTGGCCATGGGGTGCTCGTTGCGCGGCGTTCGGTCAGGGCAGATAGGAGTGGGCGTCGTCGCTCTCGACGAACTTCTTGAGCGCGGCCTCGACGACGGGGGAGCCCATCAGCTCGATGAAGAGGTCCTTCTCGCGGCGCAGCTCCTCGCGCGGGATGGGCTTGGCGAAGGACTTGGCGGCGGCGGTCGTGGCGCTGTCGAACTTGGCGGCCTGGGCGCCCACCTTGCGGGCCACCTCGAGGCCGCGCCCGCGCGGCACCACCTGCGAGACCAGCCCCACGCTGCCCGCCTTGCTGGCGTTGATGCTGCGGCCGGTGAGCAGCAGGTCGCGCACGACGGCGTTGCCGAGGTCGCGGCGCAGGCGGGGGATGCCCCCGAAGCCGGGCACGAGGCCCAGGCGCAGCTCGGGGAAGGCGAAGCGCGCGCTCTTCTCGGCGATGATCTCGTCGCACGTGAGCGCCAGCTCGAAGCCCCCGCCGAAGCAGAAGCCGTGCACCACCGCGATGGTGGTGATGGGCGCGGTGTCGAAGGTGTCGAACACGGCGTGGATGCGGTCCAGGAAGTCGCGCACCTCGAAGGCCATCTGCCAGCGCGAGAGGCCCTGCCCGCGGCGGTCCACCATGCCGGCGTACAGCTCGCGCAGGTCCGCGCCGGCCGAGAAGCCGCGCTCCACCGTGCTGTAGAACAGCAGCGCGCGCGCGCCGCCCGCGCCAGCCCGCACGTAGTCGGCCAGCTCCTCCAGCTCGCGCAGCATCACGCTGCCGATCTCGTTGCAGGGCTCGCGGTGCATCACCACCTCGAGCGTCTGCCCTTCGAGTGACCAGCCGATGGCGTCGCCGTGAAACGTGGGCGGGATGTCCGTGCGCGCACGCATGCGGCGAGCCGTGCTCGACGCGCGCCGTGAGAGGCGCGACAGGGCGACCCGCGCGGGCCAAGGCAGGAGCGAGCTGTGGGGGGCGAACATCAGGCGACGCTCCTGGGGCGAGAGGGGCGGGCTTCGGCGGGGGCGGCGGGAGCACCACCGTCCGTGGCTTGGGCGCTCCCCTCCGTGGCTTGGGCGCTTCCATCTGCGGCTCGGGTGCGTCCCTCCACGGCATGGGTGCCGGGGGGCGCGTCCGACGTACGAGCGCGCTCGGCCACCATCTGCGCGAGGCGGGGCGGCAGCGAGGGCAGGTGCGCGAACGGGTCGCCGTGCGTGCCCATCTGCGGCTCGAACGGGAACTCGGGGTGCCGCGCGCGCACGAACTCCACCAGGTGCATGCCCATCTGGCCCATGCGCTCGAGGTTCTGCAGCACGCAGCCGTCGATGCTGGCGGTGATCCGCTCGGCGTCGTCGAACAGGGTGCGCAACACCACATGCACCTTGTCGGCCAGCGCGGGGTCGTCCACCTCGAGCGCCAGCTCCGGCGTGCCGCGGTCGGCCATGAGGTTGCGGATACGCTCGTCCATCGTGACGCCCGCCGAAGGGAGCCCGGCGGGCATGGTGGTCACGATGGCGTGGTAGCGCGACGACAGCATCAGCCGCGCCTGCCGCATGACGCTCACCATCGCGTACATGTCGTGGTCGTCCGAGACGATCACCGGGAGCTCCGCGCCCAGCCGGTCGCGCAGCCCCTCGCACGCCTCGCGGTCCAGCATCTCGCTGCCGATCATCACGGGGAACACATCGCGCTCGGCGCGGAAGCGGCGCACCCCCTCGGCCAGCGCGTCCAGGTAGCGCTCCTGCCGCTCGTGCACGTCGGCCCCCTCGCGGTGGAAGTACACGCTGCCATAGTGGCCATCCGCGTACATGCCGCTCACCGCGTTCACGGCGGCGCGCGTCACGTCGGGCTTCACTGGCCACCAGAACGGGTTGATGGGGCACAGGGCCAGCACGGGGGTCACGCCGTCCCAGCCCGCGTCGCGCAGGATCTGCTGCCCCACGGTGTCAGGCGCGGGCGTGAAGGTCCACGCGGTGTCCGTGCCGTACTCCGAGGCGATGCCGAGCTCGCGCAGCACGTCCTGGCTCTCGTGGTTGCGCGCCAGGATCAGGGCGTCGCGGCAGTAGCGCTCCACCAGCGCGCGCAGCCCCTCGTCCATGTCGCCCGCCTCGCCGCCGTAGCCCACGGCCAGCTTCTGCTCGGCTGCGGCCAGCCCGATGCTGCCCACCATCATCGTGGACAGCGCGCTCGCGAACTTGCTCTTGAACATGGAGCCCTCGCACGCGATGACTGCGTGGTGGGTGTGCACCGTGTCGAACAGGTAGCGCGGGAAGATCTTGGGGATGTGCAGCTGGCGCACGGTGCGGAAGTAGCCGCGCGTCTTGTCGGGGTCGATCGTGTAGATGCTCAGCTCCACGTGCTCGTCCCCGAACAGGTGCCGGAACTGGCGGATCATCTCCTCCACGCGCACGTCCGCGCCCGTGTTGCGCGTGCCGTTGTAGCCCGCGAGCAGCAGCTTCAAGGGCGCGCCCGGAGCCCACTGCGCGCCGGGGTCCAGCGCGTAGCGACTCTTGGCGGTCTCGATCACCGCGCTCATCGCGTGCATCAGCGCGCGGTCCGCGTCGAGCTGCTCGCTGACCACGTCGCGCGCGGCGCGGGCCACGTCCTTGATGGCGCCCCAGAGCCCCTCCACGTCCTTGCGCTCGGGGCGGCCCGCGCGCGCCAGGTCACGCAGCAAGCCCAGGGCGCTCTGCTCGGCGCGGGCGCGCGTGTCGCCCAGGGGGCGCTCGCTGGTGTCATCCGCAGCCTCGCGCGCGCCTTCCTCGACCGGCCCCGCGGGTGGCCTCCAGCGCTGGGCCCGACGCTTGGGCGCCTTGCTGTCGGGTCCTTCGCTCACGCGGACGCAACTCCGCGGGCCGCGCTCGGCGCCGTGCTGGACACCGACTCACGCGGGGGCAGCGGGCGCACCGGGTACTCGTAGTTCACGCTCTTGGCGTAGTCGTACAGCCGCGCCGCGTACTCGATGAAGGGCGTCGGCGCGAGCCCGATCTCCTCCACCGCGCGGTCGTTCAGGAACACGGTGTCGTACGTGATGTACGGCAGGAACACCTTGAACAGCGAGCCCACCAGCGTGGCCACGTTCTTGGCCTTCATGCCCGCCAGCTGGTCCATGATCTTCTCGAACGAGCCCTCGAGGGCCGGGACGAAGCGCGGCGGGCGGCGCTTGCCCGAAGCCACCAGCGCGCGCGCCAGCTCGTGGATGCGGTGCGACGCGGCGCCCGACGACAGGTGGTAGATGTCGTACTTGGGCGCGTCCTTGAGGTGAATCTCGGCGATGGCGCGCCCCACCCAGTCCGCGTTCACGATGTCCACGCGGCTGTCGCCGCTGAACGGCAGGATGGGCAGGTCCACCAGCACGCAGAACGCGCGCACCATGTCGAACTGCGAGGTCTCGGCGAAGCGCGAGTCGCCCATCACGATGCTGGGCCGGAGGAAGGTCTTGGGCACGTCCGGCAGCAGCTCCCGCACCATGTGCTCACAGAACTTCTTGGTGCGACCGTAGGGGTCGTAGTCGCTGCGCTCCCACTCGATGGCGTCGTCCTCGCGCAGCGTCTCGCTGCTGCGCTGTCCCGCCACGGCCACGGTGCTGACGTGGCTGAAGCGGCGCAGCCCGTGGTCGTCTTGGATCTCGCGCGCCAGCTTGATGACGGCGAGCGTGCCGCGCAGGTTGTGGTTGAGGCAGGTCTTCTCGCTCTTGCGGTTGAGCGAGGCGGCCATGTGCAGCACCGAGTCCGCGTGGGCCACGACGTAGGCGCGGTCCTCGGCGCTCAGCCCCAGCCCGGGCGCCGTGAGGTCTCCCGGCAGGAAGCGCACGCGGTCCAGGAACCCGTAGTACGTCGCCGCGTCCATGTGCAGCTGCATGGCCTGCCAGAAGCGCTCGACGGCCTGGTCGCGGTCGCGCGCGCGGGTCAGCAGCAACAGCGTGACGTCGGTCTCGCGCAGCATCACGTCAGCCACGTACGAGCCCAGGTAGCCCGTCGCGCCAGTGAGGAAGATGGCTTTCTTGGTCATCGATCTTGGTCCACCAGAAGAGGGGAAAGGGTCCGGCCGCTCACGCGCTCAGGCGGGTGGCGGGGCGCGTGCGGTGCTCGCCCGTCTGCGCCTTGCCGTGGGTGCGCGCCGCGAGCGGCGGGTCCACCGGGATCTTCTCGCCGCGCAGCAGCGGGATGCACCAGGTCTCGAGCCCGGGCACCTGCACGTCGATGTAGTAGCGGCGCCAGTCCAGCTCCTCCACGTCGAAGCCGAACAGAGGCAGCTCGTCGCGGTCGAGGCGCGCCGTGAGCGCGCACGCGGCGTCGGTCACGAAGGTGTAGTCGTGGTCCCAGATGAACGGGCGGAACTGCCGCAGCATGTCCTCCACGCTCTTCAGCTTGCGCACGTGGTTGCGCGCGTCGGTCGACCACTCCCGCACCTTGCTGCGCAGGCGCTCGCCGTGCCGCTCGTACGTGGCGGGCGGCAGCACGCGCTGCACGTCCAGCTCCTTCAGGCTGTGCCGCAGGCCCTCCATCAGGCGCTTGGTCTGCTGCACGCCCAGCACGTACTCCTTGTCCGGGCTCGCCGAGTACGCCTGCAGATTGCTAAGCACGTAGCGCGTGAAGGGGTCCTCGGACTTTCGGTGCTGCCGGCGGATGGCCAGGTTGCTCAGCTCGAGGGCGCGCTCGAAGTCGAGGCGGTTCCGGCCGCCCGTGCCCAGCTGGTAGATGGGCTCTGCCTCGTCGCGCAGGGCCGCCGCCGTCGCCAGCAGCACCCCGCGACAGACCATGTCCACGGGGATGATGTCGAAGCCCACGCTGTGCCGCACCGGCAGGCGCCGGAAGGCCGTGCCCATCAGCCACACCAGCGGCCCCGAGGTGTTGATGCCCTCGTTCCACCCCGCGAACGGATAGCGGTCCGCGCACTCCACGATGGCGGGGCGCACGGTGGTGGTCTCGATGTCCTCGCGGCCTTCCAGCAGGTGCTCGCTGAGCGCCTTGGTGAACGTGTACACGTTGGGCCAGCCCAGCCGCTTGGCGCGCGCCATGCCCAGCGCCAGCCGGTCGGCCTTGTTGGGCAGCTCGCGCAGGGCCGCCTCCAGCTGCGCCACCTCGCGCTCGGGATCGAAGCGCGTGCCGTTGGGCGACACGCCGCGCGTGAGGGTCTCGTCCGCGACGCCCCCCTTCATGCCCGCCACGAAACACGTGGAGCAGTGCACGTAGCGCCCGCTGCGGCTGAGGGCCGCCAGGTCCGCCACGTGACGCGCGCCGTGGATGTTCGCGTCGATGGCCAGCTGCGGGTCCGGCTCGAAGTCCGTCAGCCCGGCGAAGTGCACCACCACGTCCACGTCCGCCATGAGCTCGCGCGCGTGCCACGGCTCGAGGCCGCACAGGGGCTCGCTCAGCTTCGCGTCCACCACCTCGACCTTCTGGTCCATCAGGTCGTACAGCTCCGCGCCCAGCTGGCTGCGCAGCGGCCGGAACACGGGGGACGTGCGGTAGATCTGCTCGAAGCGCTGGGCCGCGTCCTGCCCCTTCTTGCCGCGGCCGAGCACCGTCACGCGGCGCACCTCGGGCACGAAGTCGAGCAGCATGGCCAGCCACACCTTGCCCACGAAGCCGGTCACGCCGGTGACCAGCACGTGCTTGCCCGCGAAGGTCTCGCGTACGGGGAGCGCGCTCATGAGCGGTCCTTGCCTTCCACCACGGGCCAGTGGTGGTCGCGGGCGATGCGCCGCAGCTGTCGGTCCGGGTTCACCGCGCAGGGCCGGCCGATGGCGCTCAGCAGCAGGCTGTCCGCCGCGCTGGCCCCGTAGGCGTAGCTCTGGTCCAGGTCGAGCCCGTGCTCCTTGGCGAAGTCACGCGCCCACTGCCCCGCCACGTTGCCGCCGATGACCGGGTCCTCGAGGCGGCCGGTGGCCTTGCCCTTGCGGATCTCGAGGCGGTTGCAGATGACGTCGTCGGCCTCTACGCGGTCGGCCAGGGGCCCCGCGATCAGGTCGATGTTGTCGCTGATGAGCACCACGCGGCGGCCCTGACGGCGCGCCTCGCTCACCAGGCGGACCCCCACCTCGAGCAGCTCACCCGCGAGGAACTCCTCCACGTACTCCTCGGCCAGCACCACGATGCGGTCCTCGGTCATGCCGCGGAGGCCCATCCACGTGAGGCGCGAGCTGGTCACGCCCGTGCTGATCTCACCCCGCAGCGCGACGGGTGCGGCCAGGGCCACGTTGCCGAGCCGCGCCAGGCGCTCGCCGAGCCCCTGGGCGTTGCCGGCCAGCCAGGCGGCAGCGGCCAGGGTGGGGCGCGTGACGAGCGTGCCTTCGAGGCGGAAGAAGGCGGCGCTCTGGGCGCCGGGGGTCGTGTGTGACTGCGTGGTCATAGAAAGTAGACTGACGTGTCAGTGTAGTTTACCGGGGCCTGGTATACCCGCGTGTCGGCTCGGTGGCAAACACGTCATGAAATGTCACACACGCCGCGCCCTGGGGGCGCGCGTGGTATGCCTCCGGCCGATGACGTTCACGCCCGAACTGTGGTGGCTGCTGGCGCTGAGCGTGACGGGCGCGCTCGTGCTCTTCGTGTACCTGCAGATCGCCGTGACCGCCTTCCGGGCTCCGGAGCTCACGCCGCGGGCGCGCTGGGTGGGGCTGGTGGTCCCGGGCGCCGCGTTGCTGCTCGCGCTGCAGACCGGCCGGCCCAAGCGCGTGATGCTCTTCGCCTTCTTGCTGGCTGGCTACGTGGCGCTCAGAGTAGCGGCACCGTGACCAGCACCCCCGACGCCACCGAAGCCCCGTCCGTCCCGCGCTACCCCTACGTGCACCTCGACGTGCCCACCGACGACGTGGAGCTGGTGTCGTACGAGCTGTGGGAGCAGGGCGCGCAGGGCATCGAGGAGCGCGACGCGACCACCATCGAGCATGGGGCCGACGCGAGCGTGACCACGCTGGTGGTGAGCGTGCCGGACGACGCGGTCGCGGCGGAGCTGGCCGCTGCCTACCCGCAGTTCAACGGGCGCGTGGCGCACGTCTTGGGCGACGACTGGCGCGACGCCTGGAAGAGCTACTTCAAGCCCACGCGCGTGGGGGGCCGCATCCTCTTGCGCCCGTCGTGGGAGAGCGTCGAGCCCGCGCCGCACGAGGTGGTGCTCACCATCGACCCAGGCCAGGCGTTCGGCAGCGGCATCCACGAGACGACGCGGCTGGTGCTGATGGAGGTCGATGGTCGCGTGCAGCCCGGCGACACCATCCTCGACGTGGGCTGCGGCAGCGGCATCCTCGCGGTGGCGGGCTTGCTGCTGGGCGCGGGGAGCGCCATCTGCCTCGACATCGACCCGCTGGCGGTGGACGTGGCGTACGAGAACGCGGCGCGCAACGGCGTGACGGAGCGGCTCCGCGCGTCGACGGACGACGTGCGCGAGGTCCCGGGCCAATACGCGCTGGTGCTGGCCAACATCCAGGCCTGGGTGCTGAAGGAGCTGGCCGCGGCGCTGATGGAGCGCGTGGTGCCCGGCGGCGTGCTGGTGCTGAGCGGCGTGCTCGTGGGGCAAGAGAACGACGTCGCCGAGTCGTTCAACGCGTGGGGCGTCGCGCCTGCGCTGCGCTTCGAGAACGAGTGGGTCTCGCTGACCTACGTGCGCCCCGGTGACCGCGGGGCGGCGGGCGGGGCGAGCGCGTGAGCGACCCGCGGCGGCTCTTCGCGGCAGAGCTTCCGCGCGAGGGTGGCCGCGTGGTGCTGAGCGAAGAGGCCACGCGCCACGCGCGCGTCCTGCGCCTGACCCCGGGCGACGCGCTGACGCTGTTCGACGGCGACGGGTGGCACGCGCCCGCGACCCTGAGCGAGCTGGGCAAGCGCGCCGTGTGCGAGGCCGAGCCGGCCGTGTCGCTGCCCGACGATGGCAGCGGGGTGGAGCTGCTGCTGGCCCTGCCGCGCGCCGGCAAGCTGGACGACATCCTGCGCGCCGTGACCGAGCTCGGGGTGCGCGCCGTGCATCTCGTCGCCTGCGAGCGCAGCGTGGGCGACATCCCCGCGGCCAAGCTGGGGAACAAGCTGGCCCGCTACGAGGCCATCGTGCGCGAGGCCGCGCGTCAGAGCGAGCGCGACCGAGTGCCCGCCGTGCACGCGCCGCGGCCGCTGCTGGACGTGGCCGCGAGCGCGCCCGAGGGCGTGGGTCGCGTGGTGCTCGCTGCCCGCGGGGACCAGCCCCTCGCGTCGCAGCTGCCGGTGCGCTCCTGGGTGGCCGTGGGCCCCGAGGGGGGCTTCACCGAGCAGGAGCTCACGGGGCTCATCGCGCTGGGGTACGCGCCGGCGCGCGTGGGGCGCAACATCCTGCGTCTCGAGACCGCGGCCGTGGCCGCGGTGGTGCTGGTGGCCGACCGCGCCGGGGCGCTTCAGGGCACGCGGTAGCGCACGTCGGGGGCCCTCCGATATGGATGGCCAGCGATGGGACCGCAGCGCGCGGTGCTCGAGACCGTGACCCTGCGCGTGATTGCGCGAAATTCTCGCAAGCGTGTTATTTTCTCCGTGAAAGGAATGTGGGCATGCTTCGACGAATCGTAGGTTTGGTGGCTCTGTCGCTTGTGGGGTGCTCGTCGGACGGTGTGGATCCTTCGAATCTCCACTTGGCGCTCAGTCTCAGCGTCGCGGATGCCGAAGGCTTCGCTTCGAACGGAGAGATCTTTGCGCTGGGTGCCGAAGAGTCGCTGCTGATCTACGAGATCGGCGACGGGTCGGACGCCACGGAGGTGGGGCGCGTCGTGTGGCCCGGAAGCAATGGCGCGCCTCGGTTCGTTGCCTTTTCTGGCGACCACATCGTGGTCGAGCTGCGTGGTGCCCTTCGAATCATCGATGCTTCCGACCCGAGCGCGCCGACCGAGCTGACGTCGATGGCCTTTGGGGAGATCGTGGATCTACAAGTACGCGACGGCCGTGCGTATGTACTCGCCGATCCGGGCGACATGCTGGTCGAGGTCTTGCACGTGATCGACCTCTCGAACCCGAGCGCGCCAGCGGAGGTTGGAAGCGCTGAGCTATCGGCGCCGAACTTCGCGTTGCATGGGGACTACGCGTATGGCGGATATCGGAACGACCGATTCGACACGAACTATCCGGGGCAGATCCAAGTCGTTCGCGTCTCCCCGACGGTGGAGGCCGTGGAGTGGACGGACGCGGTTGGAGGCATGGTGCATGTCGATGGCGATCGGCTCTATGTCGCGCGCGTGGATGGCCTCGACGTGCACGACCTGTCGAACCCGTCGAGCCCTGATCCGATTCATCTGGAGCCGACGACGCCGAACCTCGGTGGGGACGGGCGATTCGATTCTTGGCGTGGATGGATCCTGCGAACAGTCGGACCGACGGTGGCGTTCTATCCGGCTGGTGAGACCGAGCCGACGATGCCGAGCTCGACGTATGGCGGGAGCCGAACGAACGTCGTGCGTGTCGCGCACGATGACCGGTTTCTCTACGTCGTGTATCGCAGCCCGAACGGCGGTGTGCCGCTGAGCGGCGTGGAGATCCTGAGCGCTCGCTAGCAGCCCACGACCTTCACCGCTCGCCACCTCGAACTCCGCATCCAACCGAACTCGGGAGGCTGGGGTGCCGAGAGGCGCCGAGCATGTGAGGCGAGCACAACAGCACCGGGGCGTGGGCTGACGTCCACGACGCGTCGGCGCGACTCCGTTCCTCAGGGCACGCGGTAGCGCGCCGACTCGCGGCCGTAGCCGTCCATCCATGCCAGCTCGCGCTCCTCCCCCGAGGCGGGGGCGCGCACGCCTGGGCGGCTCGTGCAGCGCAGGGGGCGATACAGCGTCACACGCGCGTCGTTCGGGCGCACGCGCGACACCGCGCTCAGCTCGCCTCCCCAGTAGCCCAGCAGCAGCGCGCTGCGCACCGTCTCGGGCTCGAAGAAGGCCATCACGGCCCGCGCCAGGTCCGAGGTGGCGGCCTGACCGCGCATGCGGGGCATGCTGACGGAGACGCCCTCTGGGGCGCTGGGAACTGGGGGCAACGTCGCACCCTCGGCGACGTTCACGCTCGCTGCGGTGGGCAGCCCCTCGAGGCGCCACAGCCCGTTGGTGAGCGTCCCCGAGGGGCGCAGGCGGGCGATCCCGAGGCCCAGCTCTTCCACGACGAGCGGCACGCGGCGCCCACGGCGCGTCAGCGCAAAGCCGTTCACGAACGCCCCCGCGCGGTAGGCCTCGTGGCGGAAGTCGGACTCGGCGATGACCAACAGCGTCACGTCGCTCGGCACGGGGCGCGTGGTGTCTGTCACCAGGCTCGGCAGGAACCAGCTGGCGGCGCACTCGGCGTGCGCGGGCGTGAGCGGCTGGCTCGCCATCCACACGGTCAGCAGCGCGGCGAGCGGACCGAGCCGCGCCAGCAGCTTCACAGGGACATCCTGCGCGAAACCCGCCCGAATGCGTTCACCGTGGCGAGCTCGCGCTGCTCGCCCGCGCGCGGCATGCGCGTGCCGGGGAGCAGCGATGCGCAGCGGATGGTGTCGCGGAACAGGACCACCTCGCGCGTGTCGGGCGGGATGACGGTGGCTGCGCCGGGCTCGTCGTCCCAGTAGGCGATCAGCGCGGTGGGCGGACCGGACACCGGCGCGGGCAAGGTGGCGCGAACCGCGCGCGTCGTGACGACGGCCCCGCGACCCTCGCGCACGCGCATCGGCCCCACGTCGAGCGTCACGCGGCTGGGCGGGCGCGGGTTGCCGACCCGCAGCGCGCCACGGCGCGCGAACGTGATGCTGCGTGGCCGGCCGAGCCCCACCAGCTGGTACACGCCTTCGCGCGGTGTCGACGTGGGCTCGTAGCGCGCCAGCCCCGCGCCCAGCGGCACGACGCGCAACGGGATGCGCCCCTCGGCCTCCACCCCAGCGCTCGCAGCAGCGGCGGCCGCGTCGGCGTCCCCAGGGACCAGCGCAGCGTCCTCGGGGAAGCGCCCCTCGATGGCGCGGTTGAGCAGGTCCCACTCGATCATCATCGCGACCAGGAACGTGGCCTGCGGTGGCAAGGGCTGCTCGGTGGGGGTGACCAGGGTGGGGATCCACAGCGCGCGGGCACAGCGGGCGGCCACGGGGTCCGGTGTGAGCGCGACCCACCCCAGCAGCAGGGTCAGCACGCAGAGGGTCGTCGAAACCAGTCTCATGGCGGGGAATGTACCATCCATGCGCATCGCACGCTCGCGTCAGGCCAGCAGCGAGTGAGCGCCCCAGGCCGAGAGGCTTGCGATGAGGGGGATGGTGAAGTTGTCGTCGAGGCGACCGCTCAGCACCTCGGCGGCGGCGCCCGCGACGGCTCCACTGAGGGCCACGACGGCGGCCGTGACGAGGGGCAGGTGGTGGAAGCCGAGCAACACGGCGAGGGCCGGCAGCCCACCCGCCAGCACGAACGCGAGCGACCCCTCGAGCGAGCGACCGCCGGGCAGCTTGGTGCGCCCGAAGCGGCGCCCGACGATGGCCGCGAAGGGGTCACCGAAGCCGAGCACCACCACGCCCACGGCGCAGGCCAGTGGCGGCACGAACAGCGCCAGCAACACCAGCGCCAGCGCGTACCACGAGGCCGAGTTGATGCGGTGCCGCTCGTACGGGTGCGCCACTTTTCCGAACGCGGCCATCATGACCTCGTTGGCGCGCGGGCTCACGCGCCGGCTGCTCTCCATCGCGATGGCCGACGCGAGGAAGCCGCCGGCCACCCACAGCATGCGCTCGGTGAAGAACTCGATGATGGTGAGCGCGAACAACCCCGAGCTCATGTGAAAGAGGTTGCGCGCGTAGTTCGTGGGGCGCAGCGAGGGGACGCGCGCCCCTTCCCGCGCGAGGCTTGCCACCAGGTCTTCGTAGGCGGGACCCACCGCCACGCGGAACGCGACCCACGTGCCCACGTCGTGGTCGTCCGCGGCGGGCGGGGTCGCGAGGGCGTCGGCCAGGACGCGCGCGGCGTCGCTGGTCGGTTGCTCCGTGGCGGCGTGCTCGCGCAGCGCGGCGGCCGTTCGGGCGAGGGCGTCGTGCAGCGCTCTCGCGCGCTCTGCCACGAAGCGCGCCGGGTCCAGCTCCAACAGCGTCGCGTAGAGGTCGAGCGCGAGGGCGGTCAGCGGCTGCGCCTGGCCGGGGGGGGCGTCCATGCGCGCGAGATTGCCAAACTCGTGACCAGTTCGTCAAAGCGCGAAGCGCGGCCGCCGCCGAAACGAAAACAGGCGGCCCGGGGGCCGCCTGCGTTCAGTGGGTCACACCGCGATCAGTGGAACTTGTAGGTGAAGCCGAAGCGGCCTGCGAACGGCGATCCGTCGTGCGTGTTCGGCAGCCCGCCCGTGCGGAACAGACCGTTGTAGATGTCACGCGTGCTGCCGAGGACGTTGCCCTCGAACGTGGTGAACAGGTTCCAGTAAGCGCTCAGGCGCAGCTCGAACGAACCACCGACCCGCAGCATGCCCGTGGCGTCACGACCCATGGAGCCCTGGAACTTGTCGCTGTAGATGTCGACCCCGACCCACAGGGTCATGGCCGCGCGGCGCGCGAACAGGATGCTGGCCAAGCCCTCCGCGCCCGCGCGGAACGAGTTGGCGCTGTCTGGACCGATGCCGCCACCCAAGAAGATCTGGGCTCCGAGGCCGATCTGCGGGGTGACGCGCCAGGCGACGCGCGACCGCAGCTCGAACTCGAACAGGCGGTGGTTGCCGCGCACCGCGATGCCACCGTCGATCCAATCCGCGAAGCCGGTGCCCGCGCGCATCTCGAAGAAGCTGGGGTAACCCACGCTGAGGTCGATCAGGGCCTGCGAGGTGGGGATGACGTTGGCCGCGAAGCTGGTCTGGCCGGCGTAGTTCTCGAGGCGCTCGCGTTCCAGCCGCGCGCGCTCGTCGTCCGTCATCGCGCCCTCTTCGAGCAGCGCCACGTCGAACACGCGCGCTTCTGCGGCAGGCGTGAGCATGACCTGGGCAACGTACGGGTCGTAGCCCGCGGCGCGCACCTCGAGGCGGCGGTTGCCCGACGGCACGGTGCCCTCGTAGGGCACGGGGCCGATCTGCGATCCGTCGATGTACAGCGAGCTGCCGGGGACGTTCGAGCGCACGATCACGCGCACGGGCTCGGCGCCCAGCTCGGCCTCCACCTCGCAGTTGCGGCCGGGGCCAACCGTGCAGGTGGTGCGGTACTCCTGGAAGCCCGGCGCGCGCACGACGATGGCGTGCGTCCCCGCGGCCGCCGACTCGACCACCACGGGCGCCGCGCCGCGCTCCTCACCGTCGATGACGACGACAGCACCAGGCGCGGAGGAGCGGACGATGATGGAGCCCGGCGCGAGCACCACCTCTTGCAGGACGATGTTCACCGCACGCCGCTGGCCGGCCTCGACCGTGACAGGCTGTGTGATCGGCTGGTAGCCGGTCATGGTGACCTCGAGGATGTGCTCGCCGGGCGACACACCGTCGCGTGTGACGGGGCCCTCACCGAGCGCCTCGCCGTCCAGCACGACGCTGGCGCCGCGCGGCTGCGTCACCACCACCAGCGTGCCTCCGGGCGGCACGTCGGGACGCAGCTGCACCTCGACGCGCGCACGCTCACCCGCGCGGATCTCCACGGACTGCGACTGCGTCTGGAAGCCATCGGAGCGCACTTCGACCTGGTGGATGCCAGCCGTGACGTTGTCGATCACGGTGGGGGTCGAGCCGCGCGGCTCGCCATCGATGTAGATGGCGGCGCCGCTGATGTCGGCCGCGACGAGCACGGAGCCCGTCTGGGGGGCCTGACGCTCGAGCAGGACAGGCAGGGCCAGCTGCTGGGCGCCAGCGACCTGCACCCACTGAGTGAACGTGACGTAGCCCTCGCGCTCGATCTGGATCAGATGGCGGCCGGGATCGACCAGCTGTTGCACCGGGACGACGCCCATGGGCTGGCCGTCGATGCGGACGGTGGCGCCCGTGGCCGAGTCGTTGGCGGCCGTGATGGTGATCTCGCCGAGCGGGTCGAGCACGCCGCGGAACGTCTCGTTGCGCCGCGCGATGTTGACCGGCACGGTGGCGTCGCGGTGGCGCGGAAGGCGGAAGATGAGCGTGTGCGTGCCACGCGGGATGCGCACGCGGCGCAGCGGGGTGACGCCCAGGTTCTGACCCTCGGCGCTGTCGAGGTAGACGGTGGCTCCAGCGGGCGCGGACTCGATGTTCACCGGGATGGGCGTCTGCGCGTGGGCCGACCGCGTGGGAAGGAGCATGGCGCACGCGGCGGCCAGCACCAGGGCGCTCGCGGGCGCCAGTCGGGCAACTTGGTTTCGAAGCACGGTAGTCCTCTCTTCTCTACCCAAGGCGGGCTCACGTTCCATCGACGCTGACCCCCAGGGTGGCTGGAATGTCGCGAGGGATACCATACCCAGCCGGTCAAAGCTCCCGAATTGGCGGCGCGCGCGGGGTCAGCGAGGTGTCGCGTCGTCGACCTGCAAGTGTCGTGCGCAGGTGCGCAACGCCTCTTCGTAGGCGGCGTGTCCACCTTCACCCACCATGAGGGCCATGCCCGTGGTGACAGAGGTGATCAATTGCACCAGTTGTGCGTTTTCGCGCCCGTCTGGGCCAGCCACGAGCTGAGCCAAGATGCGAGGCGTCTCGATCGGTACAGCCACGATGGCACTTCGCACCTCGGGGTGACGTCGGATGTCGAGGGGCACGGCGGCAAGAAACAGCGGAACGCTCTCGTCGCGCTTGTGGAGCGCGATCGCCGCGTCGAGCACCGCGAGCAGTCGTTCTTGGCGAGAGCCGCCCTTCTCCACAGCGGCGCGATAGGCCGCGGCCACCTGACGCTCCGCGTGGCGGTACACCTCCACGTAGAGCCCCAGCTTGTCGCCGAAGTAGTGGTACAGCGTGGACGTGGTGTAGCCCGCCCCGGCGGCGAGCTCGCGCACGTTCGCGGGCCCGTAGCCTCGGCGCGCAAAGTGCGCGCGCGCCGCGTCCAGGAGGGCGTCGTGGCTGCGCTCCGAGTCGGCTCCACGTGGGCGCCCCGCGGCCTTGCCGGACTTGGGTCTCGCGCGTGGAAGCGTCGCCCGAGGGGCCGTCGTCGCGGTCGGCTTGCGTCGGGCGGAGGGGGCGTCGGTGGGGCTCGGCTTGCGCGCGCTCATGCAGGGCTCGGCGCGCACGGTACCACTCGGCGCGGCTCACGCGCGAGTCACCCGGTCGAGCGTGCAGGCCTCCCCAGCGCGGCGACGCGGGCGCCCACGCGGATGAACGGGTCCATGATCAGCGGGCGGTCGAGGACGCGGAAGTCCAGCACCTCGAGGTAGATTCCCAGTGCGTCGCGCGTGTCGTAGTAGCGGAAGTCGAAGGAGAGCGCTGCGCCCAGGTGCAGCCCGCCGCGTACCGCCTCGGGGTGGCCGGCGGCGACCAGGTGCGCCCCCAGCGACTCGACGCCGCGCTGGTAGATGCCCGCGTGGTGCAGGCGCGCGTCGGCGCCGTCCAGCGCGTCGCTGTAGAAGCGCGTGCGGCGCCCTGGGCCGAGGAACTCGAGCTGGGTGTCCCCGATGAAGCCGAGGCCCACGTCCAGGCGGCAGCCCGGCACGCGTACGCCGCGCTCGCGCCAGCCCACCGCGTCGATGGTGGCCACCACGAAGGGGCCTGCGCCCAGCCGCTCGGCCTCGGCACAGGCCCGCTTCACGTCGCGGCAGGCCACGCCGTATTGGGTGGGGCGCACCAGGCCGAAGCGCGTGAGCACGTCGTTGGGGACCGCGTCCGAGAGCTTGGGCAGCGCGAAGTGATCGAGCACGCGCCGCAGCACCTCGTCGGGGGCGTCGTGTGCCGACCGGTTCCGCGCGCCGCGTGTCACGAGCGACGCCTCGGGTCGAACGTCCGTGCCGTGTGCGTCGCGCACTCTTGGGCGCTGCGCGCTCGTTCCGCGTGACTCATGCGCGCCCTCCCGTGCGGCGCGCCCATGTGGGCAGCCACGCGCGCCCCGCGGTCCACGCGGCCTTGGCCAGGCGCAGCTGCTCGATGGCCTCGGGCACCCACGCGCGGTGTCCCTGCGCCTCGGCCCAGTGCCGCGAGTTGGCGAGTGCCGCCAGGCGCGCGATGGGGCCCACCTTGTCCACCACGTGCGCGGCTGGGCCCAGCGAGGCGCGCACCTCGGCCAGGTACTGCGCGTAGTCGCGCCGCTGGTAGTCCAAGAGCGCGTTGCTCTCGTCGGAGTCCACCCAGTCCGTCATGAAGCGCTCCGGGCCGAACGCCTCACGCGGCATGGGCGCGATGCCCATCGCGGCGAAGGCCTCGTTCAGCCAGTCGCGGTAGGTGTAGCGGTTGCGTGCGCCGCCACCCAGCAGCAGCACGCGGCCCTCGATGTCGTCGCGCAGCAGCGAGTTCGCGAGGGCCAGCGCCACGTCGTCGGGGTGCGTGAACTCCACGCGTGTGTCCGCGTGCATGTCGAAGATGAACGGCCCCAGCGCGGCGGGCTCGACCGGCGGCGTGACAGCCAGGCGGAAGATCACGTAGCGCAGGGAGGAGGCCTGCACCGCGCGCTCCCCGTCCACCTTCTGCCGCGTGTAGTTGTCCGACGGGCACGGCACCTCGTCCGAGCGGCGCGGTGGCGTGGCGCGCGCGTTGTCGCCGAACACGGCCGCACTGGACGTGAAGGTCAGGCGCGGCGGCTGGGGCAGCGCCTCGCACAGCGCGATGAGCGTGCGCGTGGCCTCGACGTTCACCTTGTAGGCGATGCGCTGGTCCACGTCGGTGGCGGGGGGGATCACGGCCGCCAGGTGGATCACGTGCTGCACGCCGTGCACGGCCGCCTCGAGCGTCGGCCGGTGGCAGATGCTGCCGAAGCGCACGTCCACGTCGGGCGCGAAGTCCGCGGCCCGCGCGCGGTTGCGCTCCGTGTCGAGGTCCAGCGCGACGACGTGGTAGCCCCGCGCCGAGAGCGCGAACACGGTCACCGCGCCCACGTTCCCGCACGCGCCCGTGACCAGGACCTTCTCTCGCGCGTTGTGCTCTCGCGCGATGTTCTCTCTTGCGTTGCGCATCGTCACCCCTCCTCCGCCAGCTGCTGCGCCACCGCGTGGAAGGCCGCGATGGTCGCCTCGACGTCCTCGTCCGTGTGAGCCCCCGACACGAAGAACTTCTCCGCCGCCTTCAGCACCCCGCGGCGCAGCAGCAGGTCCGAGAAGCGCATGTGCCGCAGCGTGTCCGCGCCGGCCGTCGAGCGGTGGTCGCGCGGCTCCTGCTCCGTGAACCAGATCTGGAACACGGTCGGGTCGCCGCACACGCGCGCCGGCAGCCCCACCGCGTCCATGGCCTCCCGCAGGGCGGTCATGAGCGCGCCTCCCACGAGGTTCATGCGCGCGTAAGTCTCGCCCTTCTCCAGCTCGGCGATGACCGCGCAGGCCACGCCGGTGCACACCGGGTTCGAGCTGTAGGTGCCCGTCTGCATCGTGTACGGCAGCATGCGCAGGCGCCGCCGCGGGTCGGCCAGCTGCATGATCTCGCGCGCGCCGCACAGCACCCCCAGCGGCAGGCCGCCGCTGATGGCCTTACCCGTGGTGCACAGGTCGGGCACCACGCCGTAGCGCTCCTGCGCGCCGCCCAGGCCCAGCCGGAAACCCGTCACCACCTCGTCGAAGATGAGCGGGATGCCGTAGTGCCGCGTCAGCGTGCGCAGCCCCGGCAAGAACGTGGGGTGCGGCGGGAACGAGCGCTGCATCGGCTCCACCATCACGCCCGCCAGCTCGTCGTGGTGGCGCTCGAGGATCGCCGTGGTGGTCTCGAGATCGTTGAAGGGCGCCACCAGCACCTCGGCCTCGAGCGCGCGCGGGATGCCGTGCGTGTTGGGCACGGCGCGCGGGTAGGGGGGCGCGCCCATCGTCCACTGATTGCTCATCAGCGCGTAGTCGTGCATCCCGTGGTAGCCGCCCTCGAACTTGAGGATCTTGTCGCGCCCGCGGAACGCGCGCGCCAGGCGCAGCGCGAAGAACGTGGCCTCGGAGCCGCTGTTGTGCAGCGACACCTGCTCGGCGCAGGGCACGTGCTCCACGATCTTCTCGGCCAGCGCGATGGCGCTCTCGTGCACCACCAGGTGCGAGGTGCCGTCACGCCCCACGCGCGCCAGCGCCTCGAGCACGGCCGGGTGCGCGTGCCCGAGTACGTGCGGACCCGAGCCCAGCAGGTAGTCGATGTACTCGTTGCCGCTGCCGTCCACCAGGCGCGAGCCCTGAGCCCGCGCCACCATGAAGTTGAGGTCGTCCTCGAAGGTGAAGGCGCGCGTGCCCGTGGGGAACAGGCTCTCGGCCACGGCCATGCGCGCGAGCTCGGCGTCGGTGCGGCGGATCATGACGTCCTCTTCTCGATGGCGCGCGGGAAGCGCGCGATGTACTTCGCGAAGCGCTCGTGCACCATGGCCTTGGGCACGCCGAAGTCGTTCCGCTCGTAGTCGTGGGTGCCGAAGCGGCCGGCGGGGTTCGCGTCCTTCCACGCGTTCAACGCGCTCTCGACGTGGGCCGGAAAGGGCTGGTCGAAGCGCTGGTAGATGCGCGCCACCTCGCCCACCGGGTCGGCCATGAAGTCGTTGAAGTACACGTCGTGGAACTGGTGCTCGCGCCCCTCGCGCAGCTCCATGCTGCGGTCGCACGCGCGCGCCCAGTTCTCCATCTGCTCGCGCGCGATGCGCGGGCGGTCGGGGGACACCTCCATCAGCGAGCGGAAGTGCGCGCACAGGCTCACGTAGGACGGAAGGACGGCGGCCGGGTCGCGGTGGGTCCAGATGACGCACGCGTCCGGGTAGGTCTCGAGGAACGCCTCGAGGTTGCGCAGGTGCACGGGGTACTTGAGCAGCCAGCGCTTCTCGGGCTCGTACGAGCCGATGAGCTGGATGGCGCGCTTGTGCCGCGCGTAGGTCTCGCGGTGCACGGTGTTGCCGTACCAGGCCGAGTACGTGGGCACCGTGTTGACCACCTCGAAGCGCTCGTCGCTGAAGCCCTGGCCCAGCAGGCGGCCCGACTCGTCCGGGCCCTCGGCGGTCATGAAGTGGATGGCCTCCAGCACGCTCTTGCCCGCGGCGTACATCATGGCCAGCTCGATCTTGGCGTGCTGAAAGTCGCGCGAGGCGGGCCACGTGGCGCGGGGCGGGCGCGGCTGCGGGTGCAGCGCGGTCCAGTACTGCAGGTGCTGCATGTCCGGGTTGGCGCCCATCAGGTAGTGCAGCGCCGTGCTGCCGGTGCGCACCATGCCCGTGATGACCAGCGGCCGCGTGATGACGTGGCTCGCGCTCTCCGGCTGCATACGGAACCAGTCCTCCGTGCGCAGCCGCGACGCGAGCAGGCCCACCAGCTGGTAGGCCATGGCCAGCTTGCCCTGCGTGTGGAAGCGGGCCTCGTGGTCGTAGGAGTACAGCAGCCGCCGCAGCCCCTCTTGGTAGCTCGGGTCGCCGAAGTCCGACAGGCCCGTGGCCTGCATCGCGATCTCGTGGAAGCGGTCGCTGTTGCGCTGCCACGTGCCGTCGAGCGACAGCTCACCGATGGCGCGGTGTTCCTGGTTCATGACGGTCCTCCCTCGGCGAAGCGCGTGAGCGCGGGCAAGAGCAGCTCGGCCACCGCGGCGCGCGCGAAGCCCGTGATCCCCAGCGGCAAGAGCGCGAGCTGCAGCTCGAGCGCGTCGCCCACCACGCGCACGGCGCTGACGGTGAGCCCCTGCGTCCCCAGCCGCACGGCGCGCGCCACGAGGGCGCGCTCGCCCGCGCTCAGCCAGGGCACGCGCATCAGGTCCAGCGTCACGGCGTTGCCCCGCGCCGACACGATGAACGCGGGCAGGCCCAGCTGCGCCGCCACGCGGTCGCCCACCTGCGCGAGGTCTACGTCGCCGGCGCGCAGGGTCTTGGCGAGCGGGCCTGGCGCGTCGTCGGGCACGCTGGCCGTGGTGTCGTGGAAGCGTACGGTGAGCAGCCGCGCGTCCCCGCGCGCGACCAGCCCGCTGAGCTCCAGCTCGGTGCTGAACGTGATGGGCGCGGAGAGCGCCGTCACGGTGCCCAGCACCCGCAGCCGCGCGCCCGCGGGCTCGAGCGTGAGCTGGACGGGCGATGAGCGCAGCGCCTCGCGCAGGCGTGCAAGCGGGACACGCACCCGGCCGCGCAGCAGCGCACGTTCTCTGTTCGACATGCGTGGCACAGTGCGCGGCCCGGGCGCAGGACACAACCGCCACAATGGAGCAGCGGTGCTATTCGTGGGCGCGCGCCGCGCTCCGGTAGCGCTACCGTCCGGCATGCCCACACCTGCACCACGCGACACGGTGGCCCTCGTGACCGGCGCCGCTTCTGGCCTGGGCGCGGCGCTCACGCGCGCCCTCCTTGCCCAGGGCGCGTTCGTCCTGGCGCTCGATCTGGACGCCACTGCGCTGGACGCGCAGCACACCGACGACCCCCGCCTCGTCAAGCGCGCCCACGACGTGCGCGACCGTGCAGACGCCGCCGAAGCCGTGCGGGTGTCCGTCGCCCGCTGGGGCCGCCTCGACCTCGCCATCCACAACGCGGGGGTGGTCGGGGGCGGACGCTTCGAGGAGTGCAACCCCACCGACAGCGACCGCATCCTGGACGTGAACCTGCGCGGCGTGCTGCACGGCACCGAGGCCGCCTACGCGCAGATGGTCCAGCAGCGCAGCGGCCAGATCGTCAACGTCTCGTCCATGGCCGGCCTCCACCCCGTGGCGTTCTCCACGGTCTACACCGCGTCCAAGCACGCCGTGCTGGGCCTGTCCCTCGCGCTCCGCGAAGAGTCGCGCCAACACGGCGTCGGCGTGAGCGTGGCCTGCCCGGGGCTCATCCGCACCGGCATCTTCGGCGCCGCGCGGGACGCACACGGCTATTCCTACGGCGAGCGTGTCCAGGGCGTGCCGGGAACGCCGCTCTCCCCCGAAGCCGCAGCCGCGGCCGTCCTCGCCGGCGCACGCCGCGACGACCCGCTCATCGTCTTCCCACGCTCCTCCCGCGCGCTGGCCCTCGCGGCACGTGTCGCGCCCGGAGCCCTGCGCTGGGCCGTCGGGCGCACCATGCGTCCTCCCGCTTGAGCGGCGCTCAGCTGCCCGCCAGCATGGGCGCCGTCTCGTGCAGCACCCAGCCTTCGTTGTCACGCGCGATGCGGTCCAGCTCCCACTGGTCGCGGAACAGGGCCACGGGGCGCCCGTCGATGTCCGTCACGGCCAGCGGCACGCGCCGGCGGTCCAGCTCCTCGCAGTCCGCGGCGCCCTCCACCCAGCGCGCTGCGGTGTACGGCAGCGGGTCGAACACGATCTTCGCGCCGTACTCGTGCTGGATGCGGAAGGTGAGCACCTCGAACTGCAGGCGCCCGACCACCCCACAGATGGGGTCCTTCTCGCGCCCGGGCTGGCTGAAGAGCTGCACCGTGCCCTCCTCGGCCAGCTCCTGGATGCCCTTCTGCAGCTGCTTGCGCTTGAGCGGGTCCAGCAGCTGGATGCGCCCGAAGTGCTCCGGCGAGAACCGCGGCACCGCGTCGAACGCCAGCGGCCCGTCGCTGCTGAGCGTGTCGCCGATGCGGAAGATGCCCGGGTCGTACAGCCCCAGGATGTCCCCCGCGTAGGCCTCCATGACGGTCTCGCGGTCCTGCGCGAAGAACTGCTCCGCGCGGTTCAGGCGGATCTGCTTGCCCAGCCGGAAGTGGTGTACGCGCATGCCGCCCTCGAACTTGCCGGAGCAGATGCGCGCGAACGCCACGCGGTCACGGTGCGACGGGTCCATGTTGGCCTGCACCTTGAAGATGAACGCGCTGAAGCGGTCGTCGGACGGGCTCACCGTGACGTCCCCCGCGGCGCGCGGGCCCGGCGTGGGGCACAGCGCCTTGAAGTCGCGCAGGAACGTCTCGATGCCGAAGTTGTTGAGCGCGCTGCCGAAGAAGACCGGGGTCAGCTGACCCCCGAGGAAGGCCTCCTCGTCCCAGTCCTCGCCCGCGCCCTCCAGCAGCTCGATCTCGCCGCGCAGCGTCTCCGCGGGCTCGGCGCCCAGCATGCCGTCCAGCTCGGGGTCGTCGATGCCCTTGACCGTCACCTCGGCGCGCTTGCCCGCGTCGCCCTTCTGGAAGCGCTCCACCACGCGGTTGCGCAGGTCGTAGACGCCTTGGAACAGGTCGCCGCTGCCGATGGGCCACGTGAAGGGCACCGTGTGGATGCCCAGCACGTCCTCCACCTGGCTCATCAGGTCGAAGGCGTCGCGCGCGGGGCGGTCCAGCTTGTTCACGAACGTGACGATGGGCGTGCCCCGCATGCGGCACACGTGGAACAGCTTGCGCGTCTGAGGCTCCACGCCCTTGGCGGCGTCCAGGATCATGATGGCGCAGTCGGCCGCGGTCAGCGTGCGGTAGGTGTCCTCGCTGAAGTCGTTGTGGCCCGGCGTGTCCAGCAGGTTCCAGTCGATCTCGTCGTACTTGAACTGCAGCACCGACGACGTGACCGAGATGCCACGCTCCTTCTCGAGCTCCATCCAGTCGCTGACCGCGCTGCGCTTGGACTTGCGGCTCTTCACCGAGCCGGCGGCGTGGATGGCGCCCCCGTACAAGAGCAGCTTCTCGGTGAGCGTGGTCTTGCCCGCGTCCGGGTGCGAGATGATGGCGAACGTGCGCCGGCTTTCGTAGTCGTGGGACATCGGGGGTTGGGGGGTGTAACAGGATGTCCGGGGCCGGTCCACTCAGCCTCGACGGCCTGTGGACATCCCCGAGCGGCGCGTGTAGCGTCCCGGGCACCGGGAGTGTCCCGCAAGGAAAGGGAAATACGATGTTGATCTCGAGGAGACCGATACCGCGCGTGCTGGCCGCCACGACGCTGGTTCTTGGAGGCGGGTGTGGCGGGAGTGGGGACGACGGGGTCGACACGACGCGGCGGACCGTGGACGTCGACGCGACGGCGACCATTGGAAACGCCGGCGGAACCGTCAGTGATGGGGACGTGCGCCTCGTGTTCGACGAAGGACCTGGGGTCGGAGACACGGAGGTCCGGATCCGCTCGGTTGACTGCGCCTCTTTGCCCATCGCGTTGCCCGCCGGCCTCACGGCTGCGAGCTCCTGTATCGAGGTCACCACCACGCCGGACGTGGGCTACTTCGACGGCTACGCGGACCTCGACATCCCCTTCGGCGGCGACGGAGGCGCCGTGGTCATGGTGACGTACGACTCCTATGACGAGGAGTGGCAGTTGGACGCCGAGCCGTTCGCGACCCCCACTGCGGGCGTCGCGCGCGTCGAGATCGAACGGGCGGGCTACTACGTCATCGTGCACCGCCGCAACGTCCCCGGCTTCGACGCCAGCGCGCTCTGCGAGGCGCTCATCACGTGCGACGACTACGCGTCCTACGCGCAGCAGACCTGCGAAGCCGCCTTCGGTGCCATGATCACGGCGTTCGCCCCGGTCTACGAGGCAGAGTACGGTCGGGGCTGTGGTCAGGCGTTCATCGACTACTACGCCTGCATCGCCGACGCGTGGAGCGCCCAGATGATGTGCTCCGAGGAGTACGGGGACACCGAAGTCCTCGTCCCCGAAGAGTGTGAAGCGGCTGCCGTGGCGGCCTGCCCAGCGTTCGACTAGGCGCGCCATGATCATCGTCACGGGCACGAAGCGTTCGGGGACGTCCATGTGGATGCAGATCCTCCGCGACGCGAAGCTGCCCGTCTTCGGTGAAGCGTTCTCGGCGGACTGGGGGGACACCATCCGCGAGGCCAATCCTGCGGGCTTCTACGAGTCCTGGTTCCGCAACGGGATCAACTTCACCACCAACCCTCACCCGAAGACGGGGCACTTCGTGCACCCGTCGGCGGTGCGGGGCCACGCGGTGAAGGTCTTCGTCCCAGGCTTGGTGCGATCGGACCTCGCCTACGTCGAGCGGGTGGTCGGCACGGTTCGCAACTGGCGCGAGTACGACGCCTCCCTTCGCCGCCTGTACGCGATGGAGTACGAGAACAAGCACCGGCCGGCCGGGCGTCCGATGCCCGCGCACGTGTCCCCCGTGCTCGAGTGGTGGTCCGAGAATCATGCGTTGATCGCGGACCACCTGACGCGGCGCTATCCGCTGCACCTCGTCGCTTACGAAGAGACCCTCCGCGACCCAGGCCATATGATCCGCGAGGCGCTGGGGTGGCTCCGCGCCGGCGACGCCGAGGCGGCCGTGGCGGCGGTGAAGCCCGACCTGAACACGCAGCGTGTGGAGCAGCTCGAGGAGCCCGACGCGATCGCGGCCGAGCACGCCGCCGTCTTCGACGAGCTCTATGCGCGCGTGCGTGACCGCGCGCCCTTCGACCAGGCCTTCGTCGACGCGCTCAACGGCACCAACGAGGCGCTGCTCCCCCGCATCGAAGACGAGGTCCGCGAGGTCCGGGCGCAGCGTCAGCGCGTCCAACGTGAGCTCGCCGCCCAGGGGGGAGGCGACCCCGCGAAACCGGACGTCAGGAAGTAGGCACGTTCGGAGCGCGGGCGACGCGCCAGGGGGTCCCAGGTCCACGTGCATCGCCCGCTGCCAGCTCCCAGTCCTCGAGCGCGTCGAGGCGCCCCGCGGGGATGGTCAGGAGGTCCCGAGCGACCTCGTCCTCCACCCGCGCCAGGAGCTCGCCCCACAGACCATGCAGCGTGACGCGCAGTTGGTGGAGGCCGCGCGCGTCCGATGCACCGGCGAGCGCGGCATCGTCCCGGTGCACCTCCATCTCGTTCTGTGCGGCGACCCACTGTGCGTCGAGGTGTGTCACGTAGCTCAGGCGGAAGAAACGAACCCACCTCCGTGGCGAGGAGCCGAATCTGCGGCGGAGGCGCGCGCTCACTCGTCGCGACACGGCGGTGCGCATCTCGGCCGGGTCCGAGAGCGCCGCAAGCGGGATCCCCAGGGCGGCAGGCCCCCGCTCTGCCGTAGCGGCCGCGTCGTCGACTCGGCGCGGCTCGACGGACCGCAGCGAGGCCCGCACCGTGACCCTCAGCGCGCGTCTCCACTGGGCGTCCAGACCGTCGACCACGCCACACTGGAGGGCGCGCACCAACTCGGGCTCGAACGTGACGGGCACGGGCGCAGGCGGCAGCGCGACGTACACGCCGAACGCACGCTCGAGGTGTCGCGCCAGACTCCACGGGTGGAGGGGTGACCCTGGTGGTCGTCGGGAGCGTGCGTCGCGAACGAGGTCTTGCACGAGCTGGCTGGCACCGCTCTGCCAGGCGTCGCGCGCATCACCGTCCCCAGCGTCGGGGCACGGCCCCTCCTCGTCGCCTCCGAGGGGATGGCCCGCGAGCGCCGCAAAGCGGAGGCGAAAGAACGCCGCCCGGAGCTCGTCCAACACTCCGTCGAGGGCGGCGCGCGCCATCCGGTGCCCCGCGGCGCGTCGCGTGGCGCGCTCCTGCAGGATGTCCACGAGGTCCCGCGCGGCGCGCTCGTCGTCGGGACGGAGCGCGCCGCGTCGGAGCGCTCGCAGCTCATCGTGGTCGTCGACGGCCTGCAGCTCGGGATCGTCGAGTGAGACGTAGAAGCGGGACCACCCGGGCTCCCCCTGGCGCGCTGCCCGGCCGCGCAGCTGGTCGTCCAGGCGGCGCGCGCTGCGGCGCCCATAGCCGAGCACCGCCAGACCTCCGAGCGCGACGACCGCGGCCCGCGCGTCCTCCGACTCGGTGCGCACCCCACCTGGCCCTGGGGCGTGCGTCGCGACCCCACCCAACCGGACGTCCACCCCGCGACCCGCCAGCGGCGTCGCAACGGTGACGGCGAAAGGGCGCCCCGCGTCGGCGATCACGCGCGCCTCCTCGGCGGGCGCCTTGGCGCTCAGGACGGACACGGTGAGCTGCCGCGCGCGCAGGTCGGCCGCCACCGCCGCGGCGGCTTGCTCGTTCGGTGCGCCGATCAGGACGGGCACACCGCGCTCGTGCAAGAGGACCGTCTCGTCACACAGGGCGGCGCGCCGGGCGCGGTCACTCCGAAAGATGGCGTCGGTGATGTCGCGTCGCACGCACGGACGGTGTGGCGGGATGCGGATCACCCCCAGGTCGTGGTTACCCGCCAACTCTTCGTCGATCCCCGCCGCCGTGCCGGTCATGCCTGCGACATGCGGATAGCGTCGGAGCAGCGCCCCGGTGGACACGCTGGTCACGCGGTCCGTCCGGGGGCGGGCCGGCACCCGCTCCTTCCACTCCAGCGCCGCTTGGAGGCCGTGCATCAGGCGACGGTGCGGCTGAGGGCGCCCCGTGGCAGCGTCGATCAGGGTGATGTGGCCGTCCTGCACGAGGTAGTGCTCGTCGCGGCGGAGCGCCGCGTGCACGTGGAGCGCCGCGAACACGGACGCCGCGAGGGCGGGCGCGAACAGGGCAGCAGGGTCGGCCCCACGTGGAACCACCCCAGCGTCCGCGAGGAGCGCAACGAGCCGCACCTCGCCCTCCGGGGTCAGTAGGGCTTGCTCGGTCTCTCGGTCGAACTCGAAGTCGCGAGACGGGCGCAGGCGCTCGACCGCGTCGCGGAGCACGTCGAGCGCTGGACCGGCCTCTTTGCTCGTACGGGCGACGTTGATGGGCGTCGACATCTCGTCGACCAGGATCGCGTCCGCCTCGTCGATCAGCGCTACCCCTGGGGGCGCGAGCACTCGGTCAGCGGCCCACATGACCAGCTGGTCGCGCAGGAAGTCGAAGCCGAGCTGCGCGAGTGACGTATAGACGACCGCAGCCGCGTGCTGAATCCTGCGTCGCTCGACGGGTGTCCTCTCTTCGACGTGGCCGACTGGGAGGCCGAGTCGCGCGAGCGCCGGTTGAACGATCGCCGCGTCGCGCGCGGCGAGGTAGTCGTTGGTCGTCACCATGGTGACGCGCTGACCGCCCAGCGCGTGGCACGCTGCTGCGAGCGCGCCGCTGATGGTCTTGCCTTCCCCCGTGTGGACTTGAGCCACGCAGCGCGTCATCAACGCCCGCGCGGCCATGATCTGCTCCGGATGCGGGTCGATCGCTGCTCCTCGTCGGATGGCGGCGATCGCGAGCCCCATGCGGTGGCGGAGCGGCGCGGGCGTCGACGCCTCTCGCGTGCGCGTGGCCTCGCCGAGCAGCGTCTCGTCGCTGGCCGTCGCCCACGCGTCCGCTGCGACGCGGTCGCGTTCGGCGTCGGACGCGAGGCGACGGACGACACGCGCATCCGGGGACAGGCTTTTGAAGAGGCGCTTGGCCATGAGTGGGCTGCCCGAGGGGGGCGGGCCCTCAGAGCGTGGGCAGGTCGCCCGCAGGGCCGCTGTAGACGCGGGGGTTACCGCGTGGCTGCGACGGCGGGTCGGGGCGCGGCGTCGGCGCTTCCATCACGGTCTGGGCGGGCGCATCGGACTCGCCACCACGGGTGCCGCTGCGGGGGCGGGACGACCCCGACGACGAGGAGGTGTCGGCCTCGGCGCTGGCGCCACCGTTGAGCGCCGCCTCGAGCTCGGCGTCCGTGGCGTCGCGCAGACCGCTGCCACGCGGGAGGTTGACTCGCAGGCTGCGCGCTTGGTCCATGGTGACCAGGAAGCGCAGGCTCTGGTGACGGCTGGCGCTGACCTCGATCAGCTCGGGCTCGCTGCGCCCGTCGATCTCGGCGTCGTACGGCAGGTCCAGCACGCGCCCGCGTACCACTGCCCGCGCGGGACTCACGTCGCTCTCGATGTGGAGGCTGTACGTGGGCACGGAGGGGGCCTCGGGCACGGGGGGGGTCTCCGCCTCGGGCGCGGGGACCGGAGCGGGCGCTTCGCCGGCTGGCACGACGGGGGTGGGGGCCACCGCCGCTACGGGCGGGACGTCCGCCTCCGAGCTGGAGAGCGCGATGGCCGCGCCGCCACCCACGAGAGCCAGGACCGCTACGGCACCGAGCGCGATCATCAGCGTTCGCTGCCCCCCAGCGGGGACCTCCGACCGTCCGGGCGCTGGCGTCTTCTTGCGCCCGCCGGGGCCAGTGCGGATGTGCGAGCGCGTGCCGTCCCGCAGCAGCGCGCCACCGGGAGGCAGGTCCGTGCGGACGCTGATCTCGCCCGCGGGTACGGTCTGGTAAGGGCGCAGCGCTTCGGCCAGCTCATCCATGGAAGCGTAGCGCTCGTCCATGTCGCGCTCCATGGCGGTGGCGATGACCTCTTCCAGCCCCTCGGGCAGGTTCCCGCGCAGCATGCCGAGCGGCGGGGCGTCGCCGGTCGTGATCTGCAGCGCCAGGCCGGCCAGCGAGTCGGCCATGTAGGGCACGCGCCCCGTGAGCGCTTGGTACATGATGACGCCCACCGCGTACACGTCGGCGCGCGCGTCGACCGCGGAGGCGTCGCGCAGCTGCTCGGGGGCCATGTAGTATGGCGTGCCCATGGCTGCTCCGACGGCGGTACCCGGGCTGGTAGCCATGTGGGACGCAAACTTCGAGATGCCGAAGTCCAGCACCTTGACGTGCGGGTCGCGCGGGCCGCCCTCCACCAGGTAGATGTTGTCGGGCTTCATGTCGCGGTGGACGATGCCCTTCTTGTGCGCGGCCGAGAGCGCGCTGGCGGTCTGCAGCATGATGTCCACCAGGCGGCCGACCTGCATGGGTCCCTCCTGCTGGATCTCCTCGTCCAAGTCGCGCCCCGTGAGCAGCTCGAGCACGAGGAAGGGCGATCCATCGTCCGCTTGTCCGAGGTCGGTGCAGTCGAGGATGTTCGGGTGCCCAATCATCGCGGCGGCGCGCGCCTCGTTCACGAAGCGCTTGACGACCTTGCTCTCCGACGCGAACTGCGCGTGCAGCACCTTGACGGCGACGCGCCGGCCGATGACGGTGTGCTCGGCCTCGTACACCGCACCCATGCCGCCTTCGCCGAGCAGACGCAGCACGCGGTAGCGGTCCGCGAGCACGGTGCCCACGTAGCGGTCAGGACGTTCGAACTCTTCGAGGTCGTCCAAATGATCGGTGCTGAACTCGCCCTGAGCCATTGGTCTTCAGTAGGTGAGCATACGTCGAACAGCCCCCCCTTGACCACCTTTCACTTGGTTTTTCTTCTGTGTTTTCACACGGCTGTACGAAACGAAGTGGAAACGCGCTTGTACATACGAGGTAGCGCGGGATGCGTGGGAGGAAACCCCTAGAAAAAAAGGCTCCGCAGGAAGGCCTCAACGTACCCACGCACGTGGTAGCGTGTAGGCGCTTATGGGTTGGTCGGCTTTGCTTCGTGGTGTCCTCGTCCTGGCTCTCGCCGTGCCCGCGTGGTGCGCCACCGTCGGCGTCGGGCGCGCGCAGTCCACCTCTCGAGGCCCCCACGTGCTGCGTCTCGAGGGAGCGCTGGGGTTGTCCCTGCGTCGAGACGACGACCGGGACAAGTGGGGCTTCGGCGTGGGGTTTGGCTACGAGTACCGCCTGTCCCGCTGGATCGGCCTCGAGGCCCTGTTCAACGGCGTCTACTTTCCATACGACAACAACCTGTATCCAGGCAGCGGCTGGGCGACGTACGCGTCGCTCGGGGTGGGCGCGAAGGTGCACTTCCTGCCTGCGGCCTCACGCGCGGACCTGTGGCTGCAGGGCGGCGCGAACGTGGTGTTGACCGGGTCGCTGGTCCGCCCCGGGGTGTACGGAGGGGTGGGGTTGGATCTGCGCGTCGGTTGCGGGGCCTTCGGCCTCGGGCCCTTCGTGCGCTACAGCCACGTCTTCCAGCCCAGCGACGCCCCACAGGGAGGCGCCGACGGTCGCATCGTGCAAGCGGGACTCTCGGTCTCGTGGGGGCGCGACACAGGTTGCTCGGGAGACGGTGAGCCGGAGGCGGAGCCCGAGCCGACGCCCGAGCTCGAGGCGCTGCCCGAGCTGGAGCCCGAGCCAGTCCCCGAGCCAGAGCCAGAGCCGGAACCCGTCCCCGAGCCGGAGGTGGTGCCGGAGCCAGAGGTGGAGCCGGAGCCTGAGCCGGAACCCGAGCCCGTCCCGATCGACAACAGCGAGGACCCAGCGCGCGGGGACCACGGCAACGACCGCGACGGTGACGGCGTGCGCGACTCCCAGGATCGCTGCCCGGACGAGTTCGGCGAGGTCGCGCACCGTGGATGTCCAGCCCGCGACTACGGCGCGGCGCTCGATGTCATCATCTACTTCCCGTTCCAGAGCGCGCACCTCGACGCCGACGCGATCGAGCAGCTGCGGCGTGTGGCGCGCCTGATGCGCGACGACCGTGGCCTGCGCCGCGTGCGGGTCATCGGCCACTCGGACCACCTCGGCGATCCGGCGTTCAATACGTGGCTCAGCCGCGAGCGCGCGCACGCCGTGGTCACCTGGCTCGTGAGGCAGGGCATCGGGCGCAATCGCTTCGTGGTGGAGGGCGTCGGCGACACCGACCCCCGCGTGCAAGGGGACTCGCCCGAGGCGCTCGGTCCCAACCGGCGAGTCGAGTTCGAGGTGTTGGACGGGGGTTCGGGCAGAGAGCGAGGTCGATGATGGAGCGCATGAACCCAGCCACGTCCCCACACACGACCGTCGCGCTCACTGCGGCGCTCGCAGCGTCCATCATGCTCGGCACGAGCGGTTGTGGTGAGCCCGTCGTGGGCAGCTCGGAGCTGCGCAACACCGCGCCCACGCTCGGCACGATCCCGGACCTCACGACCGACGAGGACGTGCCTGTGACGGGGATGTTCACCGTCGCCGACGCCGAGTCGGTCGACACGCTCACGTTCAGCGCGGTCTCCTCCGACCCCAGCATCTTGTCGTCCGCGGGCATCACCTTCAGCCCGACGGGGACCGACCGCACCATCACCATCACCCCCGAGCCCGACGCGAGCGGCGTGGTGCAGGTCACTGTGCTGGTCACCGACGGCGAGTTCAGCGCGACGGCCATGTTCACCGTCACGGTGCTGCCGGTGAACGACCCCCCCGTCATCGTGGCCGTCCCACTCCAGACCACGCGGGAGGAGGTCGCCGCGGGGCCCATCCGCGTGACGGTCACCGACATCGACAGCCCGCTCTCGTCGCTCGCGCTCAGCGCCACCACGGGGGACGAAGCGCTCGTGGCGCAGGCCGGGGTCGCCGTGGGGGGCGCGTCCGGAGACTTCACCGTCACGCTGAACCCGCAGCCCGACGCGTTCGGGGACGTACTCATCACGCTCACCGCCACCGACGGTGCCGCGTCGAGCACGACCACGTTCACCCTGCGCATCACCAACGTCAACGACGCGCCCACCATTTCGCCCATCGCGGACGTGGTCACCGACGAGGACACCCCGACGCCCGCCCTGCCGTTCACGATCGGAGACGTGGACACGCCCATCGGCGACCTCATGGTGACTATCGCGTCCGACAACCCCACGCTGCTCCCTTCGTCCGGGCTGCAGCTGGGTGGCGCAGATGCGTCGCGCACGTTGGTCATCACCCCCGCCCCCGATCAGAACGGGACCGGTATCGTCACCATCACCGTCAGCGACGGAGCGCTCAGCACGAGCATGATGTTCATGGTGAGCGTCACGGCGCTGGACGATCCGCCCGTCATCACGGGGGTGATGAACGTCACCACCATGGAAGACCCGGTCGTGACCCCGACCCTGACGTTCATGGTGGTCGACGTGGACTCCCCCGCGCCCACGGTCACCGCGGCCAGCGACAACGCCGCGCTCGTCCCCACCGGAGCGCTGAGCATCGTCAACAACGGCGGCGGCGTCTACACGCTCAGCTTGCCGCCGCAGCCCGACGCGTTCGGCGTGGCGAACATCGTCATCAGCGCCGACGACGGCGTGAACCCCGTGGTCACCGCGCCCTTCGTGTTCACCGTCGCGCCCGTCAACGACGCGCCCGTGCTCACGGGCGTCATCCCCGCACAGACCACCAACGAGGACACCCCGTTCACGTTCACGTTCGGCGTCAGCGACGTCGACGACGACCTCGACACGCAGCAGACGTACACGGTCACGTTCGTCAGCGGCAACGCCGCGCTCTTTCCCATGGGGAGCATCGTGCTCGGCGGGGCGGGGGGGACGCGCAGCGTCATGCTCTCGCCGGCGCTCGACCAGAACGGCTCGGCCACGCTGCGGGTCACGGTCACGGACATGGGTGGCAGCACGCCCACCATGCTGAGCGTCTCGCAAGACGTGGTCGTCAACGTCACGCCCATCAACGACGCCCCCACCATCGTCCCGAACGCGCCCATCCCGAACCCCTTGTTCGTCCAGGAGCGCGCGGCGGGTGGGCCCGACAACATCGGGCCGCGCACGTTCACCGTGAACGACGTCGAGACGCCGGTCGCGAGCCTAGCCGTGAGCGCCACGGGCTCGAGTGGCACGGTCATCGAGAACATCGCCTTCGTGTCCGTGGGGGGCGACCAGTTCGAGCTCCGCGCCAGCAGCTTCCCGAACACCTTCGGCGACGAGACCATCACCATCACCGTCACGGACGACGGGGCCGGCGGCTCCACGGGTCCTGCGCAGACCACCTTCACGGTCCCCGTGAGCGTGGTAGCCGTCAACGACGCGCCCGTGTTCACGGTGTTCAACCCAGCGCCCTTCGCGGCGGCGCAGGAAGACACGTCCACTCAGATCACGTTCACGGTGCGCGACATCGACAACGCGCAGCCGGCGGACTTCCCCGTCAGCGGGCCTTCGGCGGGCTTCACGCTGGTCGCCGCGACGCCGGGCGTCCTGCAGTCATTCACCGTCGCGTACCTCGGCGCGGCTGGGCCAGACGAGGGGCAGTGGCGGCTCACGCTCGTGCCGGTGCCGGACGCCAGCGGCTCCACGCAGATCACCTTCGAGGTGCGTGATCCGGTCGGCGTCAGCGACCCCATGTCGCGGGACACGCGGACCTTCACGTACACCGTGGCTCCGGTCAACGATCCACCCACCATCACCAACGTGACGAACGTCAGCATGATGGAGGACACGGTCGGGACGGCCATCCTCAGCTTCAACGTCGACGACATCGACGACGCGAACGGCAGCTTGGTGGTCACGGCCACCTCGGCCCTGCCCGCGCTGGTGACCAACGCGAACCTCGTGCCCACGTGCGACGCGGCGGGGGCGTGCACCTTGACCATCACGCCCGAGCCCAACGCCTTCGGCGTCGGCAACGTCACGCTCCAGGTCGCGGACGACCAGACGCCCACACCCGGGACGGCCAGCGCCACGTTCCAGCTGACGGTCACCAATACCCCGGACGCCCCCGTCATCGTCGCCGTGGCTGACAGGGTCGGGGCGATGGCCCTCACCGAGGACATCACGTCGGTCATCGCGGTCACGGTCCAGGACCCCGACCTGTGCAACGTGAGCGGCGTGGTCAACGGCGCGGAGAGCATCATGCTGGGGGCCGTCAGCAGCGACACCACGCTCATCCCCAACGGCAACCTCGTCGTCAGCCCCACGGGGGGCACCTGCACGCGCACGTTCAACCTCGGCGTCACGGGCGGCACCAACCAGGCCTCGCCCCCCAACGCGAACATCACGCTCACCGCGACCAGCGCCGACACACTCACGGGCACCGACGTGTTCGCGGTGGAGATCACGCCGGTGGATGATCCGCCCACCATCTCGGCCATCGCGAACCAGACGATCCCGGAAGACGGCATGACCGCAGCGTTGCCGTTCACGGTCACCGACGTGGACACCTCCATCACGGCGGGCGACATCACCGTGCTCACGAGCAACGGCGCCGTGGTGCCGGTCAGCGGCATCGCCATCGTCAGCACCGGGGGCGCTGGCAGCGTGACGAACTGGACGGTGCAGGTCACGCCCGCACCCGACGCGTTCACCTCGGGGGTGCCCGTCACCGTCACGGTGCGCGTGCTGGCTGGCATGCCCAACCAGACCGACCGCACGTTCACGGTCACGGTCACGGCCGTCGACGACCCACCTGTCGTGTCCGCGATTGGTCCGCAGGTGATGGACGAGGACACCACGGCCATGATCACGGTGACCGTGACGGACGTGGACACGCCATGCAGCGGCATCACCCTCTCCGGGACTAGCAGCGACCAGACCGTCCTGGCGAACGCGGGCATCGGCGACGGCACGATCTGCCCCATGCACGTGCTCACCCTCACGCCCGAAGCGGACGCGTTCACCAGCCCGCCCGCGGGCAACACGCTCACGGTCACGGTCACGGCCAACGACGGCACCTCGAGCTCGACGCCCGTCATGTTCACCCTCGACGTCCAGAACACCGATGATGACGTGGACGCCACGGACGTCAGCTACGCGACCACCTGGGGCGTGCACCTGCCCGCTGCGATGGCGCGCACGCTCCCTGCCACGGATCCCGACCCGGTCGATACGGTGGGGTACCGCGCTGACAGCGGCACCACGACGCTCGGCGGGTTCTACCAGGTCTTCGCGGACGGGACGTTCGTCTACGCGCCGCCGGTCATCTATGCGGCGGGTGGTCCTTCTGGGACGGTCGACACGTTCCCGTTCCGCGCCGTGACCGGTGGCGACACCGGGGCAGACCCATGCAACGCGCCCACCTGCGACGAGGCCACCGCGACGGTGAACCTGTCGGGCGTGCAGCAGCTCGTGGTGGACCGCTCGGTCGCCTACGCTGCGTGTACGGCGCTCCCGGCCGACGAACAGGGCGTGTGCGGCACCGACTTCCGGCCCTTCCCGCGACTGGGCACCGACGCGGTGATGGCGGACAGCGTGCAGTGGGCCACGGCGTTCTCCGTGCGCTTCAACGCCACGGCGTACGACACGGACGCGAACGGCTTCAGCGTGCACGCGGGGCAGAGCGTGACCGGCGTCCCCATGCCCGGCAATCCGGTCATCCAGAACCCGGCGGGGCCTGCCATCGAAGTGCTCGCGGGCGCGAGCGGGGCGTCCTTGACCGCGCTCGACGTGGTCGCGGCTGGCGGCGAGGGCGTCGATGCGCGCGACGACAGCGTCACCATGACGAACGTCAACGTGAGCTGCACGGCGGCCGGCGCAGCGCACGCGGTGCACCTCGGCGGCGCGGGCAGCAGCAGCACGCTCACGGACGTGGCCATCGACCGCACCGGTGGCGGAGGCGCGTCGGCGGCGTTGTTCGCGTCGGGTGGTGCGGTGGCGCTCGGCGGCACAGTCACGCTCGACGCCGACCAAGCCTCGGGGCTCGTGCTCAGCGGCGTGACGGTCAGCTCGTTCTCGTTGGCGTCCGTCATGGTCGACGCGGCGGCCGTGGCCGTCGCGAACCGCGGCGTCGCGCTCGACAACGTCACGGGCAACGTCGCCGTGGTGTCCGCCACCATCACCACGCGCGGCGGCGTCGGCCTCCAGGCGAACAACTCGACGGGGCTCACGCTCAACGCGGGGGGCGGCGGTGCTGCGGTCGTCACCGAAGGCGCGCGGGCCATCGACGTCAGCGGCGCCGTGGTCGCGCTCACGTTGGATTCCGTGACGGCCACCGCCTCGACGACCGGAGCCATCAGCGTCACGGGCGCGGCGGGGAGCTCCATCGACATCGCCGCGCTCAGCGCCACCACGGCAGGGGGCACGGCGGTGGCGCTCACCGGGCCCATGAGCTTCGACGTGACGACGGCGACCTCCACCATCGCGGCCACCGCTGGGCCAGCGTTCGTGGCCAGCAACGCGTCGCTCGGCGTCACGCTCCGCTCGCTCGCCTCTACGGGATCGAGCGCGACGGGCCTCTCGCTGACGAACACGACGGGCGCCTTCGCCGTCACCGGCGTCGGCACGACCGCGGGCAGCGGCGGCGCCATCGCGTCGCCCGTTGGCATCGGCATCTCGCTCGACGATGCGGCCGGGGTCGATCTGCGCAACATGAACGTGACGAGCGCCACCACGACGGGCGCGTACATCACGGGCAACAGCGCCGTGGACCTGACGAACGTGAGCGTCACCGAGACCGGCGTGAGCGCGACCGGCGTGCTCGTGGAGGACCTGAGCGGCACGCTCGCCGTGAACGGGGCGACGCTGTCGGGTGCGGGCCTGGCGCAGGGCATGGTGCTGAACGCGGCGACCGCGAGCCCCGCGGCCACGGTCACGCTGACCGACCTCGACATCGAGACCGTCCCCGTGCCCAGCGGCTCGCCCGACCACGACGCGCTCGTGGTGAGCGCCACAGGCACGACCTCGCTCGACGTGATCGTCACCAACGCCGTCCTCGAGACGCACGGGGGTGCGGCGGGTTCTTCGGCGCTCACCGTGAGCGCCATCGTTGGGTCGTCGGTGCAGGTGGACCTGCTCTCGTCCATGCTCACGTCCACACGACGCGGCATCCGTGCGGTCGCCGACGGCGCCTCCACCTCGCAGCTGCGGGTCGTGTCGAGCACCGTCACGGCGGTGGATGCAGCGGCCTTCATCGACGTATTGGCGCCCACCTCGACCCTTCGCTACGACATGAACGGCGGGACGCTCGCGGTGGGCACGGGAGGTCCGGGCCGCGCCGCGCTCGATGCGCTGGTGTCGGACGGACGGGCCGACCTGCGGCTCACCAACGTGGCCGTGACGGCGACCGACGCGAGTGGTGTGCTGGTGGTCTCCACGGGCGGCGCAGACACGCGCCTCTTCGCTTCGAACAGTCCGGTCACCATCACGTCGCTCTCGCCCACGTTCAGCGGCATCGACCTCGACGTCCCGCCGTCGAGCGCCGCCACGCTCGATGCGGAGCTGGACGGGAACACGGTCTCTGGCAGCGGCGTGTCAGACGGCATCGTTGCCCAGACGCGCGCGGCCGGCTCCGCGACGTGCGTGGACATGACGAACAACAGCGCGAACGGCACGACCAGCAGCTATACCCTCGGCCAGACGGCGGGCACGTTCGCGTTCACCGGGTGGAACGGCGCGTTCGCGCTCACGCCCAACCTGGCCAACAACGGCAACATGAGCGCCGGGGCGGCGGCCGTGCAGGTGGGCACCATCGCGGCAGGCACCTGCTCTGCGGCCACGGCGGTCACGCCGCTCTGACGCGGCGCGTCGCCCAGGCCGCCGTTGTGGTGCGGCCTGGGTCGGAAGCGTCACAGGGCGCTGCGGGGCCAGCGCCCTGCGAGGACACTCAGACGGGTCTGCCCCGGCGCAGAAGCGCGGCCGCGCACACCGGGGCGGACGTCACTTCCCCGTGAAGACGGGCTTGCGCTTCTCGAAGAAGGCGGTCGGGCCCTCCTTGGCGTCGGCGCTGCGAAACACCGGGGCGCCCAGCGCCTCTTCCTGGGCCAGCGCATCGGCCTCGGTAAGCCCGTCGCTCTCCACCAAGCTGCGCTTGATGGCCCGCACCGCTAGCGGACCGCAGGCCGCCACGCGAGTCGCGAGCTCGCGCGCCTTGTCGAGCGCCTGGCCGTCTTCGACCACGTAGTTGATGAGTCCCCACCGCTCGGCGGTCTCGGCGTCGATGCGCCGCGCGGCGAGCAGCATCTCGGCGGCTCGCGCATACCCGATCTGGCGGCGCAGCCGGATGGTGGAGCCCCCCAGCGGGAACAGCCCGAGGGCGGCCTCGGTCACGCCGAAGGTCGCGCTCTTGCCCGCCACGCGCAGATCCGTGCCCTGCAAGATCTCCGTGCCGCCCGCGACGGCGAAGCCCTCGACCGCGGCGATCACGGGCGCGGCCGGACGGTACTCGCGCAGCAGCGCCTTCCAGTGGATGCGCGGCTCGGTCTTGAAGCGCTCCTGGAGCATGAGCGTGCGCTCGTCCTTCTGGCCCAGCTGGTTCTCCTTCAGGTCGGACCCGGCGCAGAAGTGCCCGCCCGCGCCCGTCAGGATGATGGCGCGCACGTCGGTGTCGTCGTCGCACATCTGGAAGGCGTCAGCCATCGCGATGAGCATCTCGAGGCCGAAGGCGTTGCGCTTCTCGGGGCGGTTCATCGTCAGGGTGACGACGTGCCCGTCGCGTTCGATGGTGAGTTGATCGGAAGTGAACACGGTGCTCTCCAGCAAGTTCCCGAGCGCGGCGCAGCGCGGGGGTGCGCGGCGGCCGTCGAGACTAGAACGTGTTCTATCTCCTCGTCGAGACCCGATCAAGCCGCGCGCGCGTTCATTCGGGGCGCCGCGGACCCATCCAGATGCTCAGGAGCGCGTCGGGATGCTGCGCACCGAACGCTCGCAGGTCGTGCCGCGCCTGCTCCACGAACGCCGCGCCGGCGTCTCCGCCGAGGGCCACGCCGTGCGCGGCGCGCGTCACCGTCGCCAGCGTCGCCATGCCACGGCGACGCAGCTCGCCTTCCGCCTCGCGCAGCGCCACCATCGCCTCGGGTTCACGACGTTTCACCGTCAGCGCGAGGCCGTCGAGGAGGCGCGAGAGCACGTGGTGCGGCGGACCCGCGTGCGCGCGGATGGCGGCCGCCGAACGCTCCACGTGCGTCAGCGCCTGGCGATGGCGCATGGGGGAGTGTGGCGCCCGGGCCGTGGCGAGCGCAGCGAGTCCACGCGCGAACGCCAGCTCGGCGTCCAGGTGTTGTACGCCCAGGCGCGCGCGAGGTAGGTCGGCGCCGAGCATGGTGTGGGCGCACTGTTCGGCCTGTTCGGTGTCCCCGCGGTAGAGGTGCGCGTAGACGGTGCCGAGGTCCGCGAGCGCGCACGGGAGAGGTGCAGCGTGTCGCTCCCACGTGTGACGTGCCCGCTCGGCGCGGCGCAGCACCTCTGCGGGGTCGCCCTCGGCCAGCTTGGCCAGGGTGCACGGGCCCGTCGTCAGCATCGACTCGAAGAAGCGGTCGGCGCGCGGCTCGGCATCCGCCAGCAGCGCCTGGATGCGCGTGGACATCGTCCGCAGCTCGCCCAGCTGCGCCATGGCCCAGAGCATGTGCGTCTCCGCCACGGCGATGTCCCAGGCCTGCGCGGGACCGCGCTCGCGGGCCACACGCAGGGCACGCGCCAGCTGGCCGCGCGCCATCGGGTATTCGCCAGCGGCCAGGCTCAACACGCCCCGCACCAGCGGCTGGAGCACGGCCATGCGCGCGCGCGCGTCTGGGTCGCCAGGCGTCAGGCTCACGGCGCGCGCCAGCACGCCGTCGAGCTCGCCGGGGGCGCCGCGCCCCCTCAGCCCGGTCATGACCGCCTCCGACCACAGGGCGCGTGCGAGCCGACCCGGGTCACCCAGCCGGCGCGCGTGGCGCTGGTGGCGCAGCTGGAGCCAGCCCGCGCGGGCCGGGTCGACCAGGGCCAGGCCGGTGACGGCCTCCCAGAGGGTGTCCACCAGCTCTGCCTCGGGCCCGATGTCGCCGCGACCCCGCTCGTGCCCTCCGAGCACCTGCCGCGACCGCGCGGTGGCCGCCGCCACCACGCGCGACACGAGGCCGTCCGGGACGTCGAGGGGGTCGGCTCCCAACGCCGCGAGCTGGGCGTTCATCGCGGCCTCTCCTTCGTCCAGGTACCCGCTGCGCAGGAGGTGACCCGCGCCGATCCGCCGGCACTCCTGTGCCAGGGCGTCGGTCGGTGCCGAGTCTGCGGCGCGGACGTACGCGCGCCCCGCCTCGGCCCCACGCCCGGCGAGGGCGAGCGCCTCCGCCAGCGTGCGCCGCATGGCGAAGCTGACCTGCTCGTGGGGCAGCACCTGCACCGCCATCTGGGCGAAGCGGGCTCCGCGTTCGAAGCGCAGCGCACGCTGCGCCGCAGCGGCTGCCGAGAGAGCGTGCTCGGACGCGAGCCCGTGTAGGCCGGCAGCGCGCGCGTGGAACAGCTGAGTCTCGTAGTCGGTGGGTCGGATGGCGCTCACGGCAGCGTGTAGCGCCAGGTGGAGGTTCACGCGCTCGTCCGGGCCCAAGCGCGCGCGCGCCGTCGCGCGCACACGGTCCTCGCTCACTTCCAGCTGCACCTCTTGACCGGCGGGGATGGCGCGCACCAAGTCATGTCGCCGCAACGTCGCGAGCGCGTGCTCCTGATTCGCCAGTCCCCCGAGGGCGCGCAAGAGGACGCGCAGGGTCTCGCGATGGGTGGCGAGCGACAGCGCGGAGAGGAGCCGCGACGCTTCGCCCGTCAGCCCCCGGATCCGAGCCTCGACGGCGTCGGTCTCGGCGGCGCCGTCGAGGGTGGTCTGCCCGCTGGAGACCCGGTCCGCCAGCTTGCGCACCTCGCTCGGGATGCCCTTTGCCCGCTTGGCGATCTCGCGTGTCAGCTCGGGTGTGGCCGTCTCTCCCAGCCAGCTGCTGGCGAGCCGCTCCGTGTCGTCGCGCGTCAGCACGTCGAGGTCGATGCGTGTGACCCCGCCGAACGCCTGGGGGCGACGCATCATCTCTTGGTGCGCCGGGCCCGTGTCTGCGTCGTCCTCCGGCACGCTCATGGCGCCCACGAAGAGCAGCGGTGTGGTGGCGGGGTGTCCGAGCAGCGCGCTCAGGATCGGAAGGCTCTCTTCGTCGCCCCACTGGAGGTCGTCTACGATCATCAGCCACGGCTTGCCGTGGCCCGTGGTCGTGATCAGCCGTCGCAGCGCCTCGAAGGCCCTTTGGCGTATCTCGCGCGGGTCGAGCGTGGCGGGCTCGTGTCCGCGCCAGAGCGGAGGCACCGTGAGCCCAGGGACGCGAGCGAGCATGGGGAACAGGGTGAGCAGCGGTTGCAGCTCCTCGGGCTCGAGGATGCTCGCGAGGTCCACGTCAGTCGCTCGCAGGTGCGTGGAGAGCGCGTCCATGACCTCGTCCAGCGCGCGGTGTGGGACGAACTCCCGCTCGTAGCAGGCGCCCATGAGCACGTTGGCCTCTTCGCTGCTGGCGACCTCGTCCGCGAACTGTCGCAGCAGCGCGCTCTTGCCGATACCCGCGGGGCCCTGCACCAACAGCGAGTGCCCACGACCGGAGGTGCGCACCCGGCCGAGCACGCCGTGCATGGTGGCGAGCGCGGCGACGCGCCCCACGAACGGCGGCTCTGCGGCGAGCGGTGGCGGCCCGAGAGGCTCCCCCAAGGCGGCCCGCACGTCGCTCGCTGTCGGCCGTTGCGCCGGGTCGATGGAGAGCAAGCGCATGGCCAGGTGCTCGAGGTCGACCGGGACGCGCGTGCTCGCGAGCTGTCCGGGCGAGACGGGCACCACGCGCTGCTTGCGCTGCATGATCTCTTCGGACTCGCCCGCGAACGGCCGCAGCCCCGCGAGCGCTTCGTAGAGCATCACGCCCACCGCGTAGAGGTCCGACGCAGCCCCGAGTGGCGCGCCAGCGGCCTGCTCGGGCGACATGTACGAGGGCGTGCCGACGACCGCCGCGCCGCTCGCCGCGGCTTGCATCTCGGTCACCAAGCCGAAGTCGCACAGCACCACGCGGCCGCCGTTCGTCACGAGCACGTTGGACGGTTTGATGTCGCGGTGCAGGCGCCCCGAGCGATGCACCACGTCCAGCCCGAGGACCAGCTGCCCGAGCGCGTCGCGCAGCCTGGCTTCGTCCAACACCCCCGTGGCCAGCGTGCTGTGCGACGCCGAGCCCGCGCCCGTCGGGGAGGGGTCCGCTGGGGTGGCGCGGCTGGTGTCGCGGCTCGCGGCGCGGTGGCTTTGGTAGCCGGGGCGCACCCACTCGAGGAAGTTCTGGCCGTCGATGCACTCCATCGTCAGCAGCCACTCGCCGTCCCAATAGAGCAGCTCGTGGAGTTGCAGCAGGTTTGGGTGCTGCAAACGGTTCAGCGCGCGGAACTCGCGCTTGAGCCCCGCCACCGAGTCTGGGTTCGGTTCCCGCAACCCTTTCACCGCCACCACGCCGTTGCGCTCGTGATCGAACGTTCGATACACGGTCCCGCCAGCGCCCGTGCCGATGACCTCGGGGTTCGCGAAGCGACGGCCACGGGCGCTGCTGAGCCAGCGCGGCGGAGGGGGCGCGCTCATCGGGCTGTGCTCCTCTTCGTCATCGACGTCAGCTCAGGCGCTCGAAGTGAGCACGCACGGCCTCGATGGGGCGCAGGCGCGTGTTGAGTTCGTGCGAGATGCGGAGCAGCGCGACCTCGGACTCGTTGCGCGCGATGCTGCGGTGTGTCGCGCGCACGGCGACCTCGGCCTGCCGCTTGCGCGCGTTGGCCTCGACCTCCTCCTGCTGCTTGCGCAGCTGCTCCAGCTGGAACATCAGGTCCTTGATGGGGGTGGCCTCCCAGGCACGCACCCACTCGCCGTAGGACGCCGTGGCTTGGCGCATGCACGCGAGGATCTCGGAGTCGGGTACGTGCGGCTGCTCTGCCTGGAGCGCCTGGGCGCGCTCCAGCTGCGCGCGCCACGCGTCGGGGTGGGCGCAGCGCGCGCGGAAGTCGGCGCGGGCCTCGCTCAGGTCGGCGGCCAGCGTGGAGATGGCCCGCCCCAGCTGGTCGCGTCGCAGGCGCAGCTCGCCGTCCAGGTGCTCCAGCTGCGCCACCAGCGCGTGGTCCGTCCCGCGCGCCTCGCGCAGGTTCTTCACCGTCTGGTCCAGCTCCAGCACCAGCGCCTGGACCTCGCGCGGGGCGCCCGATGGCCAGGCCGTGCGCAGCATCTCGCCGTACACGCTCACGCGCCGCGCCCACGCGTCCAGGTCGGTGTCCTTGGACCGCACCTTCGAGTCGTCCAGCGCGTTGGCGCTGACGCGCCGCTCCACGCGCGACTTGTGCGCCGTGAACGGCAGCAACCGGCGCTCCACCACGTGCACGTCGGCGGGGCGGTCCGCGGGTTGCTTGGCCAGCATCTCGTGCACCAGCCGCGCCAGCCCCTCGGGGCACGTGGGCTGCCGCTTGCGTACGTCCGGTGGCGCCTGCTCGAGGTGCAGCAGCAGATAGCCAGACAGCGTGCTGGCCTCGAACAGGGGCGTGCCCGTCAGCAGCTCGTACAGCACCACGCCCAGCGAGTAGATGTCCGTGGCCGGCGTATCCGCGTCGCCCTTGAAGCGCTCCGGCGACATGTACTGCGGGCTGCCCACGAAGTGCCCCGCGGCCGTCAGGCGGGACTCGTCGTTGGCCAGCGCGATACCGAAGTCCACCAGCTTCACCACCGGCTCGCCGTCTTCGCTCTGGCACACGAAGATGTTCTCCGGCTTCACGTCGCGGTGCACCACGCCCAGGTCGTGGGCGCGCCCGAGGCCGCGGGCCACCTGCAGACCCAGTCCGGCGGCGTCGGCGACGCTCAGCTTGTGGCTCTTGCGGTAGCGGTCGAGCGGGCTGCCCACCAGCAGCTCGCACACCAGGTAGGGCACGCCGTCTTCGGTGAGGCCGAAGTCGTAGACGTCCACCACGTTGGGGTGCGCCACCGTGGCCGCGGCGCGCGCCTCGCGCTCCAGCCGGGTGCGCACCTTGGTGTCGTCTGCGAACCGCGGGTGCAGGATCTTGATGGCCACCAGGCGGCCGGGCTTGAGCGTGTGGGTGGCGGCGTAGACCGTGGCCATGCCGCCCGAGCCCACCACCCGCTCGATGCGGTAGCAGCCGCCCACCAGTGACCCCAGCCGCGGGTCCGCCACGTTCTGCAGCGGCGTTCCGTCCACCAGACACACCTCGGCGGTGTCGGGGTGGTTCAGCCGGCAGGTGGGGCACACGAGCATCGCGGGAAGGATATCAGCCCCGCGCGTTTGGGTGCATTACTCGACGGAAGCGCCACGCCGGGCACGGAAGGCCCGCACCCTGCGGCGCAGGCGAGCCCACAGGCCGAGGCGCTCCTGGTGAGGGTGCCGATGCGCGGCCAGCAGCACCAGCTGCGCATCTGCGCAGCGCGGGCGGGGGCTTGGCCTAGCCGCCGCGCGGCCTCTCGTTCCGTGAGCCTGCCACGACGCGCCTCTCGCGTTCGCCAGCCGGAGGGACACGGGGCCGTGCGGCTGCTAGCGTCCCCGAGACTCATGAGCGCCTCGACCGACCACGACAGCCAAGACCCCCAGCCCGCCACGGCCCCCGAGGGCACGCTCCAGGAGCTCTTCCCTGCGCTGTCCCGGCCCACACCGCGCCTGCCGCTCGAGCCGCTGCACGCGCGCGTGCTGGAGGTGTCCGAGCCCGATGGGCGCGGCCTGGTGCTCACCTGCTGGCGCAGCCCGGGGGGCGCGGCGTCGCTGCACGCCGGCCTGCGCCCGCGCGTGGAGGCGGCCCTGCTGGCCGAGCTGTCGCGCCCCGCGTCCGAGCTGCGCGAGCTCACGCAGGAGCTGTGCTCGCTGCGGCTCACCGTGTTCGACGACATCGGGGGCGACGTGCCGGCCGCGCTGCGGGCCTTCGGGCTGGCTCCGGTCTCCCTCGACGGTGTGCGCGCCGGCCAGGGTTGGCGCGACGCCCTGGCCCACCTGCGCGGCGAGGCCCAGCAGCACGGGCACGAGGTGCCCGACGAGCCTCTCAGTGCGTACCAGGCGGACATCCGGCTGCCCGAGGGCGAGGCCGGACAGCGCGCCGCGGCCCTCGAGAGCGCGCTGCGCGAGCGCCTGGGCGACGCCGTCTTCGGTGAGCGCCCCGGGGCCCTCTACGCACACCTGGCCAAGCTGGCGCCCGAGCACCTCGGTCTGCCCGCGCCCGAGCCCACCTGCGACAGCCTGGCGGCCCTCGAGCACGCGCTGGTGTCGCTGCGTCCCGGGCCCATCCGCTACATCGCGCCGGCGACCTTCCAGGCCCTGTGCGACTTCGTCGCCGTCATCGCCGCGCGCGAGTTCAACCGCCGCGTGGAGTGGGCCCCCAGCGAGCCCGACGAGCTGGGCCTGACCCCGCCGCCCCTGGTGCGCGCCTACCTGGACGACGCGTGGGTGCACATCCCGCTGGGCCTGCACCTACTGCGTTGGTGCATCATGCCGCTCCAGCCCGGCGAGGTGGTGCCCCCCCTCAGCGACTGGGTGCTCGACCAGTTCGGGCAGCGCTGAGCCCGCCACCATGCCCCTCGACCCCGACGACCTCGTCCCCGACGTCCGCGACGGCCTCACCCGCGTCGAGCGCGTGGTGCTCTACTGCCTGCACGAGACCCAGAAGGAGTTCCCGGGTCGTAACGTGCCCACCGCCACGCTCTACGGGCGGGTGGTGGAGCACGTGGACCTCAGCGTCCCCCAGTTCCAGCGCATCCTGCAGCGGCTGACGGGCCGCGGGGTGTAGCCCCCGCGACCCGCGCGCCTGCTTGCGAGGAGCGTTGGTTACGGGCAGCCGAAGGGATCGTGCGTGTACGCTGACGAACCCCTCAGGACAAGGGCGCGACCATCGCGCGCAGCGACGCTCATGAAGAGCGTGGCCGCATCTGTCACGGTGCGGAAGATGCTGTCGTGGGTGGTCGACCGACTGACGCGGAAGACCTGCTCACCCTCCAAGACACGGGCCGCAATCCAGAACTCGCCCCCGTCCGCTGCGATGTCCAGCGTACGGCGACTCACGAAGCCTCCCGACGGCGCGTTGACCGCCCGCGTGCCCAGCGTCCTCGCACATGTGCTCCGTTCTCCGCCGCCGTCGAGGCACATCAGGGCCGCCGTCAGATGATGGAAGCGAGGGAGGTTGTCGATCCCGACGTACACCACACCGACATTCCCGTCGTCGTCGACTTCGATGCTCGGGTTGGACCCTGCGCCCAGGGCGGCCTGACTCGTGATCGCCCCGGCCGAGGAGATCAGCGCCAGCTGGACCTGTGGCGAAGCGCCCGTCACCCAGGCTGCGACGTAGCCCAGCTGCACCGTCCCGAGCGCCGCGATGTCCATGCCCAGCTCGGCCCGCGGCTGGGCGCCGGGCATGGTCGTCGGGGTAGGCGCCGCACCGATGAAGTCGAGTCGAGCGAGGCGAACGGCGCTGCCCGCTTGGTAGATCGCGAACCCATCGGTCACCGCGTTCGCCGCGATGCGCGCGACGCCGCTCGCATTGGCGTCGGTCGCAGATTCGCTGTCGTTGATGGTCGGGTTCGCGGAGGCGTTCAGGCCCAGGATGCGCCCGCTCACGCCAACGCCTTCGATCGTGCTGACGACGGCCCATGCCGTGTTCGAGATGCGATCGATGTCCACGGAGACGACGCTGGCGGTCTCGATGCTCACGTAGGTGTCGGGATCCCCACGGACCTCACCCTCAGCGTCGACTCGGTAGGCGTACGTGGAGGCGCCACGTCGGTGCACCCCGACGTACCCGTCCGCGCTGCGCGCCAGCCTCGCGTCGGAACCCAACGACACTCCTCCCTGGCTCACGCGCGCGATCAGACCTTCGTCCAGCACGCTGTCGCAATCCTCGTCGATGGCGTTGCAGCTCTCCGGCGGCGGCGTACAGGTGGCCGGTCCAGGCAGCAGACAGGCTGCGGAGCACACGCCCGTGCCCGTGGTTCCGCAGGTCGTCGTGCACGGTTGGGGGCTGCCCTGGACGCACGCAAAGCCCTCGTCGACGCCGGCCGTGCAGTTGTTGTCGATCGCGTCGCACGACTCGGCGTTGCCCGTCCAGCAGGTGTCGCAGGAGTCGTTGCAGTCGTCGGCGTTGGCGACGTAGCCGTTCGGCGCCGTGCACGCGGTCGTGGACATGGCCGGATTGCCGCGCGAGTCCATGTCGGCGTCACGGTAGAACGTGGTCAGCACGCCTTCGTCCACACCCCCCATGCAGTTGTTGTCGAACCCGTCGCAGACCTCGGGGTTGCCAGACCAACAGACGTTGCAGGCGTCGTTGCAGTCCATGCTGTTGGTCACGTAGCCGAGAGGTGCGATGCACGCCTGCACGGAAACGGCGGGATTGCCTCGCGAGTCGGAGTCCGAATCTTGGTAGTACGTCGTCGCGACGCCCTCGTCGGTCAGCGCGTCGCAGTCGTTGTTCCGCTCGTCGCACACCTCCGTCCCACCGGGATGGCAGGCGGCGCAGGTGTCATCGCAGTCTTGGTCGTTTGCGACGTAACCCACGGGGGCGCTGCAGGCGACCATCGTGAGGTTCGGATTTCCGTACGTGTCGCTGTCGGCATCGCGGTAGAACGTGGTGGTCACGCCGTTGTCGTCGACACCGTCGCAGTCGTCGTCCAACCCGTTGCAGACCTCCGTCATCGGCCTGATACCGCCCATGCACGCCAGCTCGCCGTGCACGCATGCCGTACGCCCAGGGGAGCACTGTCCGGCGTCGGTTCCGCAGACAGCACCGCCGCCGGGGTTTCCGTCGTCTTCCACGCCGTTGCAGTTGTCGTCCAGCCCATTACAGAGCTCGGCGGTGGGGACGACCGCGCCCTCGCACTCGCCGAACACACCTGCGGCGGTGCAGGCCTGCGTGCCGAACGAGCACTCACCCACGTCGGTGCCGCACTGCCGCGTCTCACCCGCGGCGCAGGTGCAGTCCTCATCGACCTCGCCGTCGCAGTTCTCGTCTTTCGATCCCTCGCACACCTCGGCGATGGCAGGCATGACGCCGCCTTCACACTCGCCCAGCACGCCTCCGACGCAGTGCTGTACGCCCGTGGAGCACTCGCCCGCGTTCGTGCCGCACACGACCTCGATGGCTTCGTCCGTCTCGCCGTCGCAGTCGTTGTCCTCGCCGTCGCACAGTTCCTCTCCGTTGCCGCACACGTCGCAGTCGTCGTCGCAGTCGTCCGCGTTGTCGACGTAGCCCTCGGGCGCCGTGCAGGTGCTCACGGCCTCGCCAGCGCCGAGTCCGTCGCCATCCAGGTCCGGGTAGTAGGCGGACGGAACGCATCCGCCGTCATCGCTCGCGTCGGGTGTGACGCCCATGTCCGGGGCGTCCTCACAGACGTCTCCCACCATGATGGTGCCGGGCGGGCAGCCGAGGTCTTCGCGACAGCCCTGAGCGATGAGCGCCAAGCCGAGCGCGCACGCCAGCGGGCACATGAGTGTTCTCGAGTTCTTCACAGTCTTTCCCCCTTGAATGCAAGGTGTTGATTCATCACGCGGCGTTCTCGGCGCTCGGCTCCGCCCGTTGCGTGCACTGGCGTGTTTTCAGAACGTGCCCCGCACGGACAGCCACGCTCCGGCGCGTGACACCTCGAGCTCGGGCGTGACCCGCGCGGGCCGCAGCGCGTACACGAGCGGCGCGAGCATCAGCGGAGCCGCGCCCGCCGCGAGAAGGATGGCGCGGTCACCCGCTTGTTCGCGTTCGATGCAGGCGCGGCGGTCCATACCGAAGTCCGAGCACGACTCGCGCGCGAGTACACTGCCGACGCTGGCGGCGGCGAGTCCAACCCCCACAGCACCCGCGATCCAGGCGCCCGGCGGGACTCCCTCCCGCTCGGGCAGCAGGCCGGGCAACGTGGCCAGCGCCAAGGCGCCGCCGCCGGCGGCGAGGAGCGTGCTGGGTAGCCGTAGGTCGATCCAGGCGGCTTGGCGAGACAGCGTGAAATACAGCGCAAAGGCCTCGCCACGGTGGAGGCGCGCGATGTGTAGCCCGAGCGCGCCCACCAGCGCGGCAGCGCTCACTCCAGAGGTGATGCCCAGCGCCACGCGGCGACCGTTCGACCGCGGTGGATGGCCCGAGTCGGGGCCTCCATCGCTCGGAGCGTCGTCGACGACCGGCGCTCCCGTCTCGGGCGTGGGCGCGCTTGCGGGCACCCGCAAGCCCTGCCCGGGCTGTGCCTCTGGCCGCTCGAGGTCCAGGCTGCGACCGGCACGCAGGTGACGCACCGCGGTGCGGAGCGTGGCGTCTGCGTCGCTCGGCTGGGCGAGCGCTGCTCGGAGCCAAACGCTCGTGACGTCCGTCCTGGTCACGCGGTCCACGCGCACGCGCCCCGGCTCGACCACCCACACCAGCCACGCCTCGCTCACGTCGAGCGCCGCCGCGACGGCCAGGGCGTGGGGGCCGGCGAGCGCAAAGGCCTGATCCGCACCGTCGTACACGAGCCCCAGCCCGGGTCGCGAGCGGATCGCCGTGTCGAACGCGCCATCCACGTGCACCGTCGTCTCCCCTGCGTTCACTCGCAGACGTCGGATGCGCCCGCGCTCGACGTCGTCGCACTCGACCTGCAGCCGGTACTCGCCAGCCGCGAGGTCGTCCATGCGGAACGGCGTCACCCCGAACGCGATGCCGTTCAGCCGCACCGCGCAGCCACTCGGCTCGCTGGTGACCACCAGCTGTCCGGGCGCCTCGGCGGCCATGTTGCGGTCGACGCGGGCGATGATGTCGCGCACCTCGGGCGTGTGGCGGTAGGGGCTCGGCTCGGCGCCGGGCACCAGCTGACGACACGCACGCGCTTGGTTCATGGCGCTCTCGTCGTCGCGCGTCTCCACGTATGCGCGCACCATGTAGAGGCAGGTGTCGAGCACCTGGCGCGCGCGCTCTGCCTCGCGGTTCAGCTCGTCGGCGGCTCCGCTGGCGAGGGCGTGGGCCTCGAGCAGGTCCGCGCGCGCGCGGTCGTAGTCGGCGCGAGCCAGGTGTCGCACCGCGGACTGGGACCGCGCGACCCAGCGTTCGATGTCGGACGCGCTCAGCGCCACCGCGGGGGAGGACACGCGCGCCTCGAAGGTGCCGCTCGCCTCGTCGTTGGGGACGACAGTCAGGGTCTCCGCAGCCAATACGCGCCGGAGCGCCGCTGCCCACTCGCGGGCCTCCGCGAGGTCGCCCGTGGTCGTTGCGGGGAGCGCGACCAGTCGGCCGTCGGTCGTCGGGCTCGGCGCGGGCTCGTCTGCGCGGACAGGGGAGGTCCCCGCGAGCGCGATTCCCACCGTCATGAGCGCCGCCACCCTCGCGAGGCGACTCCGGAGCTTGCACGTCGGAGCAGTCACGGGCGCGCACCGTGGCTTATGTAAGTGAGTGTCGCAAGGCGTATGTATACAATCACTTTCGGCCACATGTGCGATGTGTGCGCACCAGGCTGAGTTGCGCTCCAGCGAGGGGTGCCCAGGGTGAGGTACATTCACGGCGTGATCTCCACCGCCCTTGTCGACCCGAACGCGCCCGAGTTGCGCGCTCCCCCCACGATCCTGCTCGACGCGCGCAGCGGCCCCGACGCGCGCGCCCGCTACCTCGCCGAGCACCTGCGCGGCGCGCGCTTCGTGGACCTGGAGAGCGACCTCTCCGCGCCCGACGACCCGGCGCGCGGTGGACGCCACCCGCTGCCGCCCATCGCGCGCTGGGCCGAGACCCTGGGCCGCCTGGGCATCGGCCCCGACGACGACGTGGTGGTCTACGACGACATGGGGGGCGCCAACGCCGCCGCCCGCGCCTGGTGGATGCTGCGCGCCGCCGGCCACACGCGCGTCGCCGTGCTGGACGGTGGGTGGGCCGCCGCGCGTGCTGCGGGGCTGCCCTGCGAGTCCGGGGAAGCCCACTGGGACGGCAAGGCGCCGTACCCCACCGCGGCCTACGCGCTGCCCACGGTGGACCTCGCCGGCGTCGAGGCCGCGCAGGCGACGGGAACCCACGTGCTGGTCGACGTGCGCAGCGCGCCCCGCTACCGCGGTGAGGAGGAGCCCATCGACCCTGTGGCGGGGCACATCCCCGGCGCGCTCAACCACCCGCTCACACAGCACCTGGGCCCGGACGGATGCTTCTTGCCGCCCGCGGAGCTGCGCGCCCAGTACGAGGCCCTCTTGCAGGGCCGCCCAGCGAGCGACCTGGTGCTCTCCTGCGGCAGCGGGGTGACCGCCTGCCACGGCCTGCTCGCGCTGGCGCACGCCGGCCTCCCGGGCGCCGCGCTCTACGTGGGCAGCTTCAGCGAGTGGTGCCGCGTGCGCCCCGTGGCCACCTCACGCGAGACCTGAGCGGCCTGCGTCCCGGGGTGTGAGGCGGGGCAACCGTCCTCCGCTGCGGGATGCGGCTTGCGCGCGTCAGCCTGTGCCTGGGTGGGTCGCCCGCCCTGCGCGGCGAGCGACCCGCACGTCAGCGGCAGCGCTGCAGGCGGTACTCGTCCGAGGGGCAGTTCGCATTGCTGGCCTCGTTCCCGCACAGCTCGTAGTACTCCGACGTCCCGCATCCGGGCTCCGTGCCGTCCACCCAGCCGTAGGTCCCGCCGCCACAACAAGTGATGGCCGAGTTGCAGTTGATCTGGATGAAGCAACAGAACGTGGAGGTGCAGCTCTGATAGGCGCGCTCCCAGGTGCCGTCGCAGTTCCAGTCCCAGCTGCTGGTGCCGGGGATGGCCGACGTGGGCCAGGTCGAGCGGTCGGTGCTGGGGTAGGCCCCTGGATGCGCGCGGGAGTCGTGGTCCGCGCAGTCGCGGTTCACGGCCGAGTTCGGGTTGCGCGTGGTCCAGTCGCCGTTCCCGTCGGGGCACCCGGTAGAGGCGGCGTCCGTCGGCGGCTTGTTGCACAACATGCGCGTGGTGGCGCCCGAGAGCGCGTAGTCGTCTCCGTCGCAGTCTGCGTACCACGTGACGACGGCCTCGTCGGCCTGTCCGTTCTCGCAGTTGTTGTCTTTGCCGTCGCCACACACCTCGGGGTGCCCGGGGTGGATCTCGTCGTCCCCGTCGTTGCAGTCCGTGCCGCACGCGCCCAGCGCGGTGGCGGCATATCCGTCTCCGTCCAGGTCGATCAGCAGCGTGGCGTCGTTCGGGGCGGGGCAGCCCACGCCGGCCTGGCAGGTCCCCTGGACGTGACACGCGTCGGGGGCATCCGGGCAGACCTCGGGCGTGCCGGGCACGCACACGTGCTCGGTCAGGTTGCAGGTCTCGGTCCCGGTACACAGGTCGCCGTCGTCGCAGTCCGCATCCGCCGTGCAGGAGAAGGTGCAGTTGGAGTCGCAGCCGTCGTTGTCGAACAGGTTGCCGTCGTCGCACTCCTCCCCGTCGAGTACGCCGTCACCGCATCCTTCCGGCACGCACAGCCCCATGTTGCACACGCCGGGAGCGTTGTCGGGCTGCGTGCATGGCGTCCCGGTGCCCGGGGTCCCAGGCATGCAGGTGTGGGTGGCGAGGTCACAGGTCTCGGCGCCGGTGCACAGGTTTCCGTCGTCGCAGTCCGCGTCGACCTTGCAGCTGAACAAGCAGCTGGACGGCTCGCAGCCGTCCCCCGCCACGTCGTCGTCATCGTCGCACTCTTCGCCGTTCTCCGTGTCGGTGTAGCCGTCACCGCACTGGCTCAGGCGGCACGTCCCGGAGAGGCAAACCCGCCGGATGCCGTCGGTCATGTCACCACATTCGGTGCCGTCCGGCTCTTCTTCGCAGCGGACCTCGCGAGGCGCGTCGTCCAGCTGGCCGTCGACGATGATGGAGCACCCTGTCGCCAGCCACGCGGTCGACAGGAGTCCGAAGAGGAGAGGAGTGTGCTTGGCCATACGCATGGTTCAGAAGGTGTGGGTGAGCTGGAGGCCGAAGTTCCCGCGACCGGCGATGGGCGCGACCTCGGTCGCGTCCTCTTCGTCGCTCGAGGAGCGACGTCGGAGCAGGTGGATGACGAGCCCGACGCCGGCGGTCGCGACTCCGGCGCCGATCGCGAGGTCTGCGCCCAAGGCCAGCCCCCGAGCGCGCGTTGCGTCGGACGAGCCCGCACGGGCGCCCTTCGCCGTGGAGAGCGCGACCCCTCCGAGGACGGCCCCCACGACCACCAGGCCTCCACCCGCCGCGTACAGCGCGATGGGCGCGGTCAGCGACCGCCCATCCGAATCATGCTCCTCCAGCAGCACGGCGACGGAGATGGTCTCTCCCTCGGGCACCGCCACCGTGGCGCGGAAGTCCTGGTAGCCATCCGCTTGGACGAGCAGGACGTGGCTGCCGGGACCGACGTGCAGGATGGTGTCGATGGGCATCTGACCGCGCACCTCACCGTCCACCAGCACGGTCGCCCCAGGGTGCTGGCCCTCGAGCTGAATGCCTGTGCGCGCCAAGCGCTCCTGGAGCGTGCCCAGGCGGGCGCGCGCCGAGTCCAACTGCGGGTTCCCCGGCTCCGCCCGCGCCACGAAGAGCTGCAGCGCCGCGAGCTCCTCGCTGAGGCGGCCGAGGCGACCGTAAGCTTGCGCCAGGTTGTACTGCAGCGCCGGCACCGCCTCGACGGTGTACGCCTGCTCCCAAAGACGCGCCGCCTCCTCGTAGTCACCGCTCTCGTAGGCGACCTGCCCCTGCCGAAAGAGCTCACGCGCGCTGGGGGTCGGGGCTGTGCTTTCTTGGCCCTCTCCGTCCTGAGCACGCGCGTCCACCGCGGTCGTCCCACACGCGAACGCCAAGAGCGCCCACAGCACGCCCACCTTCCGTGTCTCTCGCTGCAACATCTCGGAACTCCCGCCCACAGGGCTTCTGTTCGAGCACGTACCCCGGGTCCGTTGACCCCCGTCGACGAAGCCTGTCGCTTCTGCTCCTACGGCGCGTGCTGTGTAGGACATTTGACCCAATTGTGCGGCACAGTCAAGGCCGCGCACGCGCTGACGCGGCCCCTCAGTCGAAGTTCGGCGCGCGCTTCTCCTTGAACGCCAGCATGGCCTCTCGGAACTCCGGCGACACCATGCGCGCCTTGAACTCCTCCGCCTCACGCGCACGCGCCGCCCGGGCTTCGTCGCGCGTGGCGTGCCGCATCAGGCGCTTGGTCTCGCGCACGGCTGCGGGCGGCTGCTTGGCGATCGTCTCGGCCACCTCCAGCACGCGGGGCATCAGCTGCGCGCGCGGCAGCGTCTCCAGCACGAGCCCTGCCTCGCGGGCCTCTTCGGCGCTCATGTAGCGCGCGCTGAAGAGGTACTCGGCCGTGCGCTGATAGCCCATGACGTGCGGCAGGAGGAAGCTGCTGCCGGCCTCCGGGACGACGCCCAGGGTCACGAACGGGCACTTCAGCTTGGCCTCGTCCGCCATGAAGTTGATGTCCGTGTGAAGCAGGATGGTCAGGCCCAGTCCCAGCCCTACGCCGTTGACCGCCGCCAAGAGGGGCTTGCCGAACTCGGCGAGCGTGTCCAGCAGCACCTCGAAGCCGATGACGCCCTTGGCGTTGGCCATGCTCGCCATCTCGCTCAGGTCCTGTCCCGCGGTGAACGCGTCGCCCGCTCCGGTCAGCACGGCCACGCGCACCTGCGGGTCCGCGTCGGTGGCGCGCAGGGCCTCCGCCAGGGCCAGGTAAAGCTCCTGGTTGAAGGCGTTGAGGGCGCGGGGGCGGTTCAGGGTGAGGACGCGCACGCGCCCTTCGTCGTGGGTCAGCAGGCAGGGCTCGGCCGCGCTCTCGGGGGTGTTGTCGTCGGTCATGGCGTGCTCTCGGGGCGCCCGCATCAGGGCGTGAACGAGTGGATGATCTGGCGCAGCCCCAGCTCGAACTCGGCCTCTTCGACGAAGCGCGACAGCTTGGGGGCCAGCGCCACCAGGTTGGGGAACTCGGTGATGTCCGCGCCCTCGAAGCGCTCCCGCAGCTTGCGCTGCGACTCCAGCTGGGTGCCGCCCTCGAGGCTCTGCTGCTGCTCGCGCGCCGCGATCTCGATGGCCACCGCGCCGAGCGTGTAGCTCACCAGCACGTGCAGCATGCGGGCGACGGCGTCACCGTCGAGGCCCGCGCCGCGCAGGGCGCCCAGCAGCTTCTCGATGATGCGCAGCGACTGCAGCCCGTAGCTCGCGCTGCTGCCCATCAGCGGCAGCACACCCGGGTGCTGCAGCAGGGACGCGCGCATGCGCATGAACGTGACCTCGATCCAGGCCTGCCAGCCCTCCGTGTCGTGCTCGGTGGCGCCGCCCTCCGCGATGACGAGCTCGATCAAGCCGTCCAGGATGTCGCTCTTGTTCTTGAAGTGCCGGTACACGGCCATGGGCGTGACGTCGAGCTCCTGCGCCAGACGCCGAATCGTCAGCCCTTGCAGGCCTTCGGTGTCCACGATGCGGAGCGCATCCTCCAAGATGCGCTCCCGTGAGAGTCTGCCGCGGGTCGTCATTGTGTACGGAGTATACATGAGACCGTCGGCCGGTCACCCGCCGATGCGCACCTCCCACACCACGCCCGTGACGGGGGGCGTGCGCGAGCGGTTCAGGCTCCTCCCCGGGGGTCAGTGCCGTTCAGCGCCGTTTCGCGCGAGGTCAGCGCGGGGTGGTCAGCGGGGCGATGGCGGCGGCGTCCAGGTACTCGTCCAGGCGTCGGATGCGCCCGTCCTCCACGACGGCCACCAGGCAGGCGTGCGCGCGCACTTCCTCGCCCCCTGGAGCGCGACACGCCAGCACGTGCTGCTGCACGAAGCCGGTCGGTGTGGGCTGCAGGCGCACGTCCTCGTAGCGCAGCTGGCTCACCTGCGTGCTGAGGAAGCGGATGACGCCCAGCATCTTGCGCTTCTCGAGCGTGGCGCCGGTGGTGTTCATGAAGACCACCGCGTCGTCGTGATAGAGGGCGTCCACCGCGGCGACGTCCCCTGCCGCGATGGCTGCGAACAGCGCCCGCGCCACGTCGGAGTGGGTCTCACTCATCGCGTGCCCTCCCGAAGATCTTGGAGCCGGGCGGGACGGAGCGGGTGAGCCACACGTTCCCGCCGATGACCGAGCCCTTCCCGATGACCGTGTCGCCGCCCAGGATGCTCGCCCCCGCGTACACCGTGACCCCGTCCTCCAGGGTGGGGTGCCGTTGCCCGCCCGTGTCGGTGGCGCCTCCGCGCGGGAGGCTCAGAGCGCCCAGCGTGACGCCTTGGTAGAGCTTCACGTCGTCGCCGATGACGCACGTCGCGCCGATGACGACACCCGTGCCGTGGTCCACGAAGAAGCGCTCGCCGACCACTGCACCCGGGTGGATGTCCATGCCGGTCAGCGAGTGCGCGTACTCCGTGATGATGCGCGGCAAGAGCGGCACCCCCGCGATGTGTAGCTCGTGCGCGATGCGATAGGCGGTGATGGCCTCGATGCTGGGGTAGCTGAAGACCACCTCCTCCACGCTGGGTGCGGCCGGATCTCCCTGATAGGCCGCCAGCACGTCGCCGTTGAGGCGCGCGCGGAGCATGGGGATGCGCTGGACCAGCCGCAGCGTTGCCTCCTCGCCCCAGCTGGGTGGCTTGCCCGGGCAACGGCCCACGCGATGCTCGTAGGTGCAGGCCCGGCCGATCTGCTCGACGAGGATCTCGCACGCTGGGTAGAGGTGCTCGCTGACCGCGTAGCGCAGGTTGCCCCGGTTGAGCGAGCGCTTGGAGTAGAAGCCCATGTAGATGATGGGTTTCAGGTGCTCGTAGGCCTCGATCACCTTGCGTTCGTTGGGGAGCGCAGCGCTGTCGAGGTTGTTGATCTCCTCGGGGCCGTCATAGCTCTGGACGATGGCGTCCAGCAGCTGGGCCAGCTCCTCGTGCCGCTTGATGTCGGTGGTCATCCCCTGGACGATCGCACGCACGCGAGAGGTTTGCCACGTGTCATGGCCCCTGCGTGCTGGCCCAACCCGGCTGCAGCGCGACGACCAGCGCCACGATGATCATCAGCAGCACCAGCGCACCCAGCACGACGGGCAGGCGCTGCGTGCTCGGGTCAGGTGGCTGCGCAGGTCCGGAGCTGCTCCTGCGCGGGCTGTCGAGCGCGGCGAGCGCGGCGGGGGCGGGCGGGGCCACTGGCGTTGGAGCGCCCAGCAGCTCGGGGACAGGGGTGGGCGCGGGGGTGCCGCCGACCTCCGCTTCGACATCTCGGCGGAGCGCCTCCCGGTCATCCTGGTAGTGAGCCACGAGGGAGGGATCGCCGCGCAGCTGGGCGAGGCACACGGCCTTGGCCAGCGCGACGTGCTCGCTGTACTCGGACGCGGGCTCGGGGGCGCACAGGAAGTCGTTGAACAGGCTGCGCAGGTGCGGACCGCGCTGGTCCTGCACCATGTGGACGACCAGGGAGCGCTCCACCCAGTCCTGGGTACGCCAGTAGTGGTTCGAGAGGAACACAGAGTGGGGGCCGACGTGCGCGCGCGCCGCCTCGGCGCCCGCCAGGTCGCGGCGCGCCAAGATGCTCTCCAGGTCGGGGGTGTCCATGGCCCCCCAGTATACGCTCGAGAGCGACGGTCCTACCCGATCTCTTGTCGCGGCCGACGTGGCACGTCGTGCCTCTTCCCGGGGCAGACGGACCGCGCTCGGCGGCCCGCCGGCGCGAGCTCCCGTCGGGGATTTCTCTATCCGTGTTCAGGCCACGGGCGCGTCCGATGCGGGTGACATCCTCAAATCGAGTGGGCGGGTTTGCCTATTGCCGTCAGGTGGATTCGTGTTCTAAACACGTTCTTACATCGCTCATAGGAGCGAAGAACAATGGGGGAAGAACATGGGAACGATCGATACGATCGTCGCGCCTACGGTGCAGGTTATTGGAAATGTAAGCGCGTCGATTGACAAGGTATGGGAGCTCTACCGTCCGTTTGGGGAGATGGACAAATGGTGGCACATCTACGGATTCATGAAGCTGCTACCGCCGGGCAAGGACGAGATCGGCGCCATCCGGAACTTCCAGACGCTGCCCGACAAGAACGTCTATCAAGAGCGACTCGTCGAGCGCGACGACGAGAACCACAGCCTGCGCTACGACTTGGTGATGGTGGCGCCCTCGGTCCCGACGCTGAACGGCATCGCGACCATCGTCTCCATGCGCGCCGTGTCCGAGGCGGTCACCGAGGTGACGTGGCGCGCCTGGGTGGACGCCGGCCGCATGGTGATCGGGATGATCAAGCAGGTCCAGGCTCCCGGCTATCAGAGCGGAATCGAGGCACTCGATCGTTACTTCAATCCATCTCTCGGGAAGGTGCATGTCAAGGTCGAAGCGGCATCCAATCTGCCTTCATCGGGTGACGGAATCATCGAGAGGTTCATTCCTCCGAGCCCGTACGTCATGGTCGAGCTCAACGGCGCGCAGCACCAGAACGTGACGCCCGTGCACGCCAGTCATTCGCCAATCTTCGGCAAGACGGTGACGCTGGACGTCCTCGACAAGGAGGGTAGCCTGGGGTTCAGCGTGTTCGAGAGCAGGCTCGGTCACGACCTGCTGGTCGGGCACGCCACGGTCGACCTCCACACGCTCGAGGACGGCGTCCCGAAGTCCCTCTCGCTACCCGTCGAGGGCAGCGCGAACGCGACGCTCGCCGTGCAGCTCACGCTGCAGCTGAGCGATGGGGAGTCGCGGCTCGGGCCCACCGCGTCGCAGGCTCACGTGGACGCGCTGGAGCACATGGCGTCCATCGTCGACGCGGCCAAGGCCAAGGTGATGGCCATCGTGGGCAACATGTTGACGCCCGAGACCGCGCGCTGGGAGTACGACACCTACCCCATCGACCCGATGCCGCGGATGGTGAAGGGCTTGCCCCGCAGCCAGGCCCTCTCGCCCAAGAAGACCGCCGCGATGGTGGAGCGGCTGCTCGAGTATGCGTTCTCCCAGATTGGGACACCGGCGCGCCTCGCCGCCGCAGACCCCGCCTCCCTCGCGAAGTACGACGCCTTCTTCGGTGACTTCATCCAGCCGCCCGAGTACACGCTCGCCCACTGGCAGGACGACGCCGAGCTCTGCCGTCAGCTGGTGCAGGGCCTGAACCCCATGCTCATCACGCGCGTCGAGGACAAGGCCGCCGTCCCCGACGCGCTGCGGTCGCTGGCCGCGCAAGGGAAGGGGGTAGAGGAGCTCATCGCAGACAAGCGCCTGTTCATGGTGGACTACCGCGACCTGCTGGGGCTCGAGCAGAAGGCGCCGATGTTCTTCTACGCGCCCATCCTGCTGGTCTACAAGGAGCTGCTCGACGGGGGCGAGAGCCGGCTCAACATCCTCGGCATCCAGCTCGATCGCGAGGGGGGGCCGGTCTACACGCCCGGTTCCAAGGCGCCCAACCGCTACCTGCTGGCCAAGATGCACGTCGCCTGCGCCGACAACCAGGTGCACCAGTTCATCTGGCACCTGGGGCTGGCGCACCTGGGCGTGGAGCCCATGGCGGTGGCGGCGCACAACCAGCTCATCCAGCCGGGCCACCCTCTCGGAGCGTTCCTGGCCCCGCACTTCGTCGACACGCTGGGCATCAACTTCCTCGCGCGCCAGACGCTCGTCGCCCAGACCGACGCCATCACCGACAACACCTTCGCGCTCGGCACCGCGCAGGGCGTCGAGATCGTGTCGCGCGCGTGGAAGGAGTACGACTTCTTCGGGATGAGCTTCCCGGAGCAGCTGCTCGCCCGAGGCTTCGACCGGGGCGAGGCGGACGGCCTCTCGGGCTACCTCTTCCGCGACGACGGCTACCGTATCTGGGATGCGCTCGGGCGCTACACGCTGGGCACGGTATCGGCGCTCTACGCGAACGACGCGGCCGTCGCGGCCGACCCGGCCATCCAGGCGTGGGCCGCCGAGAGCTCACGACCCGACGGCGCATACATCAAGGGCTTCCCCCACGCCATCGGCACACGGCAGCTGCTGGCCGACTGCCTGCGCGTGATCGTGTGGACCGCCAGCGCGATGCACTCGACGCTGAACTACCCCCAGTACCCCTACACGGCCACGCCCCTGAACCGCGCGGCGTCCATGTACAAGCCCATGCCGGAAGGCACGGACGACATCGACGCGTCGTTCCTGCTCGAGGCCATGCCCCCGAGCCAGGTCGCGCTGTTCCAGGGCATGTTCTCGTGGCTCCTGTCCACGCCGTCCGAGGCCACGCTGCTCGGCTTCGACGCGGTGGGGGCAGCGCACCCCGAGGTGCACCAGGCCTTCCAGGCAGAGCTCGCCGAGATCGGCAAGATCATCGCGCAGCGCAACCAGCAGCTCCGCGACCGAGGGCTGCCGGAGTACACGTACCTGCTCCCGGCCAACATCGCCGCGAGCATCAACATCTGACCCTCGCACGGAGACCACCACCATGAACGTCGACATCGTGTTCGAAGGGGGCGGCGCCAAGGGCTTGGCGCTGAACGGCGCGGTCGCCGCGCTCGAGGCCCGGGGGTGCACCTTCGGGAGGCTCGTCGGGACCTCGGCCGGGGCCATCACGGCCACGCTCGGGGCGCTCGGCTACGACGGCCCGAGCTTGATGCGGCTCAGCCTGGAGCAGAACGCGCAAGGACAGTCGCGCATGACCGAGTTCATCGCGACGCCCGACCCGTTCTCCCGGGAGGAGCTGCTCCACAGCAGCATGGGGGGAGCGCTGCACGCGTTGGACCTGCCGCTCGTCCCCGAGACCATCGAGTCCCGCGTGGACGTCGCGGTCATGCGGGGCCTCCTGAAGCTGCACTTCTTTCCGAGCGTGTTCTCGCTGGTCGAGCGCGGCGGGCTCTTCTCGGCCCGCGGCTTCGTGCGCTGGATGGCGGAGCAGATGGACGCGGGGGGACGCAACGCCAGCTCCCTCACGTTCGCACAGCTCTACGAGCGGACGGGGCGGTCGCTGTCGCTGGTGGTCACCGACACCGCGGCGACCGCCATGCGCGTCCTCAACCACCACACGACGCCGGACTGCCCGGTGCTGTGGGGCGTGCGGATGTCGATGAGCATCCCGTTCTTCTGGCCCGAGGTGGTCTGGCTCCCCGCGTGGGGGCGCTACCTCGGCGAGGACCTGAGCGGTCACACGTTCGTGGACGGCGGCGTGGTCTCCAACTTCGCGCTGCGCCTGCTCATCTCGGACGACGACTGGGTGCAGGAGGTCATGGGGGATCCCCCCACGCCCGAGGACGACGTGGTGGGGCTCTACCTGGACGACACCCTCACGCCCGGCGGCGCCCCGGAGGGCATCTCGCTCGCGGATCACCTCGGGGTCGAGGACACCCACGGGAAGGTCGTCGGGCGGCTCGAGCGCGTCGTGAACGCGATGATGTCGGCGGGCGACCTCGACGAGGCGCGTCTGCACGAAGCGCTGGTGTGCCGCTTGCCCGTGAAGGGCTACGGGACGACCGAGTTCCACATGTCGCAGGAGCGCATCCAGCACATCCTGCGCGCGGGCTTCGACTCGGGTGACGCGTGGTTCCGGCGGTGGCGCGCGGCAGAAGCGCCTGCGCGGGCCGCGAGTTGATGTAGCGGAGCGTCCTGGCTGCTCTTCGGCAGGTGCCGTGTCATGCAGGGCACGTGTCGGTCAGGCCGGACATCGCTGCGGTGTTTCCACGGGTCCTCGGCCTCCTTCGGGAGACCGAGGACGTCGTGGTCGAGCGCCCCGCCGGGGGGTCTCATCCTGCGTGGGCCCAACGACGTGGCTGGGCGGACTGGCTCCTGTCGCTCTCGGACGAGCAGGTGCACGAGGCCGAGCACGACCCGGCGGGCTGGCTCGCGGGGCAGCGATGCGCGCCTGCTTCGCTGCGTGCGCTGGCCGCGGGGGCGGCGGACGTCTCTGCGCCTTGGGGTGAGGGACGCGACCCGAGCGCTCGAACGCTCGAACGCCACGTCAAGCGCAGGAAGCAGGTGCAGCTCGACGCGTTCGCCGGGGTGGCGCAGCGCCAGTTCGCGGGGGTGACGCGGGTCGTGGACCTGGGCGCAGGGCACGGTCACCTCACCCGCGCGCTCGCCCGTGCGCTGCGGCCCGAAGAGACGCTCGGCGTGGACTGGAACCAGGCTCGTGTCGCGCGCGCGATTGACCTCGCCGGTGTGGAGGGGCCACGCTTCGTGCACGCCGACGGCTCGGACGGAGACGGACTCACGCTGCGGCCGCATGACCTGGTCGTGGGGCTGCATCCCTGCGGCGACCTCGGGGACGCGCTGGTGAGCCGCGCGAGAGACGCGCGTGCGCACGTGCTGGCCGTGAGCTGCTGCTTCCAGGAGACGGCCGCCGCCGCGCGCGGAGCGCTCTCTGCCGAGGGCAAGACAGCGGGCTTCACTGTGCCCAAGCGCGCGCTCGGGCTCGCGAACCTCGCGCCCGTGTCGTTCGAGGGCAGCGGGAGCCTCGCGGACAAGCGGGCGTGGCGCGAGTCACGGCTGGCCCTGCGACTGTTGCTGGAAGCCCGAGGTCTCTACGTCGAACCCGGCGCCGAGGCGCAGGGGGTCCCGAAGGATCGACTCCGGCAGGGGCTCGAAGTGGTGGTCGCCTTGTCGCTCGCCGCGCGAGGTCTCCCGCCCGCGACCGCCGCGGAGGTCGCCGCGGCGTCCACGCGGGCCGCGCGAGCCCACGCGGTGGACGCGCGCATGGCGCTGCCCCGTCACGCGCTGGCGCGCGTCCTCGAGCTGGCGATCGTGCTGGACCGGGCGCGGCTGCTCGACGAGAGCGGCTGGCGCACCGAAGTGGTGCCCTTGTTCTCCGCGCGTACCAGCCCGCGGAACCTGGCCATCGTGGCTGCGGCCCCGGGCTGAGCCGGGCGCGCGACGTCCGTTGCCCGGCGCGACCCGCGCCGCCTCGCGCGCGATGTCTTGACCGTAAAGTGAATTCACTTTACATGTGTACGCGCATGCCCGCAGGACAGACACAGCGCGGTAGTCGAACGCGTGAGCGCCTCCTCCAGGCGGCCACGGAGGAGCTGGTCGTGCACGACGGCGCGCTCGAGTTCGCGGCCGTGGCGAGCCGCGCGGGCGTGTCGGCCGGGGCGCCATACCGGCACTTCGCGTCCAAGAGCGACCTGCTCGTCGCGCTGATCGACTCGTTCTACGACGAGTGGGAGGCGCTCGCGTACCGGCCCACGCTCTCCGAGGTGTCCGACGACTGGTGGCTCTGCGAGAAGGAGCGCATCCGCCTGTCCGTGACGTTCCACTACGGGCACGCGCTGGGCGCACTGATGCAGCAGCAGCTGCTCGGCGATGCGGTCGCGGTGAGGCACCAGCGCGTGCGCGGCGAGCGCCTGATCGCGGGCGCCGCCAAGAACGTCGCGCGGGGCCAGCGCCTTGGTCGGGTGCCCGCACACATCGACGCCGAGCTCGCGGGGGCGCTGCTGATGGGTGGGGTGGGGCAGTGCCTGCGCGTCGCCCTGGCGCGCCCCCGGCGGTTGTCGCGCCAGCGGGTGGTGCGGGAGCTCCAGGACTTCATGCAGCGTGTGCTGTGCATCGAGGACGAGGTGGCGTCATGAAGCGCGACAAGGAGATCGAGCTGCTGGGGGAGTCGTTGACCCTGATGCGTGAGCGGCGGCGCCCCGCGACCGCGGAGGAAGCGCTGGTCCCGGTCTCGGACTACACGGACCCGGCGCGCTTCGAGCGAGAGCTGGCGTGCGTGTTCCGGCGCGAGCTCAATGTCGTGGCCTTGTCGACGGACGTGGCTGGGCCTGGGGACTTCGTCCGCGCGGACGTGCTCGGCGCGCCCGCCCTCGTGGTCCGCGGGACCGACGGGCAGCTGCGCGCCTTCCTCAACGTGTGTCGGCATCGTGGCGCGACAGTCGAGCTGCGGCCGGCCGGTCGCTGTGAGCGCTTCGTGTGCCCGTATCACGCGTGGACGTACGATACCGACGGTGCGCTGCGACGGGCACGTCACCCCGAGGGCTTCCCCACGCTGGTCGCCGCGGAGCACGGCTTGGTCGAGCTCCCGTGCGTCGAGCGCGCCGGGCTGGTCTTCGTGTGTCCCACGCCCGGCGCGGCGCCGCCTGCGTTGCCGTCGGAGTGCGCCGACGAGCTCACGCACGTCCTCGGGCTACGCCCCACGGCTTACGCGTCGTACTCGCGTGTGGTCGCCGCCAACTGGAAGCTCATCGTCGAGGGGGGCATCGAGTCGTACCACTTCAGCGTCGCGCACAAGGACACCATCGCGCCGTTCTTCACGGACACGTCATCCACCTGGGAGCGCATCGGCGCGCACACGCGACAGGTGCTGCCAAAGCGGTCGCTGCAGGAGCTCGACGCCATCCCGAGCGAGCGGTGGCGCATCCGCGACCACACGCACATCGTCTACTCGCTGCACCCCAACGCGATGGTGCTGCTCCAGAAGTCGCACTTCGATCTGATCCTGATGACACCCCTCGCGGTCGACAGCACGCGCATCACCGTGCTCAGCGTCGGGGTCGGCCAGGAGGACCCCGCGCTCGCCACCAAGGCCAAGCAGTTCATGCAGCGGAACCACGAGTTCACCGTGCTGACGCTGGAGGAGGACTTCGTCCTCGGCGAGCAGATCCAGCGAGGCATCGCGACGGGCGCCAACACCCACTTTCGCTTCGGCGGCTACGAGGGTGCGCTGACCGACTTTCGGCGGCACTTGGAGGCCGAGCTCGCTCGATCCAGCGACGCACCAGGTTGACGGAGTGCGCGCGCCGCATGGCAGCGTGTGCAGCAGTTCCTCCTGGCGAGACCCGCTCAGCGCAGCGCGCGCGCGAAGCGGGCCCAACGGCGCGCGGCGTGGTCGTTGGTGATGAGCCCCCCCAGCTGGCGGAGGGGGCCGCTCTCCTGCTGCGCGTCGAAGAAGTCGGGGGGCAGCGGTCGGCCCCATTGCTGCAGGGCGGACCGGCTGAGCCGCACCTCGCGTGGGACGATCTCTGCGTTGAACAGGTCACCGTCCGACACGTGGCCGAGCACGTCACCGTGCGGGTCGCGCCAGTAGTCGAACAGCGCGCTGCCCGCCTCGTGGCGTCCCGGACCCCAGACGTGCTTGGCGCCCGTGGCGTAGAGGTGCTCTCCGCCGACCGCGATGTCGTCGAAGTCGAGCACCTCGAAGCTGGCGGAGAGGAGCCGACCGCGCGGCCCCGCGAACAGGGCGACGGCGTGGTGGTCGACCGGCGTGCGCCCCAGGTCCACGCGCAGGAAAGCGCCCATGGCCTGCTTCGTGCGCTCGCCGAGCACGAGGTAGTCGGACGCGATGAGCCCGAACGTCTGCATGAACCAACCCGCGTCGTGCTCCACGTCTGGGGTCTGCCACGACACGGCGGCCAGCCGCTCCACCTGTGCGGGCCCACGGTCGCGCCGCTGCGGGCTGTTCACGCGGTGGCGCTGGCGCACGCGGTTGGTGGAGAGCGCGGCGCGCGTCTGTAGGGGCGCGAGCTCGCGCACCCCGTGTACCACCTGCACCTCGAGCCCCGAGGGGCTGCGCAGCCGCACGCGCTCTCCGCCGCCCGCCTCGTCGGTGGGCTCGACGCCGCTGGCGCCGGCCACGCGCGTGAGCACGTCGAGGTCGCTGCGCTCGGCGGCCACGAACGCGACGCCGGCGAAGCGCGGCGTGGGTGCGCGTCGGACGGCCACCAGGTGGTGTGCGCCGGAGCTGCCCCGGAAGTAGTCGCCGTGGCGGTCTTGTGCGCTGCGACGCAGCCCGAAGTCCAAGAGGAAGTGCCGCATGTCGTCGAGCAGGGGGCGCTCCAAGACGATGTGCGAGACCCCCACCACCTTCACGAGCGGTAAGCGCGCCCGGCCCCGCGCGAAGATGTCCTCGGCGGTGCCCGGCGAGGCGGCGGAGCCTCCCGGGGGAGGCGTCGAGGGGCGCGCGTCCTGCGCGGCCGGGGGCGGCACGGAGTCGTTCAGGCTCATGCCGGCGATGATACGTCGGACGGCGGGTCGATCGGGAAGAAGCGACCCGCGGAGCGTACGAGGATGACCCCCGCGTGCTGGACGGTCGCCTCGATGATCAGGTAGCGGGGGTGGCTGCGGTCGACGATGCGGGCCTCCATGCGCAGCTCGTCGCCGATGTGCGCGGGGCGCTCGTAGCGCAGCTCGAACGAGCCCGTGACGCAGACGTTCCCGGTCAAGAAGAAGCCCGCCGCGCAGGAGTATTCGTCGAGCAGCAGGGCGAGGATGCCGCCGTGCACGGCCCCGGGCCCGCCGCGGAAGTGCGGTGGCGCCGTGTAGCGACCCGTGATGGCGTCGCCCTCGCGGCGGAACACCAGGTGCATCCCGATGGGGTTGGTGGGCGAGCAGCCGACACAGCCCGTGTCCATGGGGAACCGCAGGTCGATGCCCTCGGCGGGCAGCACGTGTGTCATGGGGACCCTTCTGCGAGCGAGGCATCGCGGGGAGGTGCAGGAGGCGTGGGGCTCGCTTGCCAGCGCATCACGAAGTGGATGCCGACGCTGCACACGAGCGTCACCAGCAGACCCACCGGGATGGCGTACAGGGGTAGCTCGGCCTCCTCGGGCGTGAGGCTCTCGCTGGCGAAGAGGGACAGGGTGGCGGCGAGGTTGTTGGTGAAGTGCGCGGCGATCGGCACCCACACGGAGTTGGTGCGCTGGCCGAGCCACGCCAGGAAGAAGCCCAGCGGGAGCACTCCGGCCATGTGGAGCGGGTCCATGTGCAGGGCGGCGAAGAACACGGCCGACACCGGCAGCGCCACCCAGGGGGAGCGCAGGCTGCGTTGCAGCACCCCGCGGCACAACAGCTCCTCGCCCACCGCGGGGATGACGGCGAGCACGGGGACGAGCGACCACAGCGGTTGCCCCTTGACCGCGCGCTCGATCATCTCGAGGGCGCTCTGGTCTGGAAAGTACACGGTGAGCTCGCGCACGATGCGGTCGGCCAGCGGTGAGAGCCCCAGGATGCCCACGGCGCCGAGGGCGAACACGCTGACGGGTGCGCCACCCAAGCCGAGCGCCGTCCGGTGTGGGACACGCGCGAGGAACGGGGCCAGCACGGCGATGGTCACGAAGACGATCAGGTTCGCAGCCTGCCCGGCGGCGACGAGCGGGAAGCTGACCAGTGCCTCCGTGTTGCCCTGCAGCTGCGCGAGCCCTTCCGTGCCGGAGCCCACGGCGACCGACACGAGCGCCGCAGCCACGTTCGCCACGATCAGCATCGGGATCATGCCGAGCATGGCCAACGCGCCCTGCCACCACAGCAGTCGTTCCGGGCGCTCCAGCGACGGGAGGCCGGGGGGGATCGGGAAGGCGTCGGGCGTGGTGGGCGTCTCGTGCGTGTCCACTCAGCCCACCCGATCTGGGCGTTCCTCGCCCAACAGCAGCTTGGCGAAGCTCTCGTAGCGCTCGCCGTCGACCTCTTCCGCCTCCACGGCCGCGAGGATGGCGCACCCCGGCTCCGTCAGGTGCCGACAGCTCCGGAACCCGCACTGACCCAGATAGGGCCGGAACTCGCGGAAGCAGCTGGCCAGCTTGGTCTCGGGGATCTCGAACCCCGCCAGTTCTCGGATGCCTGGCGTGTCGGCGACGAAGCCGCCGTCGGCGAGCGGATGCAGCGTGGCGACGCGCGTGGTGTGGCGCCCCTTGCCGTGCGCTTCGCTCGTCGACCCGACGCGCAGGCCGAGGCCTGGCTCCACGCGGTTGACCAGGCTGCTCTTGCCGGCGCCGCTCGGCCCGCTGAAGACGGACACGCGTCCCGCGAGGTGGGCGCGCAGCGCAGCGACGCCCGGGTCGTCTTCGGTGTCGGCCGACGTGCGGAAGGTGCGGTAGCCCAGCCCTTCGTACAGGGCGAGCGACTCGTCGATGTAGTCCTCTTCTTCGATGCGGAGATCGAGCTTGTTGGCGACCACGACGGCCTCGACCCCGTTGTGCTCGGCGATGACGAGGTAGCGGTCGATCATGCGCGGCACGAAGGGTGGAGCCTCGAAGGCCATGACTACCACCAGCACGTCCAGGTTGGCGATGAGCACGTCTTCGCGATGGCCGCCACGTGCCGGGTGTTGGCGCGAGAACACCGTGCGCCGCGGGAGAACCTCTTCCACCGCGACACCACCGTCGCGCGTCTCGACCACCATCACGCGGTCGCCGATGACGCACAGGTCGGTGTTCTTTCGCACCTGCTTGAGGCGACCGCGCAGCCGAGCCCGCACGACCTCGCCCGAAGCGAGCAGCACGTCGAAGAATCCCGCGGTGCTGCGCAACACGATGCCTTCGCGCGCGCCGAGACGCGGAGCCGTGGTGGCGCTCACGGACCGCCCTCGCGCACGATGAGCATGGGCTCGCGCTCGGTGCAGCGCAGGAGCACCGCCGAGTCGCCCCGGTCACCGCGGTAAGGCTCGTTTCGTCCCCCGGCCCCGCGCACGCCCCGGGCCTCGCCGCCGAGCTCGAAGCGGTCGACGCGCGCGATGGGCTCGGCGGTGGAGCCCACCACCAGCACCCGGTCGCCCACGCGCACGCCGTACACGTGGAGGCTGCGCTCCCGCTCGGGCTGCGGGATGCCCCGCTCGGCGAGGCTGTTGCGCGTCCCCTCGGGGAGCGCCAGCGCGCGCGCCGGCTCGCGGTCCGCCAAGAGCAGCGGGGGGTCCTCGACGCGCACCACGACGTACTCCCCGGCGTCCGTGTAGACCGCGAAGTCACAAGCTTCGAGGACGCGCACGCCGCGCGCCCGCGACACCAGCTCGCGCACGACGACGTCGCCGTCGGCCGGGGCGCCGATGCTGAGCACCTCTCCCCGCACCGCGTAGGGTTCCTTGTCGCTGAACACGAACGTGCGGGCTTCGTCGGTTTCTGCGCGCGACCAAAGACGCAGGGTGTCACGCGTCGACACCGCGTAGCGGATGGCCGACAGCAGGATGAACGCGTTCAGTGTGGCGAAGAACGCGACCGCCAAGCACGCGAACGCCACCACCGCCCAGCCGGCGGCCACGGGGCTGAACGGGCGGATCACCAGGTGCACGGGGACCAAGACGGGGGACGCCAGCAGGGCGTACCCGAAGAAGCGGAGCGCGCGCGCCACGAGCGCGTGCAGCGCACCCAGCACGCCCGCCCTCGGAGCCAGCCAGGGGTGCGAGGAAGGCAGCTCGCGTCGCGACGACTCGGTCCCGTCCGCGCTGTCGACGCGGGCGCTCAGCGACCACGTCTTGCGGTTCATCCCGGCCAGGAATCGATGCTGCAGCGCCATGTCGTGCGAGTCCTAGCAGAGTATACGCGCCCAGCCTACGCGCGGAGCTCGGACCACCGCTCGGGTGCGATCCACCGCACGGTCGAGCCGGACCCGGTCACCCAGGCCGGGTGGGCGCGCCCTTCGGCTCGCCAAGGCGCACCCCCAGCTGCTCGCGCAGCTCTAGGTACTCCTGCGAGAGCGCGAACGTCAGCAGCTCGGCCACCTGCTGCGTCGGCGGCCTGTAGGCGCCTCGCAGGCCACGTGGGGTGCGGCTGCGCAGCCAGTCCAAGGCTGCCCCGAGGTCACCACTGACCAGCAGTCCTGCGCGCACGGCCGACGCGTCCACGCCAGCGGCCCAGCGGCGGAGGTCGATCGGTTCCCCGTCGGCCAGAATGCGCGCGGCCGCGTCGCCCATGGCCTCGCGATCCACCGGGCGGATGTGCGGGCCGAGCTGCCGCGCCCACGGGCCGATCTCCGGGTCGGGGGGGCGCAGCCCGGCGATGCAGAACGCGGCCAGGAACAGACAACGGAGCTCCGCGGCGGACGCCGCGAGCGTGCACAGGAACGCATCGGTTCGGTAGAACGACGCGTGGTAGGCGAGCGCGAAGAGCAACTGCGGGCCGCGTGCGTGCCCGATCTGCGCGCCGACGACAACGGAGGGGATCGGGCGACTGGCCGCGTCCGTGACTCCGAACGGCGCATCCACGACATAGAGATTCGGACGAATGGCCGGCTCCAGACACGAGAGCACGTAGCCCCACGAGAGCCCGAGCATGAGATCCGACGTCAGCGGGTCGACCAGGTCCCGACGACGAAGCGCGTGGGCGCGATAGGACGCGGAGACGCACGCGAACAGCGCGGGGACGAGCGGCTCGAACACCGCGGAGATGCGCGCGTCCTCGTCGGGGTGCGCGAGGCCCGCCCGCCACGTGAAGCGGTCGACCTTGCGGCGCGGCAACGGGTTCCGTGGGGCGTCGCGCTCAAAGAGCGCCGTCTCGGCAGTGTCCGCCACGCCCATGTGATGGAGCACCGATGCAACACACCACGCGGCGTCTCGCTCGCCGCGCAGGGTGTGTTCTCGCAGCCTGCTGCGCAGGTCATCGACGGACACGGACGTCAGGGGCCACGGCGACGGGGACATCGTGTGGAGGAGACACCCCGTGACCAGCGGCGATTCCGCGTGTGACGCACGGCGCCACCGATTCTTCCAGCCGTCAGGCGAGCTTCGTCGCGATGGCCCCCGTGGGACCGCTGATGCGGTCGATCTCCTCGCGGGCCGCCGGCCCGAGCGCCATGGCGGTGCGCGTCGGGACGCCGTGGAATTCGGTGCGGCCCGAGTCGGTGATCACGGCGGTCGGCAGTCCCGCCGCGAGCGCCAGGTCGTGTGCCCGAAGCAGCTCCGCCTCGCCTTCCACCGACAGCACCACCTTGGCGAAGCGGCCGTGCGACCAGACGGCCATGGGCCCGTCCAGGGGCACGTGCAGCGCGTCTACATGCCCCGCGTGCCGTGCGAAGAAGACCGCCATGGACGCGTGGGCGCACTGCGCGGCGATCTTGCCCTTGCGCATGGCGAGGTCCCGCCGGTACAGCAGCACCTGCTTGGTGTCGGTGCGCTGATAGCGGGTCTCGTCGACCTGCCACGCGCCATTCACGAGCTGAGCGCGCTCGACGACCAACGCGTCACTGTCGAGGGTGTGCTTCACGCGCTGCTGCTCATCCTCGCCCGTGCCCGTGGTGATGGTCAGCGCGCCCGCGCGCAGCTCGGCCCGTGCCCAGCGTCCACCGATCGCGTCCATCCGTGAACCGCCATCGAGCGCGACGACGGTGCGCTCTTGTTCCACCTGTCCCGCCCCGGGGCGCCGCGTGTGCCAGAGGAGCCGCGCGGGGTCGCCAGTGAGTGTGTACACAGATCGGTCGGAGGCGCCGTACCACGCACCGAGAAATGGACCGAGTTGCTCGCCTGGCGTGGTCACGCTTGCCATGGATCGTGCAGCAGGACGCCAGTGGCTCTGAAGTCCGTCGTGTTGCGTGTCACGACGGTCATGCCGTGGACCAGTGCAGTCGCCGCGATCAGGGCGTCACGTTCGGACCTTGGGTCCGGTAGGTGCAGATTCGCGCAGCGAAGCGCGACCTCGGCGTCCACCGGGAGGGTCCGTGTGGAGAACTCGGGCTTCACGCGCTCGTCCATCCACGCACGCAGAAGGGCACCCTGAACGGTGTCGCGTCGCTCCACCCGCAGCACCCCGATCTCGATCTCCATCAGCGTCAGGGCGGAGATGAAGCAGCGGCTCGAATCGATCTTCGAGAGCCACGCGACCACGGGCGGAGCGGCCTTGCCGTCGCCCAGCTTTCGGAGCTCGGACAGCACGTTGGTGTCCAGCAGGAACATCATGGGAACTCGAGCTTCTCAGCGACGATGTCGAACTGTGGGGCTTCGAACTCGATGTCCGACAGCCCTTCCATCGCCAAGGTCTCGACGAGGCTGCGTCGATGGGCGGTGAGGCGTTCGTACTCTTCGATGCTCAGGAGGACGTGTGCTGGCTTGCCTCGGTCCGTGATGAAAACCGGCCCGTCCTTCGCGGCGCGCTTGGCGCGTCCGATGTCCTGGTTCAGCTCACGGCTGGATAGTGTCGTGATGGCCATGATTCCCCCTTGTGAAGGGTGTAGTCACGTTACTACTTTCGTCTGGCCCATGCGACTCGTGGAACGGCCTGTGGGCGCTTACGACCGCCCAGGGGCGACACCCAGCGAGTAGCAGCTCTCGCTCTGGGGGACGTCGCGCGGGTCCGGGCCGGTCCCGAAGAGCTCGTCCACGAACGGGACGGTGAACCCGTGCCAGTACTGCTCGTTGCGGAAGTGATGCATGCGGTGGTTGCGCCGGATTTTGCGATAGAGCGCGCTCTTCGGCTTGTACCCCGTGTGGGTCAGGAAGTGCGTCCACTCGTAGAGCAGGCTGGCGGCGGTCATGGCGGTGATGCCCGTGGCGGCCAGTCCCAGCGTGGGCGTCGCGAGGGTGAAGAGCGCGATGTTCACGGGGATGAGGGGCACCAGCACGCGCAGCGGCAGGAACGCGGTCTCGATGTCCCACGGGCGCTGGTGGTGTTCCCGGTGACGGCGCGCGAAGTAGGTGTCGAGCGTGAGGGGGCCCAGCGTGGACGGCTTGCGGTGCAGCACCTTGGTGTGGAGGAACCACTCCTGGAACGGCCAGTACAGCCCAATCCCCACGACGAGGAACACGTCACCCCAGCCAAAGGGGCCCAGCAGAGGACGCACCAGCAGGAAGAGCAGCGCCTTGCCGCCGAGCAGGCGGGGGCTCGCGTGGGAGAAGAAGAGGCGCAGGGCGTCCGGCAGCGAACGGACGCTGGCCGGTCTGGCTCTGGCCTCCGTGTCACCGCTCGTGGTCGGGACGTCGGCGAAGGTTCGGGGCGCTGCGCTAGGTGTGCTCATCGGGCTTCTCCTTGAAAGGCGCTCACGGCGTCGATGACACCGCCGACAGCGTCGGCACCGAGCGCGACGATCTTCTGGGCGCGCTTCACCGCAGATGGCTCGCGGCGGCCCCGCAGCGCGCTCGCCAGCGCCGCGTAGTCTTCGGTGGCCCGCACCTCGGCGGCCATCACGCTGGCCAGCTGCGACAGCACCGCGCCGTACGAGCGGGAAAGCGAGCCCATCGCCAGCTGCAGCGCGACGTTCTGCGTTCCGTCCACGACCGCGGTCCAGAAGTGGAGGGCCGCGTGCTGCAGCTCGTCGAGGTTGCTCGTCGCGCGCATGGCCGCCACCGCCGCGTCGACCCGGTCCAAGTGCTGCTCCGAGGCCCGCCGGACGGCCAGCCGCGCGATGACGGGGGCGAGCTCCGAGCGCAGCTCGACGATGCTGCGCGCGACCGCGGTGTCGATGGTGCCGTCCGCCCGGAGCAGCATGGTGCCGAGGAGCTCGAGCCCAGCCGTGCGCCGAAAGTCGCGCACCTGCGTGGTCTCCCCCTGCTGGATGCTCACGAGCCCAGCCTGCTCGAGGCGCTTCAGGCCCTCACGGACGGCGCCACGGTTCACCCCCAGCTGCTCGGCCAGCACGCGCTCCGAGGGGAGACTGTCGCCGGGGGCCAGCTGCCCCTGCACGATGTGATCACGCAGCTGGTCGAAGACCGAGGCCGCGATGGACTGGCGGGTGATGGGACGCAGCATGAGCTCATGGTCATCGTTCTCGGTCCGCTTGTCAACTGGTCAGATCAGCTTACGACCTCGGCAGCCCGGCGGCAGCTACTATCGGCCCCCGCGATGGGACAGAATCCCTGCATGGCTCGCCTCTTCGTCATTCTCGGCGCTACCCTCGCCACCGGCATCGGCCTGGGCTTCGCCGGCCTGCTCGGGTCCTCCGACGCGCCCGTCACCATCTTCGGGATGGAGCCGGTGTGCGTCGGTCCGATGGAGCCCTGCTGGCTCGCCTTCGGAGGCGGCAATGGCGTCGTGGTGGTCGGCCTCGCGGGCATCGGCCTGGTCTCCCTCACGCTCTATGGCGCGGGCGTGTTCTTCGCCACCGGTCAGCTCGCCGCTGGGCTGCTCGCGATCGGTCAGGCGGGCGTGGGGTTGATCGGCTGGATCGGGCAGGTGGGGGGCGGGATGACGGGCATCGGACAGCTCATCTTCGGCTGGCTGGTCCGCGGGCAATTGCCCGTCGGTGCAGACGGAAGGGCGTTCCACGGGGTGCTGCTCCGGCAGCTGCGGACGACCTTCCACAAGCCTGGCTCACGCTACGACCTGGACCCTCGGACACACAGCTGAAACAAGCCGTTCGCGGTTCGGAAATAAACCGTGTTTCGCCAGCATATCGGGTCGTTAACTTCGACTGACAACGATTGCGCTTGTCCCGCTATCGCCTAGCTTTGAGGTGTGACAAACGCACCCACGCATGATCGAGAGTCGTCGAAATCCGTGAAAACTGGCCTCCTCGGGCCGGTCGCCGGCACCGTGGTGGTCGTCGGGAACGGCATGGTCAGTCAGCGCTTTTGCGACCAACTTCGTCGGCGAACAAACGCGCAAACAACCCGAATCATCGTGTTCGGAGAGGAGCCCTGGCCCGCCTACGATCGCGTCCAGCTGACGAAGTATTTCCAGCTCTCGAGCGCCGATCCGCTGCTGCTCGCCACGCGCACGTGGTACGCGAACAACGACATCGAGCTGCGCACCAGCGCGAAGATCACGCGCGTGGATCTCGACGCGCGCGAGGTGGTCACGGAGAGCGGTGAGCGCTGCGCCTACGACCACCTGGTGCTGGCCACGGGGTCTTCCGCGTTCGTGCCGCGCATGCCCGGCATCGAGCGCCCGGGCGTGTTCGTGTACCGCACCCTCGAGGACCTCGACGCCATTCGCGCCTATGCGCAGGGGGCAACGCGCTGTGCCGTGCTCGGCGGCGGCTTGTTGGGGCTCGAGGCCGCCCGCGCCGTGCAGGAGTGCGGTGTCACCACGCACGTGGTGGAGATGGCCGACCGGCTCATGCCCCGGCAGCTCGACGCCATCGGCGGGCGCCTACTTCGCCGCGAGATCGAGCGCATGGGCGTGCCCGTGCACGTGGGCTGCGCCACCCGCGAGGTGCTCGGCGACCCGGCGGTGACGGGGCTCCTGACGCAGACCGACGAGCTGCCGTTCGACATGGTGGTGGTGTCCGCGGGCATCCGGCCGCGCGACGAGCTGGCCCGCGAGGCCGGCATCGCGGTCGGGGAGCGCGGCGGCATCCAGGTGGACGACAGCCTCGCGACCAGCGCGCCCGACGTGTACGCCATCGGCGAGTGCGCGCTGCACCGCGGCATGATCTACGGGCTGGTCGCGCCCGGCTACGAGATGGCCGAGGTGCTCGCGCGGGCGCTCACCGGCGAGCCCGAGGCGCGCTTCGAGGGGGCGGACCTCTCTTGCAAGCTGAAGCTCATGGGCGTTGACGTGGCGAGCTTCGGCGACCCCTTCGCCGACGAGAGCCGCAGCGACGCGCAGGTGGTCGCGTTCCAGGACTTCACGTCGGGCGTGTACAAGAAGCTCATCCTCGACGCCTCCGCGCAGCATGTGCTGGGCGGCATGCTGCTCGGCGACGCCTCCGCCTACGGGACCCTCACGCACTACGCGCGCAGCGGGGAGCCCATCCCCGGGACGCCCGAAGAGCTGCTGCTGGGGGCCCGCGGAGGCGGGGCTGCGACGGGGCTCGCCGCGCTCCCCGACGCGGCCCAGGTGTGCTCGTGCAACAACGTCAGCAAGGGCGCCATCCTGCAGGCGGTCAGCGGCGGCGCGTGCGAGCTCTCCGCGCTCAAGTCCTGCACCAAGGCCGGCACGTCCTGCGGCGGCTGCCTGCCGCAGGTGGTGGACCTGCTGGACATGGGGCTCGCGGCGATGGGTCGCAGCACGCGCAAGCGCCTGTGCGAGCACTTCGACCTCACGCGCCGTGAGCTGTTCGACGTGGTGCGCGTGCGCGGCATCGACACCTTCGAGGAGTTGCTGCGCGAGCACGGGACGGGCGGGCACGGCTGCGAGGTGTGCAAGCCCACCGCGGCCAGCATCTTCGCCAGCCTGCAGAACGAGATGATCCTCGCGAAGCACGCCACCCTACAGGACACCAACGACCGCTTCCTCGCGAACATCCAGCGGCGCGGCCTGTACTCGGTGGTGCCGCGCATCCCGGGCGGCGAGATCACGCCCGAGGGGCTCATCCGACTGGGCGAGATCGCGCAGCGCTACGGGCTCTACACCAAGATCACGGGTGGGCAGCGTGTGGACATGTTCGGCGCCACGCTCGAGAAGCTCCCCGACATCTGGGAGGAGCTGGTGGAAAGCGGCTTCGAGAGCGGTCACGCATACGCCAAGGGGCTCCGCACGGTGAAGAGCTGCGTCGGGTCCACGTGGTGTCGCTACGGCATCGACGACTCGGTGGGCTTGGCCATCCGGCTGGAGGAGCGCTACCGCGGCATCCGCGCGCCCCACAAGCTGAAGAGCGCCGTCAGCGGCTGCGTGCGCGAGTGTGCCGAGGCGCAGAGCAAGGACTTCGGCGTCATCGCGACGGAGTCGGGCTGGAACCTCTACGTGTGCGGCAACGGCGGCGCCAAGCCGCGCCACGCGGACCTCCTCGCGACCGACCTCGATGAGCCCACGCTCATCCGGTACATCGACCGCTTCCTCATGTACTACATGTGCACCGCCGACCGCCTCACGCGCACGTCGGTGTGGCTCGACAAGCTCGAGGGCGGCATCGAGCACGTGCGTGATGTGGTGGTCCACGACACCCTCGGCCTCGGCGCGGAGCTGGAGCAGATGGCGGCGCACCTGGTGGAGACGTACCAGTGCGAATGGGCCGCGGTGGTGCGCGACCCCGAGCAGCGCGCCCGCTTTCGGCACTTCGCGAACAGCGACGACCCGGACGACAACGTGTTCATGATCGAGCAGCGTGGGCAGCACCGCGTGGCGGACTGGGATCCTCCCGCCGCACCCCGGAAGCTGCGCCTGCCGGTGGTGACGACGACCGAGGGAGGGGTAGCGAAGGACGAGCTGGTGTACTTCGGCGAGGCGGACGCGTTCCCGGCCGAAGGGGGCATGGCCGTTCGGCACGGCGAGGTGCAGCTGGCCATCTATCACTTCGCCTCACGCGGGGAGTGGTACGCCACGCAGAACATGTGCCCGCACCAGGAGGACATGGTGCTGGCGCGCGGTCTGCTGGGCGACGCCAAGGGGGAGCCCAAGGTGGTCTGCCCGATGCACAAGAAGAGCTTCTCGCTGGTGAGCGGCGAGTGCCTGAGCGGCGAGGACTACCAGATCATGACCTTCCCGGTGGAGGTGCAGGACGGGCGCGTGTTCGCCCGCGTGCCGCCCGCCAGCGCGCTCGCGGACCAGCTCTGCGCAGCGCGTTCCTCCTGCCACGCCCACGCGGCGGAGTGAGGCGCGCGTATGTCGACCGGCACGGCGAGTCTACCCATCCTCGACAGCGAAGCGCTGGCCCCGGCGGTCAGCAAACGTCGGCTCCCGCTCCTGGATCAGCTGCTGGCGGACCAGGGAGACATGAGCGCCGTCGAGCGCTTCAGCCAGCTCCACGACGACGCGACCACGCCGCTGCTGGAGCCCATCTACCGCTCGCTGCTGCCGGCCACCGCTCCGGGACCCGGACAGCAGTACGCCTTCGAAGTGAACCTGGACGCCTGCTCGGGCTGCAAGGCGTGCGTCACGGCTTGCCACAGCCTGAACGGGCTCGACGAGAGCGAGACGTGGCGCGCGGTGGGCGTGCTGCACGGCGGTGACATCACGCAGCCCTTCCAGCAGACGGTCACGACGGCTTGTCATCACTGCCTCGAGCCGGCGTGCATGAAGGGCTGCCCGGTCGGCGCGTACGAAAAGAACCCCGAGACGGGGATTGTCCGACACCTCGACGACCAGTGCATCGGCTGCCAGTACTGCATGTTCACCTGCGCCTACGACGTGCCCCAGTACAACCCCAAGAAGGGCATCGTGCGCAAGTGCGACATGTGCTCCGATCGCCTCGCCGAGGGGGAGGCCCCAGCGTGCGTGCAGGCGTGCCCGACACACGCCATCTCCATCAAGCTGGTGGACGTCAACGAGGCGCGCGCCGTGGCCAGCGAAGGCAGCCTGGTGCCGGGCGCGCCCTCGTCGAGCATCAGCGTCCCCACCACGCGCTACGTGGGCACGCGGGTCATGCCAGCGAACACGCTCCCGGCAGACTTCCACGCGGTGCGCCCAGCGCACATCCACACGCCGCTGGTCTGGATGTTGGTGCTGACGCAGCTCTCCGTGGGCGCGTTCTGGGTCGGGTCCATCTTCGAGGGCGTGCTCAGCGCCGAGGCGCTCGCCGCGGTCCGGCCGTGGCATGGGCTCCTCGCCCTCTCGTTGGGGCTCCTCGCGCTGGGCGCCAGCACCGCTCACCTCGGGCGACCGCAGTACGCCTTCCGCGCGATGCTGGGCGTGCGCACCTCGTGGCTCAGCCGCGAGATCCTGACGTTCGGCGCGTTCGCGGGGGCCGCCGTGACCTACGCGGCGGCGCTGTTCCAGGCAGATCGAGCGAGCGTGTGGAGCGCGTTGCCGCAGCTTCCCGTGTGGTCGGAGGCGGCCCTCCCCGTCCTGGCGCCTGCCGTCGCGCTCACGGGTGCGAGCGGGGTCTACTGCTCGGTGATGCTCTACCACGCCACGCGGCGGAGGTGGTGGCACGGCTACGCCACGGGCTTCAAGTTTGCGCTCACCAGTGTGGTGCTCGGGCTGGCCTTCAGCTCCGCGGCTGCCATCGTGGTGCTGGCATCGACCCACACCGACCCGCTGCCACTCTTGCGCCCGTGGCTCCGCTTCGCCGCCCCCGCGCTCGCGGTCGTGACCTGCGTCAAGCTCCTGGGCGAGCTGTCGGTCATCCGCCACCGTCGCGACCCGGGCGGCGACCTCGGGCGCTCCGCCCGTCTCCTCCTCGGCGAGCTGCGCGGCCTCTTGGGCTTGCGCGCGGGCCTCGCCCTGTTCGGTGGCGTGGTGCTGCCGCTGGTGTTCTTCGGCGCCCCCGAAGGCGTGCCTCTCGGCGCCCTCGTCACCGTGGCGCTCTCGAGCGCGTCTCTCCTGCTCGCTGGTGAGCTGGTAGAGCGTGTCCTCTTCTTTGCGGCCATGAGCGCGCCGCGCATGCCGGGAGTCGTGAGCTGATGGCCAAGGTGCGACCCACAATTGTTCAGCGAGCCAAGCGCCTCCTGCGCGACGACGGCGGGGTCCTGACCCGCGAGCTGATGCGCTCACCAGGAGGGTTCGGGCTCGGACAGGTGCCCACGAGGCTCAAGCCCGACTCGACCACCACGATGGTGTGCGGCTTCTGCTCGACGGGCTGCGGCCTCGACGTGCACATGCGCGACGGCGCGGCCGTCAGCCTGACACCGTCTGCGCTCTATCCCGTGAACCTGGGCATGGCGTGTCCCAAGGGCTGGGAGTCCCTGGCACCCCTCCGCGCTCCGGACCGGGCGCGCTCGCCGATGCTGCGCATGGCGCGCGGGGGTCGCCTGACCCCCATCGGCTGGAGGGAGGCCCTCACCACCTTCACCGAGCGCTTCAAGGCCATCCAGGCCAAGCACGGGCCGGCCTCCGTGGCGTTCCTCGGGACGGGCCAGATCCCCATGGAGGAGCTCGCCTACCTGGGCGCGCTCGCCAAGTTCGGGATGGGCATGCGGCACGGTGACGGAAACACTCGTCAGTGCATGGCGACGGCGGTCGTGGCCTACAAGGAGTGCTTCGGGTTCGACGCGCCGCCCTACAGCTACGAAGACTTCGAGGAGAGCGATACGCTCATCTTCGTGGGCGCCAACCCGTGCATCGCACACCCCATCCTGTGGGAGCGCGTGTGCCGCAACCCCAACGACCCCACGGTGGTGGTGATCGACCCGCGGCGCACGGAGACGGCCCAGCAGGCGACCATGCACCTGCCACTCGCGCCGAAGAGCGACCTCGAGCTTCTGTACGCGGTCGCGCACGTGCTCATCCGCGACGGAAAGGTCGACCACGACTTCATCGCCAACCACACCGACGACTACGACGGGTTCGCGGACCACGTCCGCGCATACTCGCCCAGCCGCGTGGCCGACCGGGTCGGGCTGCCCCCCTCGGAGATCGAAGCCCTGGCGGACATCATCGCGCGGGGCAAGCGTGTGTCGTTCTGGTGGACGATGGGCGTCAACCAGAGCCACGAAGGTGTGCGGGTGGCGCAGGCGCTGATCGCCCTGTCCCTGCTCACGGGCAACATCGGGAGGCCAGGCACGGGCCCCAACTCCATCACGGGGCAGTGCAACGCCATGGGCTCGCGCCTGTTCAGCAACACGACCAGCCTGCTCGGGGGGCACCGCTTCGACGATCCTGCCCACCGTCAGAAGGTGGCGTCGTCGCTCGGGATAGATGAAGGCTGCATCCCTACGGATGCGGGCTACGCCTACGACCAAATCCTCGAAGCGATCCTGCGCGACGAGATCAAGGGCCTGTGGGTGGTGGCCACGAATCCCTCCCATTCGTGGATCAACCAGTCCGACGCTCGCGACGTGCTGAGCCGCCTCGACTTCCTGGTGGTGCAAGACATGTACGACTCCAGCGAGACCGCCGACCAAGCGGATCTGATCCTGCCAGCTGCGGGGTGGGGCGAGAAAGAAGGGTGCTTCATCAACTCGGAGCGCCGCATCAGCGTCATCAAGCAAGTGGCACGAGCCCCCGGAAATGCGCTCAGTGACTTTCGCATATTTCAGCTGATAGCGGATGCGTGGGGTTGTGGTGAAATGTTTCGAAAGTGGGACTCGCCTGAGGCTGTATTCAACGTTCTCAAGGAACTAACGAGGGATATGCCTTGCGACATTACAGGAATTGAAGGGTACCAGCAGATAGACGCGATGCGCGGCATCCAGTGGCCTCTGCCCGAGGGTCGCGCTCCTCAGAAGTTGGAGCAACGTCGCCTGTTCGAAGACCGCAGGTTCCACACGCCGAACGGTCGAGCTCGTTTCAGGTTCGAGGACACTCGCCCCATCCCGGAGAAGGTGGACGCCTTCTTCCGGTTCACGCTGTTGACGGGGCGCGGGAGCTCCGCGCAGTGGCATACGCAGACGCGAACTGGCAAGAGCCCCGTGCTCGGAAAGCTCGCGCCCGAAGACCAGTACGTCGAGATTTCTCCCGCGGATGCCGAAGAGTTGGGGATCGCGCCCAACGGGTGGGTGCGCGTCTCGTCGCGACGCGGGTCGCTCGTCGCGCGGGCGTACGTGACGCACATCGTTCAGCCGGGTCACGTGTTCATTCCGATGCACTACGTGGAGACGAACAAGCTCACTTTTCCGGCTTTCGACCCTAGCTCGCGCCAGCCTTCATACAAGTATTCTGCGGTGCGTTTGGAGAAGGTTTCGTCAAACGACATTCCGCGCGGTAGCGCTCATGTGTTTCGAGATTAAACGTGATGGATGTTCACTGGAAACAAACGCAAGTTATAGTGCGTCATGTTCGATGAACAAGGTCGGTCTACATCCATTGATGTCTTCTCATTGAAGACCATACAGATGAGAACATTCCACCTGACGTGGTTTGCATTCTTTCTGTGTTTCTTCGGTTGGTTCAGTCACGCTCCGCTCATGTCGGCCACCATCGGTCCTGACCTCGGGTTGACGCGTGAGCAGATCCTCACGAGCTTCATCGCGTCGGTCGGCGTCACGGTGCTCGCTCGGCTGGGGGTGGGGTCGCTCTGCGACCACATCGGCCCGCGCAAGGCCTACGTGTCGCTGCTCGTGTTCGGCGCGCTCGCGACGGCCGGCTCCGCGCTGGCATACGACTACACGTCGTACTTCATCTCACGCTTGTGCATCGGCGTGATCGGCGCTTCGTTCGTCATCACGCAGTACCACACGTCGGTGATGTTCTCTTCCAACGTCGTGGGCATGGCCAACGCGACGACGGCAGGGTGGGGGAACCTCGGTGGCGGCGTGACGCAAGCGGTCATGCCCATGCTCGCCGGCGCCATGACGGCGCTGGGGTTCGCGAGCTCGGAGCTCTCCCGATGGCGCCCGGCCATGATGGTCCCAGCCGCGCTCATGCTCATGGTGGCGGCGCTCTACTGGCGCTTCACGACGGATTGCCCGAAGGGCAACTACTCCGAACTCCCCGAGGAGCGCCCGCAGAAGCGCACTGGAGAGCAGGGGCTGTTCGTGACCGCGTGCAAGGACCACCGGGTGTGGTTGTTGTTCCTCATGTACGCCGGCTGTTTCGGCATGGAGCTCTTCGTCAATGGCCGCGCCGCGAGCTACTACCAGGAGCGATTCACCATGGACGAGGGCACCGCGGGGCTGATCGCGTCGCTCTTCGGACTCATGAACATCTTCGCCCGCTCGCTCGGAGGCTACCTGGGCGACCGCTTCGCCGCCGGGGGTGGGCTCACGGGACGCGTCCGATGGCTGATCGCCGTCATGGTCGCCGAAGGGCTCGCGCTCGTGCTCTTCTCGCGCATGGGGACGATCGGGCTCGCGATCGGCACCATGATCGTGTTCTCGCTCTTCGTGCAGATGGCGGAGGGGGCGACGTTCTCCGTGGTGCCCTTCATCAACAAGCGCTCACTGGGCGCCGTGTCGGGCATCGTCGGCGCAGGCGGCAACGTGGGCGCGGTCGTCTACGCCCAGTACATGCTGCGCAGCGGTTCGTCGCTCGAGGAGTGCTTCATGATCTACGGCGTGGCCGTGGCGGTCATCGGGCTCCTGGGTTTCGGCATCCGCTTCAGCGAGGAGGCCGAGGCCGAGGCGCGCAAGCAGTACGAGACCAGCTCGGCGGGGTTGGCCGCGTGACGGCGCTCCTCCACGTGCGGCCCGCGGTCCGTGTGACCGTGGGCTGCGGTCTGGTGCTCGGGGCGCTGCTGCGGTCGATGCCCGCCGCCGCTCAGGAGGCGCTCCCCGCACCGACCCCAGCCACCGAGGGCGCAGACGCCACGGGCGCGACGGACTCTTCGCCCGAAGAGATCGCGGTCGCCACCGACGCGCCCCCTTCTGAGCCCGTACCGCCACCGCCCGAGGCGGCCACGGCGGAGGCCCCCGCGGCGCCCCCTTTCCCCTTGGGCGTGACGGCGTCCGTCTTCACGCGTCCCGAGCTCCGCGCGGGGTACGACCGCATCGGGCAGGCGGACACGGACTTCGTGCGCTATCGCTTCCGGCTGGGCCTCGCGCTCACCCCGGTAGACCTCGGGCGTGTGCGGGTGGGCGGGCGCTTCGTGCCTCAGGCCGCTGGCTTCTGGTCCTCTGGCGGGACCCTCACGGACCCCGCGCTAGGGATCCATGAGGCCGTGCTGCTGCTGGGGACCGACCACCTCGACGTGGAGGTCGGTCGCTTCGAGATGAGCTATGGCGAGGAGCTCGTGATCGGCCCCGTCGGCTGGCATCAGGTGGGACGCGCCTTCGACGGCGCCCGCCTGCACGCCAAGCTAGGCTCGGACGGCGCGTTCCTCGACGTCTTTGGCACCCAGTTGGTCGAGAACCTCGACACCAACTTCGCGGCCGGAGACGTGATCTTCATGGGCGCTTACGCGGGCCTGGGGCCGCTCCTCGGCGAGACGCTCCAGCTCGACGTCTACGCGCTGGAGCTGCTCCTCGCCGAGAACCCGGACCCAGACCCGACCCTCTCGACGCCGCGACGCCACGTGACCACGCTCGGTTCACGCGTCGTCCATCGCGGCGACACGCTCGATCTCCGCGCGGAGGTCGGGGTGCAGATCTCTGGCTCGGACGGTGGTGACCCGTTGATTGGGTACCAGGCCGACGTCGAGGTGGGTGCGCGTCTCGGTCGTGTGCGCCTCAGCGCCGAGGCGCTCATCGCGAGCGGTGCCAACGGGGACAACGTCGCTGCGTGGAACCAGCTGTTCCCGACCGCGCACAAGTTCCTCGGCGTGGCAGACATCATGGGGGGCCGCAGCAACGTCATCAGCGGGATCCTGCACGGGCGAGTCTCGCTGACGGACTCGGCATGGGCCAGCCTGGACGTCCACCTCTTCGCGCGGCCCGAGGCCGCCGAGCGCTTCCAGGGCGCCGAGGCGGACCTTGGCGTCGGTTGGACGATTGGGCGGGGCCTCACCCTGCGTGGGAACTACTCGATCTTCGTCCCGGCGGAGGATGCTTTCAGCACCCGTGAGCCTGCCCACTTCGCGGAGCTCGAGCTGCGCTACACCCTCAGCGGGCGCTAGCGCGCGGGTAGCTCGAGCACCAGCGCAGAGCCCTCGCCCACACGGAGTGATCCCCCGTGGGCGAGGGCGATGCGCGCGACGAGCGTCAGGCCGAGGCCCAGTGAGCCTGCGCTGTCCGCCCCGTCTCGCGCGAACGGACGTGTCAGGCGTTCGAGCTCCTCCGCCGTGAGACCTGCCCCGGCGTCGCGCACCTCGAAGCACACGCGGTCCCCGCGCTGAGAGACCGCCAGCGAGACCAGCTCCCCGCCGTGCTCGCGGGCGTTTCGCAGCAGGTTCGCGAGCGCCCGCGCCAGCAGGGTGGGGTCCGCCGAGACGGACGGCGTGCCCGTCACGTCGAGCTTCTGCTCCGACTCGCCTGCACGCAACAGCGCCTGCAGCGCTGCGTCGGAAGCCGCGAGCACGCGCCGCTCGGCGCCCAGGGTGTCCAGCTTGGAACCGGCGAGAAGCTGCGCCACCAGGTCGTCGATCTCCAGCACCTCGCGTTCGAGCTCGGCCGTCAGGTGCGGCTCGAGCCCGGCGTCCGCGGCGTGGTCCACCAGGAGCCGCAGGTGCCCCAGGGGCGTCCGAATCTCGTGCGACACGCTGGCCAACAACATCTTCTGCTCTGCGAGCGTGGACGCCACCCTCGCGGCCATGTCGTTGATGGCCCGCGCCAGGTGTTGGACCTCGGCTGGAGACCTCCGCCGGACGTGGACGCGCGCGTCGAGCGCGCCCTCGCCGATCCGTCGGGCCACCAGGGCCGTGTCTTCCAGAGGTCGCGCCAGGCGCCGCGCGATGACGCCCGAGGACCACCACAGCGCCGTCACGAAGGCCAGCGTGAGCAGCACGCCGTGTGGGAAGAAGCGCGGCCGGCGGGGGTCGCACACGGTCGCCCTGCCAACCACCTCGCCAGCGCGCACCACGGAGGTCGGTCGCAAGAAGCGCCCGCAACGAGGGCCGCGCGTGAGGCGAGCGTGCCCTGACGTGGACTCGAGGCGCACCGTGAGGCCCGACGCTTCGTGCAGCTCTTCGGCCAGCGCCTCGAGCGCCGCTTCGTCCCCCCAGCGTTCCGCGAAGCGGGCCGCGACGAACGCCTGGGCAGACCGCAGGTCGGGCCCCCGTTCGGCGGGGTGCAGGACGAAGCCCACGACGCCTGCCGCGACCGAAGCCACCAGCATGGCGCCCCCGAACGACAGGAAGAGGCGCCGCTGCAGCGAGCCTGGGTGACCGCGGTGCGGGTGCCGCCGGCGAAACGGGCCCCGGTCGGAGCGGTCGCACGTGACGTCTGCGTGGCGGCCGTGGTGCCAGCCTCTGCCATGGGGTGCTTTGCGCTTCACGTGCCCGTCGACAGCAGGTAACCGACGCCGCGTACGGTGCGGATGCGCTCCGGCCGCCGCGGGTCGTCGCCGAGCTTGCGGCGTAGGTGAGAGATGTGGACGTTCACCGTCCGCTCGCCGACGACTTCGTCTCGCCCCGCCGCCGAGAGCAGCGTGTCGCGTGGAACGACACGACCCGCGCGCCGCATCAGGGCTGCCAGCAGGTCGAATTCGAGGCCGGTGACCTCCACGGGTTCACCATCGAGGCTGACCTGGCGTCGCGGGACGTCCATGACCAGCCCGCCCGCGGACAGGCGCTCGTCCATCAGGCGCGGCTGCACACGCCGCAGCACCGCGCGCAGGCGCGCGAGCAGCTCGCGCGCGCTGAAGGGCTTCGCCACGTAGTCGTCGGCGCCGAGCTCGAGACCCACCACCCGGTCGGTCTCGTCCCCTCGCGCCGTGAGCATCACGACGGGGACGCTGCTGTCGGCTCGGATGCGCCGCAGCACGCTGAGCCCGTCCATCCCGGGCATCATGACGTCCAGCAGGACGAGGTCGTGGCCGCCGTCCGAGAGTCGCGCGAGCCCGCTCGGACCGTCGACGCAGTGCTCGACGACCACCCCGTGCTTGCCGAGGTACTCGCCGAGCAGCTCGAAGAGCCGTCGGTCGTCGTCGATGAGCAGGACGCGCAACGTCATCGGGGCAGCATACGCGCTAGTCGGTCTGGGCGGTGCCCGGCTCGGCGTGTGGGCCGGAGACCGCGCCAGGGGGATGTGGGGCGTGAGGGCCGCTGACGGCGCCGGGCGCGGGCGCTGGGAACGCGACCGGATAGGGCACGAACACCGTCTGCGGTGGCGAGCCGAGATACCCGGGGCCGTCCCCTGGGCCGCGCCCGTGGCGCCCGTGGTGACCATGACGGCCGTGATGTCCGCGCGGACCGGGACCGTCCAAGGCCCCTTCGAGGCCGTCCGGGTCGCTGCCCTCGCCGCGTGAGTCCAGCCGGCGGGCCGCTTCGACACATGTCTCGGCGACGCGCTCCATCATGTGTTGGCGGTGATGACGGCCCCCGTGGTGCAAGCGCGCGATGCCGGAGCCGATGCCGAACACCGCGCCGGAGGCGAGGAGGATGGAGAGAAGGATGCGCATGGTTCTTCGTCTTTCGTCGGGGGTCAGCGGTAGGGACCGAACGGAGCCGGGCGCTCGCCTGCGAACAGGTCTGCGATGCGCGCGCGCTGCGCGGGGTCGAGGATGGCGTGAACGCGGTCGAGGGCACGCTTGATGGCCCCCTGGGCGCCTTCGAGGGCGTCCCGCTGTGCCGTGAACACCACCTCGACGCGCTCTTCATGGACGGAGTCGTCGCGCAGCGCTTCGGCCAGGTCGCGACGTTGTCCGGAGAGTCCGCTGCGAAGCCCGCCGAGCTCCTCGCGCAGCTCGTGGAAGACGGTGCGGATCTCGGCGCGCTGTTCAGGCGTGGCATCGACCTCGCGCAGCGCGCGATCGAGCTTGTGCCGGAAGAAGCGGCCGCGCATCTTGAAGCCCCTCCCTCGATGTTCATGCGGGCCGAAGCCTCCGTGGCGGTGACCTGCGTGGCCGCAGCGCCCGGGCAGGTGGTCGCGGTTGATGTGAATGAGACCGGCCAGGCAAGCGAGGCCGAACACGATGGAGAGCATGGTCTTTGGGTTCCTTTCGAGCCTCACCGTGGAACCCGCGTGTGAAGGCACTGTGAGGTGCCGTGTGAAGAAGTGTGAAGAGCGCGCTATCGTCGGCGCGCCCATGAGCGACGACCTGCCCGAGTGCCTCGACTGCGGAGCCTGCTGCTTCGGCGACCGCCCCGACTACGTGCCCGTCCGCGGGGACGACTACGGGCGCCTGGGCGACGCGGCCGAGGAGCTCACCCGTTGGCAGGGCAACCGCTGCTTCCTCCGCATGGCAGAAGGGCACTGTGCTGCGTTGGTCCTCGACGCGGGTCTTCGACGGTTCGTGTGCAGCACGTACGAGACCCGCCCCGACACCTGCCGTGTCCTCGCCCGTGGCTCAGCCGAGTGCGCCGGCGAGCGCTTCGAGAAGTCCGCGCGAGCACGCGACGCCCTGACTCGTGTTATCACGCGGCATGAGCCGCTCGCTCCGTGACCTGCCCGGACCTCGCCCGCTCCCGCTCATCGGAAACCCCATCGCGGTGCACCGCGCGCACCTCCAGTTCGAGTCGTGGGCGCGCCGCTACGGCCGGATGTTCAAGTTCCACGTGGGGCCCAACACCATCGTCGGGGTGACCGACCCGGAGATCGCGCGAGCCGCGCTGCAGCAGCGACCGGACCGCTACACGCGCATCCAGCGCACCAACGACGTGATGTACGAGCTGCACGTGGGCGGGGTCTTCGCGTCGGAAGGAGAGGCCTGGCGGCGTCAGCGGCGCCTGATCAATCCGTCCTTCCACGCGCGGCACCTCGACACCTTCGAGGACTCGATCCGTCTCGCGACCGAGCGCCTACGGAGCCATTGGTTGGGCAGCGCGCGGGGGGCGCGGCACGCGGGCGAGGACGTGCTGGCCGATCTCATGCGCTACACGGTCGACGTCACGTCCGTGGTGTCTTTCGGCCGAGACCTCGACACCGTGAGCCACGGCGGGAACGAGCTGCAGCGCCAGCTGGCGCACGTGTTCCAGGTCGTCGAGCGGCGCAGCAACAGCCCCTTCGACTACTGGAAGCTCCCGGGCGTCAGCTGGCCGACCCGTCTCCGCATGCGTCGCCTCCGGCGGTTCCTGCGCGAGCTGATCGTCGAGGCGCGCGAGCGTCAGGCCCAGGACCCCAGCCATCGCGAGCGGCCCGCGACCCTGCTCGAGTCCATGCTGCTGGCGACGGACGACGAGGCCAGGCTACCGCTCAGCGACGACGAGGTGGCGGCCAACGTCCTGACCGTGCTGCTGGCCGGCGAAGACACCACCGCCAACACGCTCGCGTTCGCGCTGTACCACCTGGCCAAGCATCCGGAGGTCGTGGCCAAGGCGCGCGCCGAGGCGGACGCGGCGCTGGGGAGCGACCACGTGCCCACCCTGGCGCAAGCGCGCGAGCTGACCTACATCGACGCGATCGCGCAGGAGACGCTGCGCCTGACCCCGCCCACGCCGCTGGTGCCACTCCAGGCCACGGAGGACGTGGTGGTCGACGACCTGACGCTCCCTGCGGGGACCGTCCTGATGCTCCTCACGCGCCTCATCGCGACCTCCCCGGAGGTCTTCGACGACCCGACAGCGTTCCGCCCGGAGCGCTGGATCGAGGGGGACGCGGAGCAGCGCCGTCATCATCGCCGCATGCTGCTGGCGTTCGGTGCCGGTCCGCGGGTGTGTCCGGGGCGAGGACTGGCGCTGCTCGAGTGCGCCATGGTGCTGGCGATGGTGGTCCGCACGTTCGACTTCGAACTTGCCGATCCGGACGCTCCCCTCCGTGAGGTCACCCAATTCACGGTCCAGCCGGCTGGTGTGCGCATAAGATTCCACCCGCGCGCAGGGGTCTGAAAAAAAACGTTGGCTGATAGCGCCAACTTCGAAGACCATGAAGCATATCGTTTGGGAGGATATCCGCATTCGTGGACGTCCGGCTGCTCCGAGGATTATCAGAATGCTGAAGAAAGCTCGCGAACTTGGTCTGCTGATGTTGGTGCCGCTGGCGTTGGGCGCCGCAGGGTGCGACTGCGACAACAGTGGGGCCCCCGTCGTCGATGACGACATGGGCACGGGCATGACCGACCTGGGCGCCGACATGGGCCCGCCCATCACGTGCTGCGTCAACAGCGAGGGCATGGAGGTCTGCCAAGACACCCCCCAGTGCTTTGCGCCCCTCGTGTGCACCGAGCTCCAGCAGCCGTCCTCGGACAACGACTGCACGTTCATCGCGCCGCTCGACAGGGGTCAGCAGGCCACCCACCTCGACATCGCGAGCACCGACACGGCGGTGTTCCTCAGCGGCTACACCGCCGGTCGTGTGACCAACCCGCGCTACGGTGACCTGCTGTTCGGCACGGTCACTAGCGGCGAGGTCACGTGGACCCTCGTGGATGGTGTGCCGGCAGGTTCGCCGTTGGCGATCGGGGGCATCCTGCCCGATCCCAACGGCTGGCGCGGCGGCATCTCGGCGGCGGGCGACAACGTCGGGGAGTGGAACGCCATCGCCATCGACAGCGCGGGCACCATCGCCATCAGCTACTACGACCGCACCAACAGCGCGCTGAAGTACGCGAGCAGCAGCGACGACGGCGCCACCTGGTCCATCCACACGGTGCTGAACACGGCCGACGACGGCCAGTTCACGTCGATCGCCTTCCTCGCCAACGGACACCCCGCGATCTCGTTCCTCACCATCACGCCCTCGACCGACCCGGGGACACCGGTTCAGAGCATGGTTCAAGTGGCCATCGCGTCGTCTGCGTCCCCAGCGGCCGACACCGACTGGGACGTCACCGTCGTCAGCGGCCCGACCACCGTCAGCTGCACCGAAGCGCTGTGTGAGAACGACCTCGTGTGCCGCGCCGACGGCGGGTGTGCGGCGCTCTCGGCCGCGCCCACGACCGACTGCTCCCACCTCGACGACGAGGGCGTGACCCAGATGGGCTGCGCCTCCGGCACCCGCTGCGTGAGCGACGACACCGGTGGGAACTACTCTTGCCAGGTGCTCTCCACGGGCACCGTGGTCGAGGACCAGCCCATCGTGAACGGGCTCTACACCTCGCTGCGCGCCACCTCCACCGGTCTCGCGTTGGTCTGGTACGACCGCGTGCGCCGCACCCTGCGCGGCAGCGCCTACGACAGCAGCGGCGACATGTGGCGCGCGGCCTTCGCGATCGACGGCCTCGACGCGGTCGGGAGCGGGGACGCGGGCTACAACGCGGACCTGTTCGTGGCCGGCAGCGACGACTGGTACGTCGTGTACGTCGACGGTGCCAGCGAGCAGCTGAAGCTGGCCGAGATCGACGGTGGCACCCTGGGCAACGCGACGCCTTCCATGACCCGCAGTCTCATCGACGACGGCATTCGGAACATGGGTGCACGTCACATCGTGGGCGCTGACGCCGACGTGGTCGTCACGGCCGCCGGCGAGGTTCGCGTGGTCTACCAGGACGCCACGACGCAGGAGGCGCTGCTCGCCGTCCGCGCAGCCGCTGCGACGGATTGGACGCTGCAGGGAGGCGACGGCCCGGCGCCCCTGGACTCGTCCGACTCGACGGGGTTCTGGACCTGCCAGTCGCTCTCTGGCGACACCTCACACATCGCGACCTGGTGGTCCAACAACGCGATGGAGACCAACGGAACGCGCGTGTTCACCATCCCCGCGCCCTGAGCGCGGGCCCCTCACGGCGGCGGTGTGTGGCGACGGTCGGGGAGACCTCGCGCGCGCCGCCGCTTCCGTTTGTCCTCGTACATCCGTCGGTCTGCGACCCGCATGGCGAGGGCCACGCCGCCGCACTGCTCGGTCAGGGCGGCGCCGTGGGAGAACGCGAGCGGTTGCCCACGGTGGATGTCGTTGTGGCGCGTCAGCTCGCTGAGCAGCAGCCGCACCTTGTCCGCCAGACCATCCGCGTCCGTGTGCGGGACGAGGATGGCGAACTCGTCTCCGCCCAGCCGAGTCGGGACGTCCTCCGGGGCCGCAGTCGCCCGCAGCACCACGCCCATGCGCTTGATGAACTGGTCGCCAGCGTCGTGTCCGTAGGCGTCGTTGACGTCCTTGAGGCCGTCGATGTCCATGAGGATCACACCGATCTGCCCGGCTTTGCCCTCCAGCTGGGCGCGGCATGCCTCGAGGTGCGTCCGGTTGAACAGCCCCGTGAGCGCGTCGTGGGAGCTCGCGTGGCGCAGCTGGCGCTCCAGCGCGCGTCGGTGCGTGACGTCTCGCACGATCGCGATGGTCAGTCGGCCGATGGTGGTGTCCACGGGGCTGAGTCCCACCTCGACCGGCACACGCTCTCCGCTTCGGCGCACGGCCTCCAGGCTCGCCGGGTCCCCCATGAACCGCGCCCGCCCCGAGCGCTCGAAGCGCGCACGCCGCTGGGCGAAGCCCTCGCGCTCCGCCACTGGCACCAGCTGCTCCACGGGCATGCCGATCAGCTGCGCGCGCTCGTATCCGAACAGCCGCTCCGCCATCTGGTTGGCCAAGGCGATGGTGCCACCGCTGCGGATCACCAACACGGCGTCCGGGGCCGCCTCGAGGAGCCCCAGCGCCACGACCTTCGCGTCCTCCGCGTCTTGAAGCTCGATCATGGTTCCCTTCCGGCCTTGCGTGGCGGCGTTGGAGAGGGGGGGATGGTCGACTCGTTCCCCACATGATGCCCGCGGTGACGTGCGCGGCAACCGCGGCGTTCACCATCTGCATTTTCTGTGAGGCTACTGCCAACGGCGCTGTGCGACGTCCACCTCTCTGCCCACACCGTCGTATCCGGGGACGCCGCCTGATATGCTCCGCGCAATGAAACTGAGCGAGAAGGTTGCGTGGGTGACGGGGGCGTCTTCGGGCATCGGTGAGGCGCTCGTGCCCGTGCTGTTGGCCCGCGGCGCTCGGGTCGTCGTCAGCGCGCGTCGCGGCGACAAGCTGTACGCCTTGGTCCAGGCGCATGGCGCTGCGCGGGTCGCGGCGGTGCCTGTGGACCTGAACGAGCTCGCGAGTCTGGACGACGCGGTGCGTCGCGCGGAGGCGGCGTTCGGGCGTGTGGACGCGTTGATCAACAACGCCGGGCGCAGTCAGCGCGCTGCGGCGCTCGACACGAGCATGGACGACGTGCGGAGTTTGATGGACCTCAACTTCATGGCCCCGGTCGCGCTCACGCGCGCGCTCGCACCGGCCATGGTGGCGCGCGGGGTCGGGCACGTCTCGGTCGTGAGCAGCGTGGCGGGCTACGTCAGCACCCCGCATCGGTCGACCTACTCCGCCAGCAAGTTCGCCGTCCGCGGCTACTTCGACTCGCTGCGCGCCGAGCTGCACGGCACTGGCGTCGAGGTCGCCGTCATCTGTCCCGGGTACGTGCGGACGGACATCACGCGCGCGGCGCTCGGTGAAGGAGGCGCCGCGCACGGGAAGACGTCCGAGGCCATCGAGTCGGGCTTGGCACCCGACCGCGTCGCCGCCGCCATCGCGGACGCGATCGAGTCGGGCCGCCACGAGCTGGTGATCGGCGGCAAGGAGACGGCGGGGGTGTACCTGGCGCGCTTCGCCCCGAGCCTGGTCCGGCGCTTGGCGCCCCGGTTCACGCCCGACTGAGGGGTCGTTCGCTACGAACGCCGCAGCGTGATGATCGCCTCGCCAAAGTCGTCACGCTGGACCAACACCCGCCAAGGGCGGTGGCACGCCGGGCAGTCCTCGGACATCTCACCTTCCACGTCGGGCTCGACCCACACCTCGGCGGGTTCGTTGCAGTAGGGGCAGCGCAGGGCGGGGGCGTCCAGCATGAGCGGCAGCGTAGTGCATGTCGCCGCGTCGCGCGTCAAAACGTGCTGGGCGCGTGACCGGCGAGCTGCTCTTGGAACGCCGCGTTGCGGGCGGTCAGCACCTCCAGCGCCGCCGTGGCATGCGCGGGGGGGACCATCAGCGTCAGCGGCACGAGAGGGCCTGCGAGCTGGACGAGCGGGCGGTAGTACGCGGCCCGCGCGTGCACCGGGATCTGCGCGTCTTCCAGGGCCTTCTGCAGCGGCCCGAGCGCGTATGCCCGGTGTTCGTCCCACACCGGCACCAGCCGGCCGAGCCGCTCCCGCGCGAGCCGCTCGTCGCGGACGTCCAACAACAGCGCCGTGAGGTAGGCCAGCCCCGGGAGGTAGCCGAGTAGCGGCGCCCCCATGCTGCGCTCCACCAGGGTCGCCCCGACGGTGAGCGCCGAGAGGGCCATCACCGTGTAGGGGAGCGCCTCGCGCACGGCCTCTCGCACCGTGAAGGCATCCATCCCGGGAAACAGGGGCGCGACCGTGTCCGGGCGGTGGAAGGCCCAGGAGCACGCGACGCTCAGCAGCACGACGGAGACCGCGAGCACCAGCACGTGCTGCGGCCGGCCGGGCAGGAAGTGCTCGAGCGCGTCCAGCGGTAGCAGCTGCTCCAGGCTCGAGCCGAGCGAGTAGGGGAGCAGCAGCAAGCCGCCCGTGAGCGTGATCGGGAGCAGACCGCACAGCGGGGCGCGCAGCACCAGCTCCCCGCGACGCTGCGTGGCCTTCGGGCTGCGGAGGGTGGCCGCGACCACGGCCATGCTCCCGACACAGACGCCCAAGCCTGCCAACCTGCCGTAGGGGTGGTCCAGCACGAGCTCGACCGGGAGCGCGTGCGCCGCGAACAGCACGGCGTAGCCGTTGGCCAGCCCCTGCCGTGAGACGACCCGAGCCAACCACGCGAGGCCCAGCGTGAACGGCACGTTGATCGCGACCAGCGCGAGCGCGCTGCCGAGCGTGAGCTCGCCCAGCCTGTTCCAGAACAACGCGACCCCGAGCAGCTGGAAGGCCAGCGCGCCCGCCGAGGCGACCATCGCCCAGCGTGTCAGGCGTGCCCTCCCGTCTGGGCCGCTCGAACGCAGCGCCCGCGCGCTCGGCAGCAAGGCCGCGAAGACCTCCACCAGGAGGAAGCCCGTCGCGACCGGCGCGAGACCGACCGTCAGGTCCCCCACGGTCGCCGTGCCGTGTGCCTCGAGGGAGTCGAGTGGTGCGTGGCGCACCAACCAGACGACGAGAGGTGCGCCGAGGGTGATGAGCGCGCGCGCGAGCATGGGCGGCTCGGCGCCCGTCGTGGTGCCGCGGCTCACGCGGCGCCGTAGTAGGCTTCGCGGGCCTGCTCGAGGTACCAGCTGGGGTAGAAGTTGTCACACCACTTGCGGTAGCGGGCGATGGGCCCGTCACCGTCGCAGATGACCGGCCGCTCCAAGAACACCTTGTGCTCCCAGACCGGCTTGTCCTGCTCCAGCTGGCGCGCGATCTCGGCGCTGAACGCCTTGCCCACCCCCTTCGCGACCTGCTCACCCATCGCCAGGCTCACCGTGAAGGCGAAGCGCAGGTCCACGAACTCGTCGTCGATGGGCGTGGTGGACGCGACCACCGTGGTGGGGATCAGCCCCGTGAAGCGGCTGGTGGAGAAGCCGAAGCCCCAATTGGTGGCCTCGAGCTCCCCCGTGACCTCGCCCCGGGGGGTCTCCATCTTCGTGGGCGTCACCATGCGCAGCCGCGGGTAGTCGAACTCCATGGTGTGCGGGACGGGCATCTCGCTCATCCCGTGCAGGTACTGGAAGTGCGCCTGGTCCACGACGTTCTCGCCCATCTCTTGATTGTGGCTGCGTATGCGCCACTTGCGGAACACGTACGGCGTCCACCGCTCGCGCTCGGTCCACTCGGGTATCTCGGGCAGCTCCCAGGCGGGCGTCGCGCCGTCGATGTCGTGCCAGACCATGATCATGCCGTTCACTTCACGCACATCCCAGCTGCGCACGGCGGCTTTGGCTGGGATGCGCTTGGCGTAAGGGACCTCCACGCACCTTCCGTCGCTCCCGTCGAACACCCATGCATGGAACGGGCAGCGGATGCGGCACCCCTCGACCTTGCCGCCCACCCCCAGGTGCGCGCCGAGGTGTGGACAGTGAGCGTCCATGACGCGCACGACTCCGTCTTCTCCGCGAAACATGACCAGCTCGCGCCCGAAGGCCGTCACGGGCTCCACCTGGCCCACGCCGAGGTCCTGTCCGTAGCCGACGCAGAACCAGCCGCGGGGGTAGCGGGGGAAGGGGAAGCGCGGACGTGCGGGGGCGGGCTCGGTCATGCGCGTCATCATACGGTACCCTGCGCTCATGCGGACGCCCCTCTTCGCTCGCCTGACGCTGACCACGCTGCTGTCGTTCGGGTGCGCGCGGGCGGTCGAGCCCTCCCCAGAGACGGCGGCGCGCAGCGAAGTGCGCCCTCCCGGCATGCGCCAGGAGCCCATCCGCTTGCCGTTTCCGGGCGCCACCGGCAGCGACGAGAGCGAGTACGTCTTCACGACGTCGCTCCCGTCGGGCGGCTTCGTCACGTATTCGCGCTTCCGCAGTCCGCCCCAAGACCCCGGGCCCCCCCTCACCCGCGTGCGGGTCCGCAGCGCGCAGTTCGCCGGGGCTGCCGGGGCGACTCCGGTCTACGTGATGGGCGACGGCGCTCAGCACGTGTTTCGGCGCGGACCAGAGAGTGACCCGTACCAGGCCAACCTGGTGTTCACGGGCAGCGACGACGCCGAGGTGGACGACGTGCTCGCGCGCACTGACGTCCTGCTCATGCCTCCGCTCGGGACCACCATGCCAGCCGCGCGCGACGTGTGCCTGGGGCCCGTGGACGCGTTGCGTCGGCACCGCGCCGAGCCTTCGCGCGCGGGTACGTACGACCCTGCGCTGCCCATCCAGGGGGAGCACCTCAACTGGATCACGGCGCAGGCCGGCTGCGTGACCTATCCGATGCTCTCGAGCGCCGTGCGCTGCGAAGGCGCCATGCTGCCCTGGGTGGCGACGACGCTGTGTCAGCAGTAGCGTGAACCGCATGGAAGAACACGTGCAGAAGGTGGTGGATCCGAGCAGCGGCGAGGTCGTGGCGACCTATCCTGCGCATTCGGACGTCGCGGTGGAGCGCGCCCTCGACGCGGCGCACGAGGCGTTCCGTGCAGGGCGGCGCAGCAGCTTCGCGGACCGAGGCCGGATCATGAGGCGCGCCGCGCTCACGCTCCGGGAGCGCAGCGAGGCCTACGCGCACCTGATGGCCACCGAGATGGGCAAGGTCTTGCGCGAGGGGCGCGCGGAGGTCGAGAAGTGCGCGTGGCTGTGCGACTACTACGCCGAGCACGCCGAGAGCTTCTTGGCGCCCACGCCCGTCGAGACGGACGCGCGACACAGCTTCGTGGCCCGCGTCCCGCTCGGTACGCTGCTGGCGGTCATGCCGTGGAACTTCCCCTTCTGGCAGGTGTTCCGCGCCGCGGTGCCCGCGCTCATGGCGGGCAACACGGTCCTGCTCAAGCACGCCAGCAACGTGCCTGGCTGCGCGCTCGCGATCGCCGACGTCTTTCACGCGGCGGGCCTGACGCCGGGGGCCTTCGCCTCGCTGCTGATCGACTCGGGCCGCGCCAGCGCCCTGCTCGCAGACGCGCGCGTGAGCGCCGTCACGCTCACGGGGAGCACGGCCGCGGGTCGCGCGATCGGGGCCAAGGCGGGGGAGGTCATCAAGCCGTGCGTTCTCGAGCTGGGCGGGAGCGACGCCTATGTCGTGCTGCACGACGCCGACGTCGATGCGGCCGCGGCCACCTGCGTGCAGAGCCGCATGATCAACGCGGGGCAGAGCTGCATCGCGGCCAAGCGCTTCGTCGTTGTGGACGCCGTCCGCGGGCAGTTCGAAGAGGCGTGCGTGGCGCGCATGCGTGCGCTCCGCATGGGAGCTCCCACGGACGACTCCGCGGATCTCGGGCCTCAAGCGCGCGCGGACCTGCGCGACGAGCTGCACGACCAGGTGGTTCGTAGCGTGGCAGCGGGGGCGCGCTTGTTGTTGGGAGGCGCGGTCCCCGAGGGCGCGGGCGCCTTCTACCCACCCACGCTGCTGACCGACGTGGGCGAGGGGGTCCCCGCCTATCACGAAGAGCTGTTCGGGCCCGTGGCGTCCATCCTGCCAGCCCGCGACGAAGCGCACGCGATCGCGCTCGCGAACGACACCAGCTTTGGGCTGGGGGCGGCGGTCTTCACGCGCGACATCGCTCGCGGCACGCACATCGCCACCCACGAGCTCGAGGCGGGTTGCGCCTTTGTGAACACCCACGTGCGCTCGGACCCGCGCCTCCCATTCGGGGGCATCAAGGGCAGCGGGTTTGGACGTGAGCTGGGTCAAGCGGGCATCCGTGCCTTCGTCAACGAGAAGACGGTCTACGTCGCGTCTTGAAGACACACGTGACGCGCGGGTGGCACCCACCGTGCGCACCCGCTGCGAACAGAGCTTCTCACTCCGGCGGCAGGAGCTCGGCCATGCGGCCGGTTTTTGCAATGATTCTGGGCTGGCCCGCCGCTTGCTTCGGCCCGGCGTCATGCATCCCCGTCGCCGCAAGTCGCTCAAGGCCGCACTGCTCGCGTTTCCGGTGTTCTACCTCGGGGGCATCGCCCTCACGCTCCACGGGGGGCCATGCCCTGCCGCGTGTCACCACTCTCTGTTCTGGCCTGCCGCGTTCGGCGGTCCCTTGGTGGTCGGCTTCCTCGCCGCCGCGTTCCCTAGCGTCGGCCTCGCCCAGGATGGCACCGCGACGGCCCCCGAGGCGTCCCGCGCCTCACTCGAGCTGGACGCGGAGCGCGCGTCCTGAGGCTGCGCTGGTGGCGTGCGCCCGCCCGCCGTGTGAGCGCTCGACGCCTTTGGCCGCGTGGTACCTTCCGGTGATGCTGCGTGCCACGCGTTGGTCGTCTCTCCTGACCCTCTGGGTGGCCGCGTTCGTGGCCGTCCCAGGCCGTGCCCAGGCCGCGCCTGCGGAGCGCGCGTACGTCGGCGTGTACCTCCACGACGTGACCCGCTTCGATCAGCGCAACGGCACGTACGACGTGGACGCGGACGTGTGGCTGAAGTGGTACGGCGAGCTCGATCCATCCGCGCTGCGCGTTCAGAACTCGTGCTTCGACATGGAGATGGTGGATCTCGGCGAGTCCTCCGACGGGGACTGGCACTCGCACCGCTACCACCTGCGCGGCATGCTGCGCGGCGAGTTCCCGCTGCATCGCTTCCCCTTCGACACCCAGCACCTGGGCATCCAGTTCGAGCTGTCGGGGAGCAGCGCGGAGCTGGTGCCGGACCTGACGGGCAGCGGCATGGCGTCGCGCTTCAGCGTGACCGGCTGGGACTACGAGCCCGAGTTCCAGCCACGCATGCAGGAGCTGCTCTACGCGTCGGACCTCGGCTCCATCGAGGGCGAGGGGCGCTCCACGACCATCCAACGCGTGGGCTTCGAGGTGACCCTCCAGCGCCCGACCATCACCATCGCGGTCAAGTGTTCCTGCCGCTGCTGCTGCTGCTGCTCATTGCACTGTTCGCGCTCTATCTGGCGCCCGATCTGGTCGACGCCCGCACGAGCATCGGCGTGACCGTCCTGCTGGCCTGCTTCGCCTTCCAGTTCACGGTCGCCGGCACCATCCCCGACGTCAGCTACCTGACCGTGGTGGACGAGCTGTTCATCCTGGCGTACGCCCTGTCCACCCTGACGTTGGTGGTCACGGTGGCCGCCTACTGGCTCTCGCGCACCGATCGCACCCCGGTGGCGCACCGCTTGGATCGCTACTCACGCCGTGGCATCCCCGTCATCGCGCTCGTGGCGACGATCCTCATGCTGGATCTCGGTCGTGCGTCGGATGCTCAGGCCGACGTCACGGCCCAGGCGCTCCCCGCGCGCGCCACCTCGACGCGGGACGTCTTGCGAGTGGGGACGCTGCAGCTGACGTCCGCGTCCTATGGCGTGCTCCGCGGGCCACAGCGCGCGGGCCTGACGACGCAGACCCCCGAGGGCGAGCTGGTCGGGCAGCTGGCCGTGGAGGCGCCCGGCGTCACCAACGACCTCATGAATTTTCGCGCAGACGGGACGCTCGTCATCACGTGGACGCTGCGCGCCGACCTGCGCTGGTCTGACGGGGAGCCGCTCACGTCGGACGACTTCCGCTTCGCGCTCGAGGTGTCGCCGGACCCCAACGTGCTCGCGATCGAGACTCCGGACGAGCGCACGCTGGTGCTCACGTACGCCGACGCGATGGCGTATGCGCTCGAGGGGTTCTACCCGCTGCCGCGTCACGCGTTGCTCGAGGCCATCGCCACGGACGGGGGCTTCGACGCGGTGCGGGAGGCGCGACGCAATCAGGCGCTGCCGAGCGCGGGGCCGTACGCCCTCACCGAGTTCGCCGCGGGGCAGTCTGCGGTGCTCACGGCGAATGAGCACTATGCGGGTCCCGCGCCCGCGATCGCGCGCATCGAGGTGCGCGTCTTCGACACCGTCGAGGCGCTCGTGGCCGCATTCTCCGCTGGCGAGATCGACATCGTCGAGCCGGGGACGCTGACTCCCGAGGTGGCAGACCAACTAGAGCGAGAGCGGCCGAGCGGCGTCATCGTGCGCCCCGCCGGCGACATGTACGCGCTCACGCCGGACGAACGGTCGCCGTTGCTGGCGCGGCTCGAGGTGCGTCGGGCCATCCTCCAAGCCATCGACCGGCCGACGCTCGCAGCGGAGATCTTCGGGCCTTTCGGGCGACCGGCCCAGACGCCGTCCGTCCACGTCGAGGCGGACGCCGCCGACGCGCTGCCGTACGACCCCGAAGCGGCTCGGGCGGCGCTCGAGGCGGCGGGGGTGCTGGGGGAGACCATCCGCCTCACGCACACGGATCGCGCCGTGGACCAGCAGGTGGCCGCGCGGATCGCCCAGGCGCTCACGGACGTCGGCTTGGTGGTGGAGGACCATGAGGTGTCGGCCACCGACCGCGCTGCGCGTGGGCGCGACCACGGCGGGCTGCGGCTCTCGATGATCCGCGACGGGGGCGACGACTCCGACCCTCGCCGCTACTGGAACCTGCCCCGCGCGAACGGGCGCTTCGACCCTACGGCGCGGACCTTCGCGTTCGACGACGCGACCGCAGAGATCGTGGATCGATGGGGGCGCGCGTTGTACACGGAGCGTCGCCTGCAGCTGCTGGAGGGCATGGACCGCGCCGTGGCGCACCGGCTGCCCCTCTTGCCGTTGGTGTTCGGCTCGGAGCGCCTGGCGGTGGACCCCGCGCTCGACGGGTGGGACAGCGGGCGTCGCTTCGGCGACACCGTAGCGGACTGGCACTTCCAGGATCAGTCCGCCAGCCCGACGGACTGACGATCAACGGCCCAAGAGCGGCTCGAGGCGTACCCAGCGCCCGTCTTGCTGGGCGGCGTGTCGCAGCTGCGCGAGCGACTGCGCGTGCGTGCCCTGCGCGAACACGCGCCCGAGGCGAGCGAGGTCTTCGTCACGCATCGCGTCGACGTGGGGCAAGAGCTGCGCCCACGTGACCTGCGTGCCGTCTACCGCGCTCAGCAGCGCCGCCACGACCGGCTCCTCTTGGGCAGCGAGCAGACGCAGCGCCGTGCTGGCCTCCGTGGGAGTCATCTGTTCCACCAGCCCCAGCAGCGCGGGCCACAGGGCGCGCTCGTGTGCGGTGGCGATGATGTCGAGCAGCATGGCCTCCGGGAGCCCCTCCACCACGGTCGCCGCCAGCCTGCGGGCGTCGCCGTGCAGCGCGCCGACCAGCGGGAGGAAGTCGGGCCAGAGCCGGCCCGCGTGGGCAGCCCGGACCACGCTCTCGAGCACGTCGCGTCGACCGAGCGCTGGCATCGCGGCCAGGGCGACACGCGCGTCCGGCGTCATGGAACCCACGATGGGCAGCATCGCGTCCCACAGGTCGTGTGCCTGCGCCGCATCGACCAGCTGGCCGAGGAAGACCTCGCCTTCGGCGACCACCAGGTCCCCGATGCGGCGGCGCCACGCGTCGTCCAGGTGGCTCATGAGAGCGAGCGCGGCCACCCACGTGTCGCCGTCTCCTTCGCCTGCGGCAAGCACCAACCTCCGCAGGCGCTCGGCCGAGAGCAGCCCGGCCAGCTCGCTGATACGCGGCTTGGCCTCGATGTAGAACGCGATGTCCAGCAGCACCGCCTCTTCGGCGATGACGTCGACCACTGCGCCGATCACGTCGAGCGCCAGGAAGTCGACGAAGCGCCCCAGCGTGAGGTGCTCGCCTCGCGCGAGCAGGACCTGCGCCACGGACACCACGCGCTTGGTCTCGAGCCTCCCGAGCACACCGCGCGCGCTGCGAGGGTCCAGCTGCATCGCGACGTCGGCCAGGAACGCGTCGGGCATGTGCGCGGCCAGGGATGCCGCGCGCTCCGGGGTCAGCAGCCCGGTGATGCGCGCGCACAACATGGGCCCGAAGGAGCGCTCGCCCACGCTCGCGACGAGGGCGTTCGGTAGCAGGCGGCTGGCGCTCGCGACCCGCTCGAGCATGGCGCGGCTGTCGTCGAAGAAGTGGTCACTGAGCGCCTCGCGCAGCGCGCGCAACCCCTGGGCGTCCAGGGCGTGGTAGTGGTGCAGCTGCTCGTGCTCCAGGGAGAGGAGGCGGGCCAGCTTGGTGCGTTCGGCGATGGTCTCGACGCGGCTCATGCGTGCTCAGCCCTTGAAGAGGATCTTGCGGACCGCGCCGCGCAGCATCGCCGGCACGAAGGTGAGGCCTTGCTCCACGGCCGTGTCGAGCGCGCCACGCTGGTGCGCCTTCTGGGCGCGCACGCAGGCCAGGAGGTGCTCGAGGGCTTCGTCGGGAAGGGCTTCGACCTCTGGGGGGAGGGAGGCGCCGAGCTCGGCGCGCAGAGCGAGCAAGGGCTCGCGCGAGTGTTGCGAGGGTTCCACGAGCCTCGACGCTACCATCTTTCGTGGCGGTCTCGCGCGTTCATGGGTCGTGCCATGGCAGAGGCTCGCACGCGTGGCGCTCGGCGCGCGCTGGGCGTCGGCACTGGCAGTGTGCGGGAACGTCGGCTCGAATGACTTGCGCCCCGGCAGGCGCATCGCGTTCCATGCACGGCGACCCATGGCCACGCGCATCCCCACTCCCGAGACCATCCGCACCGACTTCTTCACCGAGCGGCTGCGCGCCGCCGGCCATGACGGCGTGACCGTCACGGGCTTCCGCGCCGAGCCCATCGGCACGGGGCAGATAGGCCATTGCCTGCGCTACACGCTCGACGTCACGGGAGGTGACGGGTCCGCCCCGACACGTCTCGTGGGCAAGTTCCCGGCGCTGGACGCCAAGAGCCGCATGTCGGGGGTCTTGCTGACCAACTACTTGCGCGAGGTGTCGTTCTACCGCGACCTGCAAGCGCGCGTGAGCATCCGCACGCCGCGCTGCTACTACGCCGACATCGAGGGCCGTGGGCCAGCGTTCGCGCTGCTGCTCGAAGACCTCGCGCCCGCGCGGCAGGGCGACCAGCTGCAGGGCTGCACGCCGGAGGTCGCCGACGCCGCCGTGCAGCAGCTGGTGGGGCTGCACGCGCCGAGCTTCTGCGACGCGTCGCTGTTGGGCGTGGACTGGCTGGACGCGGGCTCGTCGTCGCTGCAACAGCTGGGGCGCGCCCTGTACCGCTACAACGTGCGCGGCGTGTTGAAGCGCTACGGCGACGAGCTCACCGCCGACGAGGCGGACATCATCGCGCTGGCGGGTGAGTCCACGCGCCACCCGTTCGAGCGCCCCGAGAGCGCGTTCAGCTTGGTGCACTACGACTATCGCTTGGACAACCTGCTGCTGGACGAGCGCACGAGTCCGCCCGGGGTGGCCGTGGTGGACTGGCAGAGCGTGGTGCTCGGGAACCCCCTCGGCGACGTGGCGTACTTCCTGGGTGCCGGGCTCGCCCCGGAGGTGCGGCGCCACGTGGAGCACGACATCGTGCGGCGCTATCACGACAGCCTGTGCGCGGCGGGTGTCGCCGGCTACGACTGGGACGCGTGCTGGGAAGACTATCGGCGCGGCACGTTCACCGGCCTCGTGGTGACGGTCATCGCCTCGATGATGGTGCAGCAGACGGAGCGTGGGGACCGCATGTTCGCGACGATGGCGCAGCGCCACGCGCGGCACGTGCTGGACCTGGATGGCGCGGAGCTGCTCACCATCCCGGGGAACAAGCGCGCGCGGCGCCGGCACGCCGCGGTGCCCAGCGGCCAGGCGGAGCGCGCCGAGTCCCGCCTGACGCTCGCGGGGCCCAGTCCGCTGCGCTTTCCGGAGCTGGGGCTGTACGGGCTGGCCGGTCACGCAGAGGACCCATCGCGCCTGGTCGACGAGGCGCGGGAGGCCGAGGCGCTCGGACTCGGGTCCATCTGGATCTCCGAGCGCTTCGACGTGAAGGACGCGGGTGTGTGCGTGGGTGCCGCCTGCGCCGCCACCCAGCACATCTACGTCGGCACGGCCGCCACCAACATCGACACGCGTCATCCGCTGGTGACCGCGACCATGGCGGCCACGGCGGCCAAGCTCAGCCACGAGCGCTTTGCGCTGGGGCTCGCGCGTGGCGTGGCGGTGCGCTCCCGCATGATGGGCCTCTCCGACGTGAGCAACGCCGAGCTCGGGCGCTTCGTGACCACCATGCGCAAGCTCTGGCGCGGGGAGCGCGTGCTGGCGCTGAAGAGCGCATACGGCGTGAGCCCCTATCTCCACATGGGCAGCTGGCTCGACGTGGACATTCCCTGCCTGTTCGTGGGGTTCGGGCTGGAGGCCGTGGAGCGCGCCGCCCGCGTGTTCGACGGCATCATCCTCCACACGTTCTTGAGCGACGACGCGCTGCGCCGCGAGGTGGAGGCCGCGCGTCGAGGGGCCAAGGCGGCCGGGCGCGACTCGAGCGCCGTCAAGGTCTGGAGCGTCCTCGCGACCGTACACGAGCCCACGGAGGAGGACCGCCTGCGGCGCATCGTCGCGCGCATGGCGACGTACCTGCAGGCCCCACGCTACGGAGAACTGCTGGTCGCCGTGAACGGCTGGGACCCCGAGCGGCTGCGCCGCTTCCGGCGGTCCCGCCCGGTGCTGCGCATGACCTCGGCCATCGACGCCACGGCCACGCTCGAGCAGCTGCGCGAGATCGAGCGCGAGATCCCAGAGCATTGGTTCCCGGCCGCCGTGGGTGACGCCGCCACCTGCGCGGCGCGCATCAAGGACCAGTTCACGGCCGGGGCCGACGGAGTCATCCTGCACGCCAGCACGCCCGCCCAGCTGCCCGAAGTGCTCGAGGCCTACGCGCGCGTCCGCGACGCGAAGCGCTTCAGCGGAGCGAGCGCCTGCCCGGCCTAGCGCGCCGACCCGCAGCGCGAAGAACACGCCCAATGCCGCGAACTAGGGCTCCCGCCCCTCGGCCCACGTCGCGAGGGCTGAAAGACGCAGCACGCGTCTCGCCGAGGGGGCGTCGGCCAGCTCGGCGAGCCAGCGGGCGGTGTCGACCAGCCCCAGCGAGTCGGCTCGGCGCGCGTGCTCCGTGAACGCGCGGCGGTGCCCCGGGGTCCATCCGGCGGTCCCGACCACGGCCGCCTCGCCCATGGCGTCGGCCAGCTCGTCGGCCAGGAAGTGCGCGCCGTCGTCGTCGCGGTCCAGGGCTCGCCCGCGCGCATGGGCGCCCGCCTCGTCGCTGGGCGCCTCGATCCACGGCGCCACCGCGCGACGCACTCCGTCGCGCTCACTGACGATCAGCGTGGGCTCCACCACGAGCCCCTGCGCGCCGCGCCGGAAGCGTCCGCTCACGAACACGAGCCCCGGTGCGGACAGCGCCCGCAGCAGCGCCTCGGTGCCAGCGGCGGCGCGCTCGTGGAACGGGAAGCGCAAAAGCGCCGTCCCGCCCACAGGGTCCTCGAGCAGGGCCACCGTCTCCTGTGTCGCGGAGAGGAAGCGCACGTCGCCCGCGCGGCGGAGCGGCACCACGTGGACGTCCTCGGCCAGCTTGCGTGGGCGCAGCGGCTTGGGCGGCAGCTGGGCGAGGTGGGCGTCCACCTCCGCGAAACCCTCCGCCAACACGGGCGCGCGCAGCCGCTCGAACGAGAAGGTCTGCGGGCTACAGGCTGCGGGCGAGCGCCCCAGCGACAGCACGCCGGAGGCGGAGCGCTTTGCGCCCTTCGCCAGTGTGCGACCCATCGCGACGTTCGCGAGCGTGATGCCCTTGCCCACGGTCGCGCGGGCCAGCTCGTGCAAGGGGCGCTCGGTCCCGGCGGCCGACCGCAGCGCCGCGTCCTTCACCAACGTGAACACCTGCCCCGTGTCTTCGTCCTGCACGAACGCGTGCAGGCTCACGCCAGTGCGACCGATGCTGGCGGCGCACCCCAACCCCACCAGCTTGCTCGACGGGATCTGCAGCGTCCGGTCCGCAGGGACGCCGCGGACGAACACAGGCGGCACCGTGCCGCGGTCCGCGCGCGTCACCCCGCTGCGCAGCGCCAGCTCGCCGAACACGCGCGCCGTTTGGCCCGCGTCGAAGCGCGCGTCGCGCTGGTCGTAGGCCTCCTTTTCGGAGGCGAGCTCGGCCAGCGCCTCCGCCACCCACACCAGACCCGCCTTGCGTGCCTCCTGTGACACGCGCTGGGTGCGGTCCAGCAGGGTGGTCGGCGCGCTGGCCAGGCCCACGGTGAGCCACTCCTCGAGCAGCGCGTCGACCGCGTCCAGCGCGTCGAGGGGCACGGGGTAGGGAGTGTCCCGCGTGTCGACCAGACCGGCATGCGCCTCCGGGGCCAAGCGCTCGAACGCCCACAGCGCCATCGCGGCGTGCTCGCATGGGGCGGGCTGACCGCAGTCGCACACCGCATGGTGCGCGTCTCCTGGGACCAAGAAGCGCGTCGTCGTGCCGAGTGAGTGGCAGCGGGCCACCGGCTTCGCGGTGCGCGTCAGCTCGAACAGCTGACCGGCCGTCCACAGCTTGCGGGCCCGCGTGACGAGCGCGTTCGGCAGCTCGTTGGGCGTGTGGGCGGGCGTGTGGGCGGGCGCGGAGCCTGGTGCGGTGACGTCAGCCTCGGTCGTCGGCTCGCCCGATGGCGCGCTGGCGTCGCTCCCAGCGCTGGCGGCGGTTGGCGCGGCGGTGTCCCGCCTGTAGGCCATGACGGTGCGCACGAGGTGCCGGCAGGGTGGCTGCGCGGGGCAGGTGCAGCGCGCCCGCCCGAGCGACACGCCCGCTGGGAGCGTGCACGTGGTGTCATCGGACCACGCGGCGGTGAGCGTGCCGTCCTCGCCCACCGTCAGCTCCACCTTCAGCTCGCCCGCGTCGGTCTCCGCGCGCGCCCGCCGCACCGTCCCACGGTTCGACAGCGCGGTCAGGTCGTCGTCCGTGAGCGCGAGGAGGTCTGCCCTCATCGCACCTTCTCCGCCACGAACGCCGCCAGCTCACCGGGGGTCATGGCCCCGACGTGGGCGCCCAGCGACGCCATGCGGCGCGCGATGTCGTGGTCGTAGAAGGGGCGCGCGTCCGAGTCGAGCGCGGCCAGCCCGAGCAGCGTCACGCCACTCTCCACCAGGCGCTTCGTCACCGCGTAGAGGTTCTGCGGGGGCCCGCCCTCGAAGAAGTCGGTGATCAGCACGACGATGGTGCGTCGCGGGTTCTCGATGCGGCTCTCCGCGTAGACCAGCGACTGGGCGATGTCCGTACCGCCACCCAGCTGCACCTTCATCAGCGTCTCCACCGGGTCCGTGCAGTAGTCGGTGACGTCGACGATGTTCGTGTCGAACAGGATCAGGCGCGTCTTGATGGCGGGGATGCCGAAGAAGATGGCTGCCGTGACCGCGGCGTGGATGACGCTCCCGACCATGGAGCCCGACTGGTCCACCACGATCAGGATCTGCCACTTGTCGATGTGGCGTCGTACGCGCGTGTGGAAGTGCGGATCGCGCAGCACCAGGCGCTTCGCCTCCGAGTCCCAGTAGCGCAGGTTGTGGCGCAGCGTGCTGGACACGTCGAAGTTCTTGGCCATCCGGATGTGCGAGCGGCGTCGCAGGATGGAGCCCACGAAGGGGTTCTGGATCTCGGTGGAGAGCTGCTCGAGGAGCTTCTGCACGACCTTCTGCACCAGCGTCCGTGCCAGCGCGAGCACGGCGGGGTTCATCAGGTGCTTGGTGCGGAGCACGGCGCGCAGCAGCGTCTCGCTCGGCTCGGCCTTGCGCAGCATGTCCGGGTTGGTGACCATCTCCTCGAGCCCGTAGCGCTCGAGCGCGTCCTTCTCGATGCGCTCGATGACGCGCGCCGGGAACAGCTCGTGCACCTGGTTGATCCAGTCGGGCACGCTCAGCTGCGACGGGTCGAGGCTGCCGGGTCCACCGCGGTCGCGCACGTTGCGCCCCTTGTTCTCGCGCCCGTACAGGTATTCCAGGGCCTCGTCCTGCCGCGTGCTGTGCTCGTCGGGGAGGCCGCCCAGCACGTCCTCCGAGCCGCTGCCCAACACCAATCGCCACCGCAGGCGCCGTGTGCGTCCGGTGCTCACCGCGCGTCCTCGTCGAACAGGGCGACCCCGTGCTGGCGCAGCTCGGTCAACAGCGCACGCTCCAGGCGCATGGCTTCGGCGGCGCGCTCGGCCCCCACGGCCAGCGGCGCGAGCGGTGCCCCACCGTCCTCGATGCGACGCATCAGCTGGTCGATCAGGTGGTGCTTCTCACGCGGGGGGAAGAACGAGAAGGCCAGGCGCAGCGCGGGCAGGGCCGCCAGGAAGTCGTCGTCCGAGAAGGTCAGTAGCAGCTCGTCGAGGCGCAGCATGAGGGACGGGTCGACGCGCAGCACCTCACGCGCCAGCGTGAACAGGCCGCTGAGGAAGTCTCCCAGCTGGCTCGGGAGGGCGAAGCTGCCGACGCGCTCGGCGATGTGGAGGCCACCCTCTTCGCCCAGGGCATAGAGCGCCCCAGCCGCTGCCCCGCGCAGCGCCGCGTCGCGCGCGCCGTCGTTCAGCACCAGCCACAGGATGTCGAGCAGCGGGGGCAGGGGGAGGCGGTCGGCGCAGCGCAGGCGCGCGTCTACCAGCCGCGACAGCCCGTCCACGACGTCGGCGTTGCCCGCGCTGGTCGAAGCCAGCAGCCACGTGCCACGGTCGTAGGCCTCGCCCAGCAGGGCCGCGTAGCGCTCGTCGCCCGCGCTGCCGAGCGCCTCGTCGAAGCGCACCAGGTACAGCAGGTGGCCCAGCGCGCGCGCCAGCCGCACGAAGTCCGCCTCCTCGCGGAGCAAGGTGACCAGGCTCTGGAACAGCGACTCTCCGAGCTCGCCCAGGTCCGCCTGAGCGGCCTGCAGGCAGAGCAACGCGGCGGTCTCGGCGTCGCGCGTCCCGTGCTCCGCGCGCTCACGCAGGCGCTCGAGGCTCGCTTCACGCAGGGTGCTCCCGTACAGCGCGGCCTCGATGGCGTCTCCTTCGAACTCGGGCGTCCAGTGCAGCGACCAGCGCTCGAAGGGCTCCACCAGGTCCTTGCGGGTGGCAAAGTCGGTGCCCTCGGTGAGCGTGACGCCTCGCAGCTCCAGCCCGGCGACACGGTGCAGGACGCTCGACGCTCGCCGCTCGGCGGGCCGCAGCAGGTGCAGCTCCACGCTGCGCGCCACGGGCTCGGGGACCAGGTTCTCGTTCTGCAGCACGCGCTCGATGTCGTGCACCAGCGGGGGGCGCTGCGTGCCCTCGGCCAGGCGCCCGCGCGCACGCCCCCGGAACGCCTCCAGCACGGCGCCGAGCACGGGGTGCTGGGACCCGTCCATGGCGTCTTTCACCAGCGCCAGGCGGACGCCGTCGAGCACGTCCGTGCGGAACACCCGCGCGTGACCGCGCAGCGCCGAGAGCCCGCGTGCCATCGCCTCGGCGCTGATCAGGTCGGCCGTGCTCACCGCCTGCTTGCGCTCGCGCAGGGCGAGGACGGCGATGTGCAGGGGCTCGGCGCCGTCCCACAGCGCTTGGTAGAAGCCCGGCGAGGGCATGCCCGCCGCATAGCCCGTCTGTCCGTCCAGGCGCTCGAACGAGTAGGGCGTGAGCGCGATGCCGGCCTCCTCGGGCTCGGGCTCGGGTTCGGGCTCGGGCTCGACCGCGCCGTCGGGACGCGTGAGCGCCAGCGTGTGGTAGCCGCCCGTCACCACCAGCAGCGGACCGTCCGAAGGGCCTCGGACGGCCTGGGCCTCCGCGATGCGTGCGCGCATGAACGCCTCACGCGCCAGGTCTGCGGGCGAGACGGCGTCGCTCGCCTCGTCGGTCAGGCGCAGCTCGTCGCAGAACGCGCGGAGGCGCTCCAGCAGCTCGGCGTGCGGCACGTCCGGGTCGATCTCGAAGAGCGTGTCCCACAGCGCGTCGAAGCCCTCGACCCCCAGCTCGGCGCACAGCGCGTCCACCAGCCGCGCCTGGCGCATGGGGCCGTCCCCGTAGCGCGACTGCGGCGCGGCGTCGCGCATGGGGCGCGCGGCCCACGGCAAGTCGATGAACGCGAAGGGGATGCCGTGTTCGCCCGCCGCGCGAATGGCCTGCCACTCGGGCGAGTATTCGCAGAACGGGTAGTAGGCTCCGCTGCGCCCCTCCGCGCTCCTCACGAAGGTGTAGATGGCGATGGGCAGCTGGTGCGGCAGCTGCAGCTCGTCGTGCCGCGTGTAGTCCGACGGGCCCTCGATCAGCACGCGCGACGGCTTCAGCTCGGCCACCAGCGCGCGCACCAGACGCGCGCAGGCGGGGCTGTGGTGGCGCACCGGGACGAAGACGGGCTCCACTCACTTCTCCGGCAACAGGGAGCGCGCTTCATACAGGTCGCGCCAGGCCCCGCTCTTGCGGGGCGCCACCACCTGCTGGAAGTAGTGACGGATGCGCGGGATGTCGTCGGCGTTGTCCTTCAGCGCCGTCCCCACCAGGCTGGACACCAGGTGCTCCCCTCGCACCTCGCCCTCACCCAAGAAGGCCGCGTGCACCGACGCCGCGTAGCCCACGGCCACGGCCTCGGCCGTGCTCATCACCGCGGTCAGCGGCTCGATGGACTTGCCCGCCGTGGTCTTGCCGTTGCGCAGCTCGGCGAACGTGGTTACCAGCACCTCCGTCATGTCGGCCGGCAGCGTGGCCTTGATGCCGGCCTTGCTCAACTGACGGCTGACCTCACGCTGCACGAGCGCGATCTCGTCTTCCAGCTTGGCGATGGGCCCGATGGTCTCGAAGCAGAAGCGCCGCTTGAGCGCCGCGCTCATCTCGTTCACGCCGCGGTCGCGCGTGTTCGCCGTGGCGATGACGTTGAAGCCCGGCTTCGCGTAGAGCGAGCGGCCGCTGTCTTCGCGCTCGGGGATGGCCATCATCTGTTCGGAGAGCACCGACAGCAGCGTGTCCTGGATCTCCAGCGGGCAGCGCGTGATCTCCTCGAAACGCACCAGCTTCCCGGCGCTCATGCCGCGGTGCAGCGGCGCGGGGATCAGCGCGCGCTCGGTAGGGCCCTCGGCCAAGAGCAGGGCGTAGTTCCAGCTGTACTTGATGGCGTCCTCGGTGGTCCCGGCGCTGCCCTGGATCACCAGCGTCGAGTCCCCCGAGATGGCCGCCGCCAGCAGCTCGGACAGGTACGACTTGGCTGTGCCCGGCTCGCCCACCATCATGAGCCCGCGGCTCGTGGCGAGGGCCACGATGCAGCGCTCGATCTGGGCGCGGCTGCCCACGAACTTGGGCGCGAGCTTCGCCTTCGCGTCGCCCAGCAGAAAGCGCACCACCGAGCGCGGCGTGAGCGCCCAGCCCGGCGGGCGTGCGGCGTCTCCGTCGTCCTTGCGCAGCGCGGCCAGCTCGTCCGCGAAGAGCTCCTCGGCAGGAGGTCGCTGTACGTCGTCGCTCATCCCTGTTTGCCCCTCTCCACCAGGCGCGTCAGGTCGTGCAGCACTTCGCTCACGATGACGGAGTCCACGTCGCGCAGCGGCACCGCGCCCTTGGTGTAGGCCCAGCTGAAGAAGCCGTCTTCGGCTTCCGCAGCGTCGGTGGTGAACCCGACCGCGTCGACCTTCTGCGGGGTCCAGTCTTCGCCGTTGGTGCCCACCCAGCAGCCGTCGCGGTACGTCGCCACGGCGGTCACGCCGCCGAAGGTCTTGTGGTGCGCACAGAAGGCGCCGCCGTCCTGCGGTCTTCCGCGCGTCCAGCCCAGGGCTTCCAGCCCGAACACCAGCGCGCGGCCCTCCACTTCTTCCTTCTCGAAGCGGGTGATGATCGTGCCCTTGGACTCCTCCTCCGTCAGCGCGTACGTGGGCCGACCCAGCTGCGCGAACGGCGGCACGATCTCGTAGTCCGCCAGGATCTCGCCCCAGGCCGGCGCGTCGTCCGCGCTGAGGTGCGAGGGGTGCACCACGCCCACCGACGCGGTGTGCTCGGGGTACACAAAGGTCTCGTCCCGAACCGTCGCCAGCGTGCCGTCGTCGGCGACGCGGAAGCCTCCGAGGTAGGCCCCTTCGGCGTCGTACGCGGCCCAGATCACGCGGCGCACCAGGTGCACCATCAGCGGGTGCTGTACGAACAGCGTCTCGAAGTCGTCGGGGCTCCAGCGGCGGCCCACCACCATGGCCTGCTCGAGCCGCACGGCCTGCGTCTTCACCACCTCGGCCACCTGTTTCTTGAGCAGCTTCCAAGCGGCCACGGCCTCCGCCGAGAGCTCCGCGTCGTCCTTGCTGTTGGGCTTCGGCAGGTTCGGCAGGCGCTTGCCCCCCTCGTCGCGCACCATGGGCTTCAGGTCGTCCCCCAGCACGAACTCGAAGCGACGCGCACCGAAGTCGAACACCCGCGAGCCGCGCTCGTCGAGGCCACCGTCGGGGATGATGCGGTCCGCCAGCTCGTCCCGTGACATCCCGCGGTCCTGCGCGATGCCCTCCATGCACTCGCCGGCGCGCTCCTTGATGCCCTTGAAGCTGACCTTCTGCGAGATGCCGTGGATCTGCATCAGCGCGGTGTCGGTGCCGATGGCGCGCAGGCACTCGAGCCCCAGCACGGCGCGCTGGTGTTGGCTCTCCCCGGGCCACACGCGCACCAGCTTGGCCAGCGCGATGGCCGAGGCGTCTCCGCCCAGGTGGCCCACGGCCTCCATCTTCCAGCGCTCCTTACTGCTGGCGCCGTCCTGCAGCCAGCTCTGGAACACCGCCCACGCGAACGCGTCGCGCGCGTGCTCGTCCACGTGCTCGCGGAAGAGGGCGAGGCGCGGCGTGGGGGCGTCCAAGCTGGACGAGCGGATCTCGGCGAGCACCGTCGCCGTGCGCGCGGGGCCGAGGGCGCGCGGTCCGTGTGCGGTCTTGATGGAGATGGGCGCGAGGCGTCCAGCGATGGCAGCGTCCGACGCGTTCGGCTTCGCCAGGCCCGCGCGCGGGTCGAGCACCAGCTTGGCGACGTCGGCGCGGCCGCCGGCCTTTCGCTCCACCAGCCAGCCATAGCCGCGCCGGCACAGGTCACGCAGGTGATCGGTCGCCGCTGCGGCCTGCTTGTCCTTCGTGCCCACCAACGGCAACAGCCCCTCGACCGTGTGCGCGATGTTGTTCTCCAGCCACTGACGCGCGGCCTCCTTCGCGGTGCCCTTCCGCAGCGCGAGCATGTACGGGGCCGCGGAGGGTGCCTCCACGCAGGTCAGCGCGCGCACCAGCCCAGCCCGGTCGTTCTGGTACGAGGCGGTGGCCACCGTGCCCAACGTGGGCACGCCCAGCACCCCGGTGGCGGCGAGCCACTCGCGGGCTTCCTTCTCGTTGCGTGGCACGGCCTTCACGCGCTCGGCCTCGCGCACGATGGTCTCCGCGTCCTCGTACACGTAGAGCAGGCGCAGCAGCTCCGACGCCGCGCCGTGCTCGCCGCGCACCAGGCGCGGGAGCGCCGCGCGAATCTCGGCGTCGCTCGCACCCAGCCGTTGCGCCAACAGCAGGGCACCCGTGGTCGGAGCCGGGAGCGCCAGCAGCTCGCGCAGCATGGTGGCGCGCTGGTCGGGCGAGAGGGAGGGCACGACGCGCTGCACCACCTGGTCTGCGAAGTGTCCGGCGTTGTGCTCCGAGTGCGCATAGGCCAGCAGCGAGCGCAGGCCCCCCTCGGCCCACGCCCCGGTCAGCGGACGCGTGTCCCATCTCGGCGCGTCGTCCAGCGGCTGGTCGAAGCGCATGGCGCGCAGCTTCTTCTCGGCCTGGGCGGGGGTCACGCGGTAGCCCGCGGTGCGGATGGCCAAGACCCAGAAGCGCCCCTCCTCCGGGGCCATGGGGAGCGCGAACGAGAGCTTCTCCCACGCCCAGTAGTCATAGGTGCTCGGCGGCGCACCGAGCGTCGTGTGGCAGCTCAGCATGCGCGCGATGCACGCCTCGAGGTCGAACGCAGGCGGATTTCCGGGGTCGGTATACGGTGGCAGCGCGCTCGCGGAGCGGTTCAGGGCCACGGGGCCCACGTCGACGCGCGCGGGCGGATCCTGCTGCTCGGGCTCGAGCATGACGGGCTCGATGGTGAGCTTGGCGGGGTCGCCGAAGCAGCGCGTCGCCCACTCGGGGAGCTCGCTGTCGTCCGCCACGGGGTGCTGCTCTTCGTGGGCGCTCAGCACCTTGGTGCGCACGGCCCGCGCCACCTGCTCGTCCATTCCGCTCAGCGCCGCATCGATGGCGTCGGCGTGGCCGGCGCGCGCCAGCTCACGGAGGTAGCTCGCAGCGGCCTCGGCCTTGGCGCCTTGCGCGGTGACCAGCGGCAGCAGCCCGGGGATGGCGAAGGCCGTGTTGGCGTCCAGCCACTGCCGCGCGCTGCCAGGGACCTTCGACTCCAGCATCACGCGCAGCATGGGCTCCACCACGGCTGTCGACTTGCCGAGGGCCAGCACGTTGGCCAGGCCTTCGGCGTCTGCTTTGGATGGCATGGCGAGCACGCCCTTGGCGATGCCGTCGGCGGCCCCGAACCCTGCAGCCGCATACAGCGCGCGCGCGTCTGCGGCGTTCGCGGGATAGGCCCGCAGGCGCTCGACCTCTGCGACGATGGCGGCGGGGTCGCGCAGGCCGAAGGTGGCGCGCAGCAGGGCCGTGCTCTCGCCGCTGTAGGCCACATAGCGCGGGTCGCCAGGGGGTAGCGGGCTCTGGGCCGCCAGCTGCGTCGCGACGCTGGTGCGGTCGAGCCCGAGCACGGCCAGCAGCCACGTGGCCCAAGCTGGCACCGAGGTCCCCACGCGTGCCTCGATGGCGGCGCGCAGCGCGTCCCGCTGGGCACCGTCCATCACCGGGAGGAGCTGCTGGATGATGGCGCGCGCTTGCTTCGCGGGGCTGTGGTGCGCGAAGACACGGTCGCAGAAGCCGTCCAGGCCGAGCACCACGTAGAAGGCCGCGATGGTGCCCTCGTTGTGGTTTTCCCAGCCCCGGTACTGGTCGAGATCCATGGGCTCGACGGACATGGTCTTCGCCTTGTCCACCGCCCCTTTCAGCTGCGACCCGGCCGCCACGACCTTGATCCAGAACCAGGCTTCGTCCTCGGTGATGTCGGCCGTCAGCCCCAGTCGCTCCCAGGGCAAGCTGTACATGTACTTGTCGGGCTTCCCCAGCGCGGCCAAGCGCGTGATGCACGCGTCTCGGTCGAAGGGCTGCGGCCCAGTGCGCTGCGGGAGCGGGATGGGGTCCAGCAGACCCGCAATGCGGTCCGCCGCGCCGAGCGTCAGCGTGGGCTCTGGGGCAGACAGCGGCTGGGACGTCGCGCGTGCGGTCTCGGGCAGCGCGGAAGAGGAAGCCTCGGTGATGTCGGGCGCACGCGGTGCCTCGGTGGCCGCGGGGTCTTCGTTTGCTGGCCCCGGCGCCGCCGCGCGGGTGGGCTTCTTCGCCGCTCTCTTCCCCTCGGCCACCTTCTCGGCTGGCTTCTTCGCGCCGGCCTTCGCGGGCGTGGTCCCTCCGCTGGCCCCCGTCGCAGGCGACGCGCCGGCGCCAGCTCCCCCGCCCGCTGCCGTGGGGCTCGCGGCCGCGTCCGCGTAGCCCTTCTTCAGCTTCTCGGCGACTTGCTTGTCGTACGCCTTCTTGGCGTCCGCCTCGGTGTCGAACGACTTGACCTGCGTCTGGCCGTCCGTGCCGATGCGCCCGTACACGACCGTGACCTCGGTCCCCGTGTGCGTCGCCTGCCAAAACTTCGAGGACTTCCCCTCGACGAACTCGAGCCGCCGTGACGTCATGAGGACGGCGAGCGTACGCGAAGCGGGCCGTCGTTGGCGAGGGGGCAACGGGCTGGGCGCGCTGGGTGGAGACCTGTACCTTTTCCACGCGCTGCGGGTCGTGTCCGTGGGCGTGACCCGGGCCCTCCTCCGCGGCGCAGAAAAGAAAAACGAAGAATCTGCGCGCGGGCTGTCGATCCGTGCGCGCCTCGCGCGACATCCCCATGAACCACGGGCAGAGAGCCCCCCAAGACACGGAGAGACAGACCCATGCAGTACATGCTCCTCATCTATTCGAACGAAGCCGACGTCGCGAAGCACACCGCCACCCAGGCCGACGCCCAAGCCTGGATGGGCGCTTGGTTCAAGTACACGGACGAGCTCAAGGCCTCCGGTAAGCTGGTCGCTGGCGACGCCCTCCAGCCCACCACCACCGCCACCAGCGTGCGCGTGCGCGACGGCAAGACGCTCTCCACGGACGGCCCCTTCGCGGAGACCAAGGAACAGCTCGGCGGCTACTACCTCATCGACGTGGCGAACCTGGACGAGGCCATCGCGTGGGCCGCGAAGATCCCGTCGAGCCCGTTCGGGACGGTCGAGGTGCGCCCCGTCATGACCTTCGACTGAGCGCGTGATGAGCACGCCGGACCGCAGCCAGGACGAGGTCGCGCGCCTCCTCGAGCGTGTCTACCGCGAGGACCGGAGCCGCGTCTTGGCTGCGCTGATCCGCTTGTGCGACGGCGACTTCACGTTGGCCGAGGACGCCCTGCAGGATGCGCTCTTGCAGGCGTCGCGCGCTTGGGAGAGCCACCCCCCGGACAATCCGAGCGGCTGGGTGCTCACGGCCGCGCGCCGCCGCGTGATCGACACACAGCGCGCCAAGTCGCGGCGACGCAGGCTGCTGGACGCCGCTGGGGCGGACCTGGGGGAGCCACAGGTCGAGCTGCCCGAGGTGACGCTCATCCACGACGACCTGCTGCGCCTGATCTTCACCTGCTGCCACCCCGCGCTCGACGTCGAGGCGCAGGTGGCGCTCACCCTCAGCACGTTGGCGGGCCTGAGCACGGAGGAGATCGCGCGCGCGTTCCTCTTGCCCGTGCCCACGCTGGCGCAGCGGCTGGTGCGTGCCAAGCGCAAGATCGAAGCGGCGCGCATCCCGTTTCGCGTCCCCCCGGACGACCAGCTCGCCGAGCGCCTCGGGGCGGTGCGCACCGTCCTCTATCTGATCTTCAACGAAGGATACTCGCGCGCGCCCGACCCTCACGCCGAGGACACCGGCGAAGCCCGCGCCAACGCGCCCACGCGCTTGACACAGACGGCCATCCACCTCGCCGCCACGCTCAGCCGCGCCGTGCCGGAGGACGCCGAGTGCGAAGGTCTGCTGGCTCTGATGCTGCTGCACGACGCGCGCTGGGCCGCGCGCTACGACGCGCACGGGGACCTGGTGCTCTTGACCGACCAGGACCGGAGCCTCTGGCAGCTGCCGCAGATCGAGCGGGCGCGGGTCCTCTTGCACGACGCACTACGGCGCGGACAGATCGGCCGCTTTCAGCTCGAGGCGGCCATCGCCGCCGTGCACGCCACCGCGCCCGATCACGAGAGCACGGACTGGGCGCAGATCACGGGGCTCTATGGCCTGCTGATGCGCATCCACCGGACGCCCGTCATCGGGCTGAACCAAGCCGTCGCGCTCGCCATGTGGCGCGGACCCGAGGCGGGCCTGGGCGCGCTCGATCAGCTGAGCGCGACGGGTGAGCTCGAGCGCTACCACCTCATGCACGCGGCGCGCGCCGACTTGCTGCGCCGGCTCGAGCGCACGGAGGAGGCCATCGAAGCCTACGAACGCGCTCTCCGCTTGGCCGAGAGCGACGCGGACAAGCGCTTCCTCGAGCGTCGCATCCAAGAGCTGCGCGCGAAGCGCGTCCACGCGATGTGAGCGCGCGCCGGATCGCGTCTGCGCCGTTGACAGGGGCCACTGGGACGGGGAGCATCTCGACCCCCGAGTGACTTGCCGCGCGGAGACCCCTGTGGCGCGTTCGGGGCGCATCGAAGGAGAACGATGGACTCGAGTACGGACGGAGTGACGCTGCACAATGGCTTCGTGAGGGATCTGCTGGACGCGATCGGGAGCGGGCCCTACGCGCGCGCCGCGCGACGCTTGGTGGAGCACGTCGACCTCGAGACGCCGAACCAGTTCGTGCCCATCGCGGCCTACAACGACCTGAGCGCGTGGATTGGTCGCGAGATGGGGCCCGCTACGTTGCGTGACGCGGGGCGGTTCGTGGGGCGCCGGGCGTTCGAGGCGATGGAGAGCTTCGGCTCTGTGTCGCGGTCGGACAGCGGCGTCGAGGTCCTGCGCGCGCTGAAGGTCGCCGCCGACACGATGATCGCGGACCCCAAGGGCCGCGGCTGGACCATCTTGGAGGAGGGCCCGCGCCGCGCCGTGCTGCGCCGCACCCAGACCTTCCATCCCGTGCTGCAAGAGGGGCTGCTGCCCGAGGTGGTCAACCTGAGCGACCAGGTCACGCTCGCGCAGGTGCGCTACCTGACCAGCGTGGCTGAGGGCGCCGAGTACGACGACTACGAAGTGTGGTGGCGCTGACGCTTTCGGTGCGTTGCCTTCGGCGGCACGCGTGTGGTGCTCCGAGGCCGTACAGCGCCCGATGGCGGCGTGCCGTTCGTGAGAGCGCCCGGCTGGGCGAGGTGGTCCAGGAACGCGCTGACCTTCGGGGACAGGTGGCGTGTGCTCGGGTACACGGCGTGCAGCGGGATGGGCGGCGAGCACCACTCGGGCAACACGCGCACGAGCGCGCCGCTCTCCAGGTCTTCGGCGCAGCGGAAGAGGGGTAGCAGCGCGACCCCCAGGCCAGCGCGGGCGGCTTCATCCAGGAAGACGAAGTCGTTGACCACCAGGCGCGGCGTCACCTGCACGGCGACCTCCGCCCCGGCGCGCACCAGCCGGAACGTGGGTCGCATGCTGCCCACGCCGAAGCCCAGCGCCGGCAGCCGCGAGAGCTCGCTGGGATTCGCAGGTGCGCCGTGGGCTGCCAAGAACGCGGGGCTCGCCACCAGGTGGCTCTCGACGCTGCCCAGGCTGCGCGCGATGAGCGACGAGTCCGACAGCGCCCCCACGCGCACCGCGACGTCGAAGCCCTCGTGCACCAGGTCGACCACGCGGTCCGCGCACACCAGCTCCACCTGCACCTCCGGGAAGCGCTGCAGGAACACCGCCACGACGGGCGCCAGGTGGTTGAAGTTCAGCGGCGCGGTGACGCGCAGCAGTCCGCGCGGAGCGTCCTGCATGCGGGTCACCGCGAGCTCTGCTTCTTCCAGCTCGGCCAGCACGCGCTGGGCGTGCGCGAAGTACGTGTGGCCCGCTTCGGTCAGGCTCAGCTTGCGGGTGGTTCGCTGCAGCAGCCGCACGCCCAGCCGCGCCTCCAGCTCCGAGACCTTCCGGCTCACCGTGGACTTGGGCATGTCCAACTCGGCGGCGGCGCGGGTGAAGCTCCCGAGCGCGGCCACCTGCGCGAACACCTGGAGCTCGTTGAGGTCGGCCATGTCGTGGATTGTTCCACTTGTGGGACAGTCATTGCAAATCAAGCGGTCTAATCAACGCACGGAGCGCAATGCACAGTGAGTCCATCACTCGCACCCAAGGAGCTCTCCATGACCACCACCTGGAACATCGACTCGGCCCACTCGGGCATCCACTTCACCGTCCGCCACATGGTCTTCGCCAAGGTGCGCGGCCGCTTCGCCACCTGGCGCGGCGCGCTCCAGCTGGACCCCAGCTCGCTCGCTAGCGGCAAGGCCGAGGTCAGCATCGAGGCGGCCAGCATCGACACGGGCGTCGCAGACCGCGACAACCACCTGCGCTCGGGAGACTTCCTGGACGTCGAGCGCTTCCCCGAGCTGCGCTTCGTGAGCAAGAGCGTACGTCACACCGGCGGTGACACCTACGCGGTGGACGGCGCGCTGACCATCCGCGACGCGACGCGCGACGTGACCCTCGACGTGACCTACGCCGGGCAGGCGAAGGACCCGTGGGGGAACCAGCGCGTGGCCTTCACGGCCAGCACGTCCATCGACCGGCGTGACTTCGGCCTGGCTTGGAACCAGGTGCTCGAGGCGGGCGGCGTGCTGGTCGGCGAGCGCATCGAGATCGAGATCGAGCTGCAGGCCGTGCAAGCGGCCGACAGCGCCGCCGCGTAGGATTCAGCCGTGACCCTCGGCCGACGACAGTTCCTGCAGACGCTCGCCGCGACCTCCGCGCTGCTCCCGCTCACCCCGGGCTGCGCGCGGCGGGAGGACGCGCGCCTGCAGGCCGGCGGCCCGGCGACCCCCAGTCCCACAACCACTCCCCCGGAGAGCCCCATGACCACCGCGACACGACCCATGGACGGAACGGACCCGGCGCCACGGAACGCGCCCAGCACGCGCATGCCCGTGCTCTTCGTGGGGCACGGCTCGCCGATGAACGCCATCACCGAGAACCCGTACAGCGCGACGTTCGCCGAGCTCGGTCGGGACATGCCACGCCCGACGGCCATCCTGGCCGTGTCCGCGCACTGGTTCGTGGGGGGTACCTATCTCACGGCGGACGCGCAGCCGCGCACCATCCACGACTTCTCGGGCTTCCCCCGCGCGCTGCACGAGATCGAGTACCGCGCCCCCGGCAGCGTGGACCTGGCGGAGCGCGTGCGCCGCGCCCTGGGTCCCGAGCGGGCCGGGCTGAGCACGGACTGGGGCCTCGACCACGGCACGTGGACCGTGCTGCGCTTCATGTTCCCGGAGGCAGACATCCCGGTGGTGCAGCTCAGCATCGACCGGCGCCTCGACGTGCGGGGTCACCTGGAGCTCTCGCGCTCGCTGGGCGCCCTGCGCGACGAGGGCGTGCTGGTGCTGGCCAGCGGCAACATCACGCACAACCTGCGCGACGCGTTCACCCGCATGCAGACCGGCAACACCGACACGCCGGCGTGGGCGGCCCGCTTCGACGCCGAGGTGACCCGCGCCGTGAGCGAGCGCGACACCGAGGCCCTGCTGCGCCTCTGGCCCGACACCGAGGACGGCCGGCTGGCGCACCCCTCGCCCGACCACTTCCTCCCGTTGCTCTATGCCTACGGCGCGAGCGACGCGCAGGACGCGGCGAGCTTCACCAGCGACGTGTTCGACCTGGGCTCGCTGAGCATGCGCAACGTGCGGTTCGCGAAAGGCGGGTAGGGCTGGGGGCTCGTCGATTCGGGTCCCACGTAGCCCCGAGATGGGGCAATATGCGGGGAATCTGAGTTCTCGGGCGCCCATGACGACCCCTACCGACAACGCGTCACGACTCTCGTCGAACCTCGGCTCCTGTAGCGGCCAGACGCTCGGGCAGTACGAGCTCGTCCGGCGCATCGGGGCGGGCGGCATGGCCGAGGTGTACGAGGCAGTCCATCGGGCGCTCAAGAAGAGCGTGGCCGTGAAGGTGCTGCTGCCGGACATGGCCGAGAACGCGTCCATCCGCGACCGCTTCCTGCGCGAGGGCGAGGCGGCGTCGCGCATCCGCCATCCGCACGTGGTCGAGGTCACGGACGTGGGCGAGCACGACGGCGTTCCCTACCTGGTGATGGAGCTGTTGGAGGGCGAGACGCTCCTGCGCGGGGTCGCGTCCGGCAGCCGCATCCCCATCGCGCGCACGCTCGACATGCTGCTGCCCATCGCGGCGGCGCTGGCCGAGACGCACCGCAGCGGCGTCATCCACCGCGACATCAAGCCGGACAACGTGTTCATCGCCCGCAGCCCGAGCGGGCGCTCGGTGCCCAAGCTGCTGGACTTCGGGGTCTCCAAGGTCACGACCGACGGCATCCCCGCCATCACGGCCGTCACGTCGGTGCTCGGCACGCCGCAGTACATGTCGCCCGAGCAGGCGCGGGGCGCCACCAGCGTGGACGCGCGTGCGGACCAATACTCGCTGGCGCTCGTGATCTACGAGTGCATCACGGGGGCGCTCCCGTTCGAGAGCGAGAACGTGGTCGGCATCCTGTACGAGGTGACCCAGGGCATCACGCGCGCGCCTTCGGCCTACGCCCCCGACATCCCGGAGGCCCTCGACGCCGTGCTGCTCAAGGCGCTCTCGGTGGACGCGGACCAGCGCTACCCCGACATGGACGCGTTCGCGGAGGCGCTGCTGCCGTTCGCCACGCCGCAGGCCGTCACGGCCTATCAAGCGCTGCGCCATGACGAAACCACGGCATGGCGCTCCCAGATGGACTCGGTGGACGAGACGCTGCCCACCCGCGACGCGTCCTCCACCGTGTCGTGGCGGCGCGTCGACGGCAGCAGCGACACGGTCATCCGGGTGCCTCCCATGTCCACGCGGCCCGAGGTCGAGCCGGAGCGTCGACGAGGGAGGCTCATGCTCGGGGCGCTCGGGGGCAGCTTGGTGCTGGCGCTGCTGGTGCTGGTCTGGCCGCGCGACCCCAGCAGCTCGCGCTCGTCCCCTGCCGCCGGCGGCGACGAGGTTTCCGACGTGGCCGCGTCAGGAGCGACCGACTCCCCGGGGCCCGCCACGCCAGAGGTCATGCCCGTCGCGGACGAACCCGCCCATCCGCTTGCAGCGCCCGCGCCCGTGCGCGTGGTCGTGGTCAGCAGCCCCGACACGGCCACGCTCGAGCTGGACGGACAGCCCGCGGGGGTGGGCACGGTCGACGTCGAGATGGAGCTCGACGGATCGCCGCACACCCTGGTGGTCAGCGCCGACGGATACCAGCCGCGTGTCGTCACCTTCACGTCGCAGCCCCCGCCGCCGCGCGTCGAGCTCGAAGCGCTGCCGGGGCGGACGCCAGCCACGATGCGCGCGCGCCGCACGCCGTCCGGCGCCACGCCCGACGCTCCCCCGCGCATCCACGACAACGACCTGCGCCAGTCGAGGTAGGCATGGCCCCCGCTCGCGTTGCGAAGGGCGCTCCACGCTGCCCTCTCTGGGTCCGACTGTTGCTCCTCGCCGTCCTCACGTGCGCCGCGGCCCCGGCTGCCCACGTGCACGCGGACGGCACGGCGGACGAGGCGGACCTCCACTTCCGGCTCGGCAACGAGGCCTACCGCGTGGGCAACTTCCTCGGCGCGCTCGAGCACTACCTGGCGTCCAACCGCCTGGTGCCCAACCACAACGTGGTGTTCAACATCGCGCGCACGTATCAGCGCCTCGAGATGTACCCGGAGGCCTACCGCTACTACGCGTCGGCACTCGCAGCCGAGGAGGACACCGAGGCACGCGAGCGCATCGCGGCGGCCATGACCGACATCGCGCAGCGTGTGGCGCTGATCGACGTGCAGACCACGCCCGAGGCCGCCACCGTGTTCGTCGACCGCTTCGACTTGGGGTCGGTCGGCACCGCGCCGCAGGTCATCGCGCTCCCGGCCGGCACGTACCGCATCCTCGCGCGCCTCGTGGGGCATCACGACGCCACCAGCGAGCCCGTCACGGTGCAGGTGGGGCAGCGGCACACGGTGCGCCTCGACCTCCCGCGCATCGTGGGCGTGGTCCGGCTGCGCGGGCACGTCGGGGCCGAGGTGCGGGTGGACGCGGAGGAGGGCGCCGTGGCGTGCGTGCTGCCATGCGAGCTGCGGCTCGCGCCGGGGCCGCACGTGCTCCAGATCAGCGCCGAGGGGCACGAGCCCACGGTGCGGGCCGTGACGGTGGTGGAAGGCGAGACCACGCGCGTGGACACCAGCCTGGCGCCGCAGACGGGCTCCATCGTGGTGCGCGCCGACGTCGAAGGCGCGCAGGTGCGCATCGACGACGCCACGGTGGGCTTCACGCCCGTGGTGGCCTCCGGGGTGCCCGTGGGGCGCCGCCGGGTGAGCGTGTCGGCGCGCGGCTACGAGCCCGAGGTGGTGGAGGTGGACGTCGCGCGCGACGAGCAGGTGGAGCTGACCGACCTGCGGCTGCGCACCGTGCGCGAGGTGAGCGCCGCGTCGCGCGAGACCGAGTCCGTGGACGAGGCCCCGGCGTCCGTGTCCATCGTCACCGCGGTGGAGCTGGACGCGTTCCGCTACCCCACCGTGGCGGAGGCCCTGCGTGGGCAGCGCGGCTTCGCCATCACCGACGACAGCATCTACACCAACGCGTCGGTGCGCGGCATCGGGCAGCCGAACGACTACAACAACCGCCTGCTCATCTTGTCGGACGGGGCCACGCTGAACGAGAACATCCTCCAGCAGGCGTTCATCGGCTACGACGCGCGCGTGGACCTGGGCGACGTGGAGCGCATCGAGATCGTGCGCGGCGCGGGTTCCGTGTTGTACGGCACGGGTGCCGTGTCGGGCGTCGTGAACCTGGTCCCCCGGGCCCAGGACCTCCCCACGGGCGCGCGCTTCGCGCTCTCGCTGGCAGACGGAAACGTGGCGCGCGCGCGGGCCTTCGGGAACGTGCGGCTGTCGGACGACGCGGGCTTCCGGGCGTCGGTGTCCGTGGCGCGCTCGGGCGGGCGCACGGTGGGGCTGCTGTTCGATGCGGACGGCGACGGTACGGAGGAGCGCAACGTGGCGGAGCACGTGGAGCGCTTCGACGCGGTGACCGGCAACATCCGCGCGTGGGCCGGCCCGTTCACGCTGCAGCTCTTCTACACGGCGCGCACCATCGACATCCCCACCGGCTCGTTCGACACCATCTTCGGCCGCACCGAGAACAACTACGACGACCACCGCGGCCTGCTCGAGCTGCGCTTCGAGCCGCGCCTCTCGGACACCGTGCAGCTGCGCACGCGCGTGTTCGCGAACGTCACGTACTTCAACCTGGACTACATCTACGACAGCGAGGACGACGTCACGGGGGACGCCTTCGAGCAGGCCTACGGCGAGACCTACGGGGGCGTCTGGGTGGGCGGCGAGGCGCGCCTCGCGGTGCGCATCGGAGAGCACTTCCGTCTCTCGGCCGGCGCCGAGGCCACGCACCACCCCGTCGTGCGCGTCCACTCCGTGGAGGCCGACAGCGCGGGAGTGATGAGCCCCGTGCTCAGCCTCGACACGCACTTCAGCACCCTGGCGGGCTACGTCCTCGGGGACTGGACGCCCAACGACAGGGTCAAGGTCTCGCTCGGCGGGCGCGTCGACGGCTGGCTCTTGCCCGAGCCCACGGACAGCTTCGGCTCGTTCAACCCGCGCCTGGCCGTCGTGCTGCGCCCCACCGAGCACGACACGCTCAAGGTGCTGGCCGGTCGCTCGTTCCGGGCCCCCAGCATCTACGAGCTGTTCTACGAAGACGGGGGGTTCACCACGCTGGCCAGCTCGTGCTGCGGCGGCAAGCTCTCGCCCGAGACGCTGTACTCGGGGGAGCTCGAGTACACGCGCCAGCTGGACGAGGACTGGAGCCTGCTGCTGTCCCTGCACGCGCAGTTCGCGCAGGACTTCATCGAGTCGCGGCAGGTGCCCCCCGCGCAAGACCCCGACGGCGTGGGCCTGCTCTACTTCGCCAACAGCCGGGTGGACCAGCTCAACCTCGGCGCCGACGTGGAGGCGCGCCGCGAGTTCCGCGACGGCTGGATGCTGGCCGCGCAGCTGGGCTACCTCGCCGCGCGCTACCTGGAGTCACCCACCGGCGACGGCGTGGTGCCGAGCCGCCGCGTGCCGAACGCGCCGTATCTGTACGCCTCCACCCGGGCCGTGTTCCCCATCGTGGACCGCCTGCTGCGCGCCGCCGCGCGCGTAAGCGTGGACGCCCCACGCCGCATCGACCTGAGCGGGCTCGACGACAGCGGCTGGGCGGTCATCGCCGACGTGGTGCTCACCGGCGTCGTTGGCGAGTTGGGGCTCAACTACGCCATCGGCGTGTACAACCTGTTCGACTGGCAGTCGGACCTGCCCGTGAATCCGTTTGCGTCGCGGACGATGCCGCAGCGCGGCCGGCGGGTGATGCTGTCGGTGTCGCTCGACTTGTGAGCGCTGCTGTGGGCTCCGGGGGCTGCTGGGCCGTCAGGGCGGGTTGACGTACGCCACGTCGGTGCAGCCATCGGCCGTGCATGTGCGCAGGCTGAGGGGAGGGAGGTCGCGCGCGCCGCCGCACGGAGGGCGCCCCGCCACGCCGTCGAAGCGACAGGGGTGGATGGCGAGCTGCTCGGCCGCGAGCACGATGGCGCTGCGTGGGCCGTCCGCTGCCCGCAGGTACACGTCCAGCGGCGCGGTCAGGTTGGTCCAGCTGTGCTCGGCGCTCGGGCTGGCGTAGACGGGTGTCCCGGCCGGCAGGCGTACGCGCCGTAGGGTGCTCACCGCCTCGAGCGTGGGAGAGTACAGGGCAGCGTAGTCGGCGGGGTCCACGGCCGGATCGAGCGCTGCGCCGCTCCCCGCTGGCACGAACCCGTCGATGTGGATGGGCCCGCCCCGCAGCGACACCCGCGTGAAGCCGCTGCGCGTCTCGCCGACCGTGCCGATGAAGGTGACGGGGGCGCGCGAGCTGTCGCTGCGCTCGATGCGCGCCAGCTCGTGGCCAGTGCCCGCGCCCGACAGGACGGTGGTGCCGGGGGCCAGCTGCACATAGCGCGGGTGCGCCTCCGCTGGCGGCGTGCGCATGTCGGTGCGCGGGGCGCCTGCGTGCAGCGCCGAGCACGGCACCGGGATCGAGATGACGCCATCGCCGAAGGGAGACGGCAGCCGCGCGCGCGCGTGCGAAGGGTCGCTCGAGAGCGTGATCTCGAAGGGCGCGTTGCCGTCCAGCCGCACGCCTCCGTGCGGAGCCCGGTACGTGCGGCGCAGGTAGGCCGCGGGGCCACCGAGGTCGCGCGTCACGAAGCGCCCGGAGAACGTCAGGGGGGCTGTCACGTGCACCATCACGTCGGCCAGCGAGGGTGCCATCGACACGGTGGCGCTGACGTCCACCAGCAGCAGCTCGGCGTGCCTCCCGTCGCGCAGGTCGACCGAGACCACGCCCGACACGTGGGTCCCCGTGAGCTGACACGGGTTCACCGGGCGCGCGTGCTGGTGTGTGTGCTGGGCCGCGACCGTGGCCCGGTCGCCCCCGGCCTGCGGAGCAAGGGTCAGCGCCCCCACGAGCGCAGCCCCGACACATGCGTGGCGGAACGTCATGGCGGGAGTGTACTCCGCGTCTCGGCGCGCCTGAAGGGGCCAGCGGCGAGGCGCTGCCAGCTCCGAATCAACGCTGACGAGTGCGTCTGCGTTCGTCAGCGTGACATCTCCCCCACGGCGCGGAGCGCGTTCGCCCGCACGTGCGCGGCGTCGCCGGCCTGTCCGTCGAGGCGTACGAAGCGACCGACCACGGGCAGGTGCGCGCGCCGCATGTGTTCTTCGCGCAGCCGGTGGTCCGCATCGGGGGTGATGGTCTCGAGGTCCGCCTCGGTTGCTCCACGGGCTCGCAGTCGTGCCAAGCGGGTCTCGAGGGACACGTCCACGTACAGCGTGACGTCGGCCGGACACAGCGCCGCCTGCAGGTCGTCCACGTCGAGGCGCGACCCCCTGAACGCGGCGTAAGCCTGGGTGGACAGGAAGTAGCGGTCCAACACCACGGACCGCCCGCTTGCGAGCACGTCGGTGATGCTCTTCGACGCGGCGAACACCGTCGCCAGGTAGAACAGCTGCGCCGCCTCCTGGCTGGGCTGCAGGCTGCGCACGAGGTCGTCGCGGTAGCGCCTCACCTCAGGCGACGGGGTCGTCAGCAGCGTGGCCCCCAGCGCGGAGGCCATGCCCGCGGCGCAAGTGCTCTTGCCTGACCCGTCGAGCCCTTCGAGGACGATGAACATGGGTTTGCTCTGGATCATGCAGCCACCTCGTTCGCGTCGGGCAGCCAGCGGAAGAGGTCTGGCTCGAGGCCGGCGGACCTCGCCACCAGCGCTTCGATCGTGGTTGGGTGGTTGCCTTCGGTCAGACGCAGGGCGTCGGACAGCCGCGCCATCTGCCGCCAATCCTCGTGCGTGAATGTGTTCGAGTGCGTCACGAGGGGCATCTCACCGTCCGTGGCGCACAAGCCCCAGCGCGCGCGGTCGCGCTCGAGCGCGGTGCCGCGCAGCAGGAGCAGGGGGAACGCCTTCAGCACCGGTACGTGTCGTTCCAGGCACCAGCCCACGCTGTCCTGGAACGACGCGAGCGTCTGGTGGGGCAGGCCGAAGATGAGCGACACCTCGTGGGCGATGCCCCGCTCGCGCACCGCCGCGAGCGTCCGGTCTACGCGTGCGATGTCGTTGCGCCGGTCCACCGCGCGCCCTTCGTCTTCGTGGATGGTCTGCAGGCCGAACTCCAGGCACACGTTCAGTTGCGCGGCGGCGTCCAGGAACTCGGGACGCATGCCCTCGGCGCGGCACTGCAGCGAGAGGCGGCCTCGGAAGCCCCGCGTGGCGAAGCGCTCCAGCACCTCCACGGCGTGCGGCCCGAGGTTGAAGATGGGGTCCAACACCGCGATGTCTGTCACGCCCAGGTCGCAGAACATGTCGATCTCCGCCTGGATGCGTGTGCTTGAGAGGGTGCGCCGCGGCAACCGCGCCCCCGCTTCGCGGTGCTGGCAGAAGGCGCAGCGGAAGGGGCAGCCGCGCTGCGTCTCCCAGCGGACGAAGCCGCTCGCCGGGACCTTCACGATGCCCCCGAGCCATGGCGACGGGAGCGACTCGAGGTCCACCTTCGCCTGCGCGCCGCGGTCCAGCTCGCCGCGCAAGTGCACACCGGGGATGTCGCGGCGCTCGGCGGTCGAGGCCAGCTCCGTGAGGGCGTGCTCGCCGTAGCCGCGGATGAACGCATCCGCCTCGGGGTACAGCTGCTCGAGGCCTTCGCTGGCGTAGGACACTTGGGGGCCGCCCACGATGATGCGGCCGCGGAAGCCCGCGGAGCGCAGGCGTCGCAGCACATCGCGCAGCAGGGACTCGCCCCACACGTACGCGCCGAAGGCCACGTCGACCGTGGACGGTGCGGAGTCGCGCGTGGCCGCGAGGATGCTGCGGACCACGCTGGAGGCGTCGCTGCCCGGGCGGTTCACGGGGATCACCAGCGACCGGACGTCCAGCGTGAGCTGCGCGGTTAGCGCCGCGAGCAGCGAGGCGTGTCCGAGCGGCACGCGCGGGTCCTTGTCGCGCGTCCAGTGAAAGTCCACCAGGACGACGCGTCGGTGTTCGGTCGCGCGTTGCGGAGAGGGGAGGGGGTGTAGCGGAAGGGAGATGCGGCGGCGTGTGTCCATCGCGGTGCGAGACTCCAGGACGGTGTCTTGTCGCCATGGGGCCGCTCACCTCGATGTGACGACCCTGGCGGCGGACACGTCGCCAGGGCTGCGAAACCGGCTCACCGGTGGTGCAGAATTCTCTCGGGGCGCTGCGCTCGGGCTCTTGGCGTCGGCGCAAACCTTGGCTGCCGACGACCACTTCGAGGGTCCACGAGCGGGGCAAGCTCGCGCAAGCCACGAAGTCCACACCCAACGGCGCGGTGCTCTCCGCGCCAGGAAGCGGCGGTGGCGGTGCCCCACGTAGGCCTCGGGCGCCATGGAGGGCGGCGTCCCCACCACCTCGCCACGCCGCGCGCCGCCGCTCTATCGCCGCACACGGGCCGCGAACCCGAAGTCCACCAGCGTGGGCACGCCTTGCTCGCCGACGAGGTTCACCCGCAGCAGGTCCCCCCAAGGTCGGTCGCAAGGCGCGAGACGGACTCGGACACGCCGGCACGGTATTACGAAGCCGGTGCCCACAACGCTGCGCGAAGGCAGCTGAGTCGGCCACGCGTCCCCCGGCGGGAACCGTTCGAGCGCTGACATGAGCCGGTTTCGACGGCGCGGGCGACGTGTCCGCGGAGCCCGCCGAGGGGCTCCGTGAACTTCCCCCCGTCGAGCGGACAGGTTGACTATGCCGCCATCGCGGGAGGTTCCGCTCTGGCGTCCTCCCGCCCTCCGCGACGCGCTTTAGCGAGACCCCTGCTTCATGGCCACCCCGCCTTCTGCCAGCCCCCGTGTTCGTGACCTGCTCGACCTGCCGGACCAGGTGCGGAAGGGCGACTTTGTCCTGAAGCTGACGGAGGGGGTGGACGACCCCGAGAAGACGGCGGGGGACTTCGTGGCGACGCCGCCGTTGGTGGACGCTTTCGACCGGGCGCTGGGGTTGGTGGGCAGCGCGCTGCGCGACGGGAAGAGCCAGGCGGCGTATCTGCACGGCAGCTTCGGCAGCGGTAAGTCGCACTTCATGGAGGAGTACGCGGGCGACGAGAGCGCGCGCCTGCACGAGTCGCTGGAGCACTGGGAGGGGCGCTTCGACTCCATCAAGCTGGAGGATCGCAACCTGCCCGCCGTGGTGGAGAAGCGTGTGGTGCGCCCCAAGGATGCGGCCGCCCGTGCCCAGCTGGACGCCGCGTTCGAGATGCTGCGGCGCGGGGCCGGTGACTCGTGGGACACCATGCTGGGCGCGCTCGACGGCGCGGCCTTCCGGCAGCTGTACCCGTTCAGCCCGGCGCTGGTGGACGCGCTGGTGACGCTGAAGGAAGAGGCGGGCAAGAGCGCCGCCGCGGTGCGGGCGCTGCTCGGGCGCTGGCGGAGCGAGGGGCACCCAACGCTGGAAGACGCGCGGAAGCACGCCGAGGGCGCGGTGCGCGGGCGCGTGTCCAAGTTCCAGGTGTGCTTGCCCGAGTCCCTGCTGCAGGACCTGCTGGTGACAGCGGCGGTGGACGTGGACGGGGCGCGCCGCGTGGTCGAGGCGGGGGCGCCCGCTGTCTTCACGTGAGTCCCGCCGAACGCGTGACCGCTTGCGCGGCGTGCAGTTCTCTCCGACTGTTGCGAAAACCATGAAGACCCTGCACCGCCCCGACCTGTTCTCTTGGTCCCGCTTCGACGAAGCGCGCAACATCGACTTCCACGGGTACGCGCTTGTCCGCGACGAAGGCGTGCTGCTGGTGGACCCGCTGCCCTTGTCGGCGCACGACCTGGCGCACGTGGAGGCGCTCGGGGCCGTGACCACCATCGTGGTGACCAACAGCGACCACACGCGCGCGACGGAAGAGCTGTCAGCGCGCTTCGGCGCCGAGGTGGTGGGCCCGCGCGGGGAGAGCGCGGGGTTCCCGGTCGCGTGTGGCCGCTTCGTTGGCGAAGGCGACCTGGTGGTTCCCGGCGTGGTGGCGCTGGAGCTGCACGGCAGCAAGACCCCGGGCGAGCTCGCGCTGCTGGTGGACGACACCACGCTCATCACCGGGGACCTCGTGCGCGCACATCGGGCCGCGGCGCTGACCATGCTTCCGGATGCGAAGCTGGTGGACCGCGCGCGGGCGGTGGACTCCGTGCGGCGTTTGGCTGCGCTGGAGCGCGTGGAGGCCGTGCTGGTGGGTGACGGATGGCCCGTGTTCCGCGACGGGCATCGCGCGCTGGCGGAGCTGGCCCGGTCGCTGGACGGTTGAGCCGCCGGCCGGCGATGGCCACGTCGATGGGAGTTGCGTGGTCGCAGCGGTCAGCGCGTCCGTGGGCGGCTCTTCCGTGCTCCCCGACGCGCCACGTGCGCAGAGGGGAGGCCCGTCGCGTGAAGCCACTGCAGCGGCGCACTGGAGCGCGCTTCGAGATGGGTCGAAGTGACGATCACCTTCGCTAGGATGTGAGGCCGAAGCGCCTTGCGTATGGCGTCCTGAAGGGCGGAGGCACCACCCGGATCAGCGGTGTCCTCTTCGAGCCACAGGACCACGATGGGTTTGGCGCCGTCACCAGGGCGCAGGAAGCTCCCTACGAGGGTTTCGTGGTAGCTCTCGCCGATGCCTCGGCCGCACGCCCAGACCAGCCCTGCGAGGGTGTCCCGTACCTTCTCGGCGACCTCTTGCGCCAGGGCCCCAGACCGCGTGCGATCGGCGTTCTCGATGGCGCTGGCGCGGAAGTCCTTCAGCTCGAGGTAGATTGGCCCCACACCGTCGACGACGGCGCACACGTCGACCGCCTTGGTGCCTGCGCGCCGCTTGAGGCCATCCGAGAAAGCGCGATGGTCGTCCCACTTGAGGACGCGCTCCGACGCGACGGTCAGCTGCAACGCCCCCTCCTGCACCACCACGGTCATCCAGCGCCCCGCACCCGGTCGTAGTGCCTGAGGAACTCTTCTCGGATGAGGTTCCGCTCGAGGTCGTCGAGGTCGCTTGCGCCCTCGACTTCGACGGCTTCATGACCCGGCGCGCGCGTGAACGAGAAGAAGCGCATGGGAGGCGCGTCGGCCTCCGCGGCGAGCAGGCCGAGGCTCTCGGCGACCAAGTAGTCGTGCGTGGCCACGAAGACTTGAATGCCCTCGGAAGCGAGCCGCTGCAGCACGCGCGCCACGATGACGGACAGCTGCGGGTTGAGGTTGGCCTCGGGTTCATCCCAGAAGAGCACACCGCGCTGGCGCAGCTCGTTGTTCGTGAGCAAGCGGACGACGCTCGCGAGCTTTCGCATCCCCTCAGACACCAGGTGGGCCTCGAGGGTACCCACGTAGAAGCGGTCGCCGGTCAGCGACACCTTCCCGCCCAGCGCACTTTCGAGCTCCTTGAGCACCTCCGTGATCACTGGCGGCTTGGCGCCTCGGACCGCCGCAGCCGACAGCGCCACCGCCAGGTCGAAGTACGTCTCGTCGAACGACAGCTCCCGAGCCTGGTAGGCGGCGATGAAACCTTCGTACATCGCGAGCGCTTCACGTGACGGGAGAAAGATGGGCGCGGGGGGCTCCCGCATGCTGCTCTTGGTGACTTTCAGCTGCGCGTTCCTCGTGTAGACCGTGAACGCCACTTCTCGCTTGTCGTCGTCGACCACCCGTACGGTCGCGCTCCGGTGCCCGGCTCCCACGCGGTGACCGAGGCGGCCGATGTTCATGTCGTCGGGTCGGAACACGCGCGCGAGCTTCTCCTTGAGGCGCACGTCGAGTCCCGAGGCGGAGAGCTTGTCCTCCGTCGCCTTGAGCGTCGCGTAGAGGGCCTTCATCACGTGGGTCTTGCCCGTCGCGTTGGCGCCAATGAAGACGTTCACCCCGGCGGCGAACTCGAACTCCGCACTCCGAAACGCCGTGAAGTCCTTCAGATGCAGCCGCTTGATCGACACGGCGCGGACGCTATCACGGAAGCCGGAGGCTGACCCACTTCGTCGTCCACGCCGCCTTGGGACCACCCGCCGTCCCACGCGAACGCTGGCCGAGTCCCGTCTTGGCAAGGCACCAGCCGCTCCGTAGCATCGCCCGCACCATGAGCGACATCGACTGGGACTCGTTCGACACGCCCTTCGGACCGCGCACGGGTGGGGTGATCCCGGGGTTGCTCGAGAAGCTGGATTCCCCCGATGCGCGCGTCCGAGCCCGTGCGCTCAAGGACATCCACTTCCGCGCCGTGGCGGTGAACGGCGGCTACGGGATGCCTTTCTTGGACGTTGCGCTTACGCTCGTGCCCGTCCTCGCGGCGCGCCTCGACGCTCCGGGCGAGCTCGCGCCGCAGCTGGGGCAGGTGCTGGGTGTGCTCGGCGACATGGCGGCGGGCAACCACCGCCTGCACGTGGCCCGGGGGCTGCCGCTGGCGGGTCTCACGCGCACGGACATCGGCCCCATGCGCGCGACGCAGGCTGCGGTGGCGGCCCTCGCGGCGCCCATCTGCGAACGCCTGGGCGACACCGACGCAGGTGTGCGCGCGGGCGCCGCGTTCGCGCTCGCGTGGGTCCCTGGTGAGGCGGCTACGTCGGTCCCGGCTCTCGTCGCTCGCCTCGCGGTGGAGCGTCACGCGGCCACGCGCGCGTCGCTGCTGCTGGCGCTGGGATACCTGGGCGCCCCTGTGGACCCGCTGCTCGACGCGGTGGGCGACAAGGCCCCAGTGGGAATCTGCGCCGCGCTGGGCGTGATGCTCGCGAGCCCTCAGCGCATGGACGACGTGCTGGACGCGGCCCTCGCGCCGCTGCCCAAGCCCGTGGTGGCGGGGCTGCCGTTCCTCGATGGCGCGCTGGCGCGCGTGCGCACGCAGATCCTGGGTGGCGCGACTACGCGGCGCGGGGACCTCGCCGCGCACCTCGCCCTCGTCGAGCGTCTGCCGCCCGAGGTGCGCCCCGAAGCCGAGAGCTGGACGGTGGCCATCGCTGCGGCTGGGGCGGCCACACCCCCGCACCTGCTGGACCCGGCCGACCTCTCGGACGAGGCACGCGCCGTGCTGCGCGAGCGCGCGGGGCTGCTGCGCGGTGGGCCCGCGCCGGGCTTGTATCAAGCGTTCGGGCGCGCCGGGCTGTTCAGCGGCATCGACGGCAACGAGCGCGCGCTGGGCCTCGACCCCCAGGGGTCCCTCGACGAGCGCGTCGAAGGGCGGCCCCTGTGGTGGTGGCTGTACGAGGTGCGCGCGGGTCGCGAGGCGCCCAGCCGTTTTGAGGCGCTGCTCGCTGGGCGCGACGCACTGGCCGTGCTCGAAGACGCGGCGACGTCGCCCTACAAGCTCTACGAGGACCCCGCGCGCCCGGGGGTGTTCCAGTTCGACGCGTTCGCGGACCTGCTCGGCGGGATGGCGTCCGCGCTCGGCGTCACCAGCACGCTCCTGGACGAGAGGCTCGCGAAGCTGCGCGAGTACGCCACGAAGGTGGTGCCGTCGCATCAGCCGTCGTTCGCGCCGTGGCCCTGAGTCGCCGGGGCTTCGGCTTGGTGCCGCGACACGGGATGCGGTAGCCTGGGTCGAGCCAACGGCATGTTCCTCCGCGACCTCCACATCCAGAATCTCAAGCTGCTCCGCGACTTTCGGCTTTCGTTCGAGGACGTCGCGGGTGAGCCGCGCATGTGGACCGTGCTCATTGGCGAGAACGGCACGGCCAAGAGCTCCATCCTGCAAGCCATCGCGATGGCCTCGGCCGGGCGGCTGTTGGTCAACTCGCTCGCCAAGCCGGTCATTGGACAGCTCTACGACCGGCGCCGACTCGAGGACGACTCGGACGAGCCGATGAGGATCACCGCGCGCTTCGCGGCTCAACCATCCTCTGACCTGGCCGCTCGGTCGCTCGAGGCTCAGGTCACGCTGCAGCGGAACCAGGCGACGTTGAGGGTCGATCATCCTGCGGGCAACGTCACGGTCGACGATCTCGACGAGCACCGGGCTTCGAACACGGGAGACCTCTTCGTTGCCGCCTACGGTGTGTCCCGCTTCCTGCCGGCCCCCACGTACTCGTCATCCCTTCAGCAGCCTGCCATCGAGCGCATGGAGTCTCTCTTCCAGCCTCGCGCGGCGCTTCACTCGCTGGCGTTCGCGGAGCTGTTCCCGGCTGGCCCGGATGCCTCGTTCGCCAAGGTTCTCCGCGATGCCCTCCAAGCGCACGAGGCGCTGGCGCCGATGATCTCTGGAATCGAGCTCCGCGGGTCAGGCGGCGTCAAGAGCGGGCATGACCTGTTGGAGCGCGACCGCTTCGAGTGTCGGCTGGGAGCCAACGCGTACAAGCTACCGGCGACGGCACTCTCCCATGGCTATCAGTCCATCCTGGCCTGGATCTCCGACTTCATTGGGCACGCCATGCTGGTGAACCCCGAGCTGCGCAGCACACGGGACATCCATGGAGTGGCCCTCATCGACGAGATTGACGCCTTCCTCCACCCTGTGTGGCAGGCGGGCTTGGTCGACGCTCTGCGCGCCGTGTTCCCCAACGTCCAGTTCGTCGTGAGCACTCACTCGCCCGTCATCCTGGCAGGTGTGCGCCGCGAGGAGATTGTCCGTCTTGGCCACGACCGGATCTCCGGGGACGTAGTCCGCATGGTCCACGAGCGGGAGAGCGGCTTGCTACAGCCTCTCGGTCCGGATGAACCGGTGGACCTGAGCGGTGAGCCCGACCCGCGGACGCTCACGGGCACCGCCATCTACCGCGACTGGTTCGGCGTGGACCGCCTGACCCTGCACCCGCAAGGCGAGACGCTTCAAGAATACTCACGCATCGCGACAGACCCTTTCCGGACAGATGCGGAGGAGACGCAGCTCGGGCGTTTGAAGGCAGTGCTCGCCCAGGGCGGCATCCAGGTCGAGACCGAGCCCTCCGAGCGGCTTGCGCTACCCGGCGCAGCGGATGCTGCTGGCGAATGATCCCCGTCCGCTTCTCGAGCGAGCCAGCCGCGCTCGCCACGGTACGCACGAGGAAGCTCCAGAAGGCAATTGACGCGCACGCGCGCGGCGATACGGTCGCTGTCCGCGCGCTCCTCGACGGCTACGATGCGTCTGGCGTCAAGGCGCAGCTCTTCGTGGACCAGAACAAGCGCTGCGCCTACTGCGAGCGCCCATGTGGCTTCGCGTCGCTGCCCATCGAGCACTTCCGGCCGAAAAAGCTCCGGCTGCGCGAGGACCGCAGCGTGGACGATGAGCGCTACTGGTGGCTGACATGGACCTGGGAGAACCTCGTGTTCGCGTGCGGCACGTGCAACGGTTCGTCCTTCAAGGGCAACCACTTTGCGCTCGAAGACGAGTCCTGCGCGCTGACCCCGCCGGGCTCGATGCTGGACTATGAGGCGTCCGTCGGCCGCCTGGGTGACGAGACCGCGAAGCTCCTCGACCCGCGGCGAGACGATCCCCACCGGCACCTACGCTGGGCGCCCGTGGACCGCAGCATCGCGCCGGCGTTGTGGTCCTGGACGCTGGTCCCCTTGACGCCCCGGGGGGCGTATACGGCGCGCATCGTCGATGTGGGCGGCACGGTGGACGAGGTGACCAACGAGTGGGTCGGGGTCTGGCGCGACGCACAACCATTCTTGGCGGTGGCTCAGGGGGCCGGTCCCGCAACGACCACCGAGTGGGACGACCTCTGCGCGCACGTGCTCCGCCGGGGTGTGGCATTCCCCTTCGCTCGGTGGTGGATGCTCAACGAGCTGCGCGCCATGCCGGCGGTCGCTGCGTTCGTGGCGCAGTTCGCGTCGCCCGTGCCCCCGTCCGCGCCAGCGGTGTGACGCAAGTCGGCCAGTCACCGGCTGTGGCCGACTGCATCCTATCCAGCATCCGTCTCCAGCGCGCGCAGCAGCGCCTCGTACGTGCCGCGACGGTCTGGGCGCGCACGTCGTGCGGCCGCTCGCACGGCAGGGATGGCGCTGGGGCCCCAGCCGCGCAGGGCCTCGTGCGCGCCCCGTGCGATGCGTGCGTCCGCATGCGTGCAGTGCTCCAGCAGGGCGGGCAGGGCCGGCTCGTGGCGCGCGTGTCCGAGGCTCTTCAGCAGCTGCACGACGACGTCGTGTCGGGTCTCCACGGCGAGGGCGTCCAGCGTCACGGGCAAGGTCACGCTGCGTGGCGCCACCTTCTTCAGGGCGCGCAACGCGGTGCTGCGGACGTGCGCTCGGTCGTTCAGCGCCAGCGCAGAGAGAGGGCCGATGGCCGCGTCGCCGTGTCCAGCAAGCGCGTGGATGGCACGCACGGCGAGCCCCTTCTTCACATCACGCTGCCCGATGAGCGCGGCCAGGCCCGTCGCGTCCAACCCCAAGAGCGGGTCGTCCGAGCCACGCCCCGTGCCAGCGTCGATGTGGGACGAGATGCTGGTGCGGGGATGGAGCCGCGCCGCGTCGTCGGACGACCGCGGCTCGAGCCACTCCCGGAAATGGCGCAGCGCCACCGAGCTGCTAGGCGCGAGGCAGCGCACGAGTCGGTAGTCGCCGCGCTCGGCCGCGTCGCGCGCGTGCGGGAGCAAGAGGTCCTCTGGGGTCGATGCGAGCTGCTCCGTGAGCCCTTGATCGCCATCCAACCAGCGGCGCACCCACGTCGACACGAACGCGCGCTGCTGCCACGGGGGACAGTGCGGGAACAGCGTCGCCGCGGCCCGTCGAGCGGTCGCGCCCTCTGGCCACGCCATGAGCACGGTGGCGAGCGGTGCACGCTGCGCGTGGCTCACCCGGATGCGTCCCGCCAGGTAGGCCGAGAGCACCGCGGGCCAAGCGTCGGTCGCGTCGGGCCACGCGAGGATTCGGCTCGCCGCGAGGGTCTGCGCCTGCGGGTCCTCCTCGGCCAGGGTGCGCAGCAGCGCGGCGAGCGCGCGGGCGTCCTTGGGCTCCGCTGCCTCACGGCGTGGCGCTTGCTCGGGTCCAACGAACACGTCCAGCGGGCGCCGCACGAGCGCCGCTTCCAGCCATCGCGCCTGCTCTTCGTGTGGCCAGCGGAAGAACGCCTCGACCTCCTCGCGCAGCGCCCGGAGCGCGTCGGACTCGCTGGCCGTCCGCGCGGGCAGCTGGAGCGCCTCGGCGAGCAGCGCCGCAGACTCGCCCGCGTAGTCGGGCCCGCAGCGCGCTGCGTCGAGGCAGCGCACGACGTCGCTGTTGTCCCGCACCGCCCCCAGCTTGGCCAAGAGCCCAAAGCGGCGACGTCCGCTCACGCCGTCCCCCATGGGCGCGGTGCGCAGGAGCATGACCGCGCGGGCACGCAGCAGGGTGTCCCCCGAGGGCACGATGCAACGCTCGACGAACGCGACCAACGCGCGCGGGGGAACATGCTCTGCGCGCACCTCGGCCAAGGCCATCAGCGCACCGAAGTGCTCGTGCTGTGGTCCGTGCGCGGCGTCGAGCACCAGCTCGAGCGCGTGTGGGTGCGCGCTGACCACACCAGGGTCGGCCATCATCCACGTCACCCAGTCCGCCAAGCCGTGGCGCACCACTGGAAGCGCCGCCACCAGCTGCTCGGACGAGCGCCCGAGCAGCTCCCGCGCCGCGTCGGCCGAGAAGCCCTCCACCCGCAGGCGGCGCGCTGGGTCCGTGGTCCGATGCTCACGTGCTCCCCGCGCGCGATGCAGCGCAGCCGCGAACGACGTGGCGTCCGCGTCGGCCAGCGCCACCTCGCCTGCCAGACATGCCTCGACGAGCGCTCGATCGCACGGACGTGTCGACCGGGACAGGCGCAGCGCGGCGCTCATGGGCAGCACGCCCGAAAGCGCGTCGTGCAGGAGCGCGGTGCGCCGTGGGTCGCTCACGCTTGTCACTTCGGCCGCGCCGTGTTCCCCGTCGTCGGCCTCGCCTGGCGAGGCCAGCGCCTCCACCAGCACGGCCGCGTGCGCTGTGCCGGCCGCGTGTGCCAACGCTGCGGAGAGGTCGGCTCGAAACGCGCGGTTGTCGTGCCGCCCGAGCCAGGCCAAGAGCGGCGCCACGGCCCGCGGGCCACCGACCTGTGCCAGCGCGCGGGCCGCCTCTTTCTTCACCATCATCTCGGGCCGCTCCAGCGCGGCGAGCGCCATGGGCTCGGCCCACGTGGCGCGCAACGTCCCGATGGCCTGTAGGGCCTGCACCACGATGCGTGCCTCGGCGTTGGTGCTCAGCAGACACAGCGACAGCTCGAGTCCTCGCGCGCCCTCGCCCGCGCTCAGGATGGCCGCGATCGCCGCGCGCTGCACCTCGCGCGAACGGTGCCGCCACAGCGGCTCGATGCGTCGCAGCGTCATCCCCGTGGGCTCGTGGCGCGCGATGATCTCGAGCAGGGCCACGCACACGGCGGGCGCGGGGGCCTCGTCCAGCCAGTCGAGCGCCACGCGCAGCACCAGGTCGCGTCCGGTCTCCGGCCCATCTTCGTGGTACCGCCGAAGCGTCCGGCCAGCGTCCACCATGCGTCGACCAAAGCGATACAGCTGCTGCTCGAGCTCGGGCAGCGTCTGCCGTTTCACGGTGAAGTCGCCTTCGAGCGCGAGCTGCACGCAGCGCTCCACCTGTTGGCGGAACAGCGCGACGACGCGCGGCAGGTGCGGGTACTCGCCACACTCACACAGCAAGTTGAAGACCTCGACGGCGAGCACCGGGTCACCGGTGGGCGGGTCCCAATCCACCTCGGTGAGTACGACCGCGACCCTCGAGTCTTGCGGCTCGCGTCGCGCGGGGAGAAACAAGCCCGCCGCGCGCGGCCCCAGCACCGTGGTCATGTCGCGCAGCAAGCGGTCGCGGTCGGTGGACAGGGCCCACGCGACCCGTGTCGCCTGCACCCGCGTGGCGGTCGGGGCAGCGGGGTCCAGGGCGAGGCCCAGCACGCGCTCGTAGGTCTCCGGTCCGCCCTTCAGCTCCAGCACGCGTAGCACGGGCTCGGGGTGCTCATCGAGCAAGCGCAGCAGGGGGAGCTCTGCGCTGTACTCCGGGCTGCACGACGCGGCGTGGATGAGCGCCACCGCGTTCGAGGGGGACCTCACCTCGCCCAGCAAGCGCTCGAGGAGCTGGTGCGCGCCCGTGCCCACGCTGCTCCCGAGGACCGCCGCGCGCCGGCGCCAGCGCGGGTCGTCCGCCGGGAGCTGCGAGAGGCGCTCCACCAGCGTCGCCCTCGCGATGTAGGTGACGCGCACCAGCTCCTCCGCCGTCCACGCGTGGTGGGCGTCGAAGCAGCGCAGCACCGCGTCCACATGGGAGTCCCGCACGAACACGCCGCGCCGGTGCGTGGCCAGCAAGAAGTGGCGCACCGCAGGGCCGAACAGGAGCGGGTCGGACTCGCCGAGCGCGAGCGCGAGGTCCACATCCGAGTCCTCCGCGATCTCACCAAGGGCCTCGAGCGCTTCGCTTCTCAACGCGTGGCCGGGATCCTGGAGCAGCGTTCGCAGCGCATCGGTCGCCTCACGGCAGGCGCCGATCGTCGTGCTCGCGCGCAATGCCGCCCGAGCAACGCCGGCGTCCGTGTCCGCGAGCGCGGTGGTGATGGCGCGGCGCCGCTCGCGCGCGTCCTGGAACGTCCCACCATGGACCCAGCTCGCGCCGAGCAGCGCGACAGCCGCCTCCCGCACGTGCGGCTCCGGATCCGCGGCGAGTCGCGTCGTCCACCGCAGCGCTTGGACAGGCGTGGCCGCGAGGCTGTGCACCGCGCTGGGCAGCATGCCGAGCCCGAGCGCGCGTAGCTGCCCGCAGCGTGCGCCCAGCAGGCGCTCCAGGACGAGCGTAGGCGCCACCCACGCATCCAAGGACCAACCTGTCACCGCCCGCCGCAGCTGCTCGTCGCCGATCTCAGCGAGGGTCTCGGTGGAGCCGCTCGCGAGCCCCGCCCGGTGCCACGCGACCTGCAGGTGCGGCGCGAGCGCGCTCACGTCATCCGGCAGGGTGGGCTCGTACGGCGCCAGCTCGAGGGCGAGCTCGGCCAGCGCCAGGCTCACCTCTGCCGGGAGGCCCTCTACGTGACGGGGCAGGGCGGCCGCCGAGGCGCGCAGCGCGTCCCGGTCTCCGCATGTCGGCAGCGCGGCGCACAGCGACTGCACCCGCTGCACGCCCGTCGCCATGTCCCAACGACGCAGGTCTCGCAGGGCCTCGGCGTTCACGGTCACGCGGTCCATCCTACGGCCGTGCTCCGGACCGTCCAGCGCCGAACGCGCACCGCCCCGCAGACGAGCTCCGCGGACCCCCTACACCCACCACCGGCCCAGCACCGTCGCCCACAGCTCGTCCCAGCTCTCGAACAACACAGGCCGGATGCCCGCCGGCCCCGTCATCAGGTGACGCGCCTTGGGGTCGGGCCCGTCCACGCGCTGGGTGAGCACGAACGTGCGCGGCCGGTCGGACACGCGCACGCGGCACAAGTTGCGCATGCGCTGGTGGAGGGCCCACCACAGGTCCGTCTCGGCGCGGTCCAGGCTGGTGCCCACGAACACCAGGTCGCTCTGCAGGAACAGGTCCAGCGACGAGAGGGGCGCGCGGCCGGGGTCGAAGGGCTCGATGGCGCGGCGGGCCTCGATCCAGCGCGTGGCGTCGGCGGGTGTCCAGCGGCCCACGCCGGGCGCTCCGGGCCAGCGCCGCTCGGCCGACTTGGCTTGGTCCCACAGCACGCCCAGGCGCGTCATGCTTTGGCCGTACGCGCGCGTGCCCAGCACGATCTGCCGCGGTCGGGACGCGCACCCGTGCAGCTGCCACACGCGCCCGGCGCGCTCGCCCTTGGTCCACGTGGCGCTCGGGATGCTGAGCGCGTCCTTGGCGGCGCTCTTCTTCGGCTCGCGCACGGTGGCCCCCGCGGCGCTCAGCGCCAGCTGCAGGGTGCGGTCGATGTTGAGGTTGATGACGTCGCGGTAGCCCTCGAGCAGCTTCTGGCCCAAGCCCGTCAGGTGCGTCTCGTCGAAGGGCAGCTCCGCCAGCCGCTCGGCCAGCACGTCCAGCGCGTCGTCCTCGGCGTCGTGCACCGCGCTCTGCACCCCGCTGCGCCGCGCCGCGCTGTCGCGCTTCTGCGTGGAGATGCGGATGACGAGGCTCTCCCACGTGGCGGCGGGGTCCTCGTGGCGCAGGACGGGGATCTCGTAGTCCTCGGCGATGCGGCTCAAGAGCCCGTTCCAGTCCGTGAACAAGCGCCACAGCGCGCCACTCGGGTCCTGCGTGGCCCCCGCCAGGTGCCCGCGCAGGTGGTGATGGAAGCCCGCCCCCATGATGAGCACCGTGCGCTTGTCGCCCGCCTCGAAGCGGCGCTCCAGGGTGTCGGCCAGCAGGTCGAAGGTCTCTGCGGTGCTCATGGTCCGCCCAGCGTACCCCACGTCGCGCCGAGCACGCGCCCTACTGCCAGGGGTCCATCACGTCGGGGGCGAACGCGCGTGCCGCAGCTGCGCTGCCCCGTGTCGCGGCTGTACTGTCTGGCGCGTCAGCGGTGCGCGTCGCGGCGCCGTGCGCGCCATCGACGCGGCTCGCCCTCTCCCGGGGGACCTCGCGGCGCTCGCTCACGCTGCGCTCGGGTCCGCTCCGTGTGTCGCGAGCCATGAGCGCGACCTCCACGCGGCTGGGCGTGTGCTCGGTCACGCTCACCGCGACCTCCTCGTAGCCGCCGAGGCTCAGCTGGTACACGGTGCGCGTGGACGCTCCAGGCACGGGCACGTGCAGCGGGGTGTTCCCGACCAACACACCGTCGCGCGCCACCATCGCCCCGGGCGGAGTGGAGTCCAAGAGCACGCGCGGCATGGGCGAGCGTGCTTCGCGGGACCCCGGCTCTGGCATCAGCTCCGCTCGCGCGCGGCTGGCTTCGTGCGTGGCGTCTCCAGGGGGCGTGTCTGCGTGCGGGGCGTCGGCGCTCCCGCGGGCGCCGCCAGGTGCGCCAGCCACGGCCGCCACCAACGCGCTCCCCGCGCCAGCAGGGACATCCCCGTACGCGACCCGCACGTGATGCCAGACGCGCGCCACCCTGGGCCACGCGTTGCGGCCGCCCGCGACACCGACGACCAGCGCACCCCCCAACGCGCAGGCGACCAGCACCAGCGTGAACACCACGAGGCGCAGGTGTCGCACGCGACGTGGTGCCGTCACGGGCGGCGGCAAGGCGTCGCGTCGGCCGTGTGTGCCAGGGTCGACCGGTGTCTCGCTCTCTCGCCCGGACTCGCATCCGACACGGCTCACGCGCGCGGCGCTGGACGCGTGGCTCTCGAGCCCACCGCTCTGCCGAGGCAGGGGCAGCGGTGTGCTGCGCGCGCTCGCTGGCCCCAGCGTCTCGATGGCTCGCTTCACGGCGTTCCGCTGTTGCACCAGGTCGTCCGCCAGCACGCGCTCCACCAGCCGCGTCACGTCGCGCGCGCTGGCCACGCCATCCACGTCGCGGGCCACTCGCTCGAGCGCGTCCGCGAACTCGTCGGCCGTCTGAAAACGCTCGTTGGGGTTGCGCGCCAGCGCCCGTCGCAGCAGCGCGTCGAACGGCGCCAGATCGCGGGCCCGGCTGGACGGCGGCGGGATGGGCTCGTCCAACAGCATCGCCAACGTCTCGCCCATGTTCTCGCCGCGGAACAGGCGGCAGCTCGTGAGCGCTTCCCACAGCACCACGCCCATCCCGAACAGGTCCGCGCGCTGGTCCGGGGCGCCGGCACCTGCCTGTTCGGGGGCCATGTACCCCAGCTTGCCCTTCGCCTGTCCAGCGTGCGTCTGCGTCAGCCGCAGCTCGGCCTTCGCCACGCCGAAGTCCGTCAGCCGGCACACCCCATCGACACCCACCAGGAGGTTGTGCGGGGAGACGTCGCGGTGCACCACGTTCAGGGGCCGCTCGTCGTCGTCCGTCAGGCGGTGCGCCGCGCTCAGGCCGGCGAGCGCGTCCAGCACCACGCGCACCACGACGTCCGTCGGCAGCCTGCGTCCCTGCCGTGCCTCCCGACGCACCAGCGTGCCCAGATGGTCGCCCTCCACGTAATCCATCACCAGGAAGTACCCCTCACTACCGCTGTCGTGGACGTCGAGCGTGGGCACCACGTTCGGGTGCCGGATGCGCGCCGCCAAGCGCGCCTCGTCCAGGAACATGGCGATGAACTCGCGCTCGTGCGCCAGGTGAGGGTGCAGCACCTTGATGGCCACCAAGCGCTCGAAGCCCGCCATGCCCAAGGCACGTCCGATGTACACGGACGCCATGCCACCGGCGGCCAACCGGGTGAGCACCTCGTAGCGTCCCACCGTGCGACCAAGCAAGCTGGGGCGTTCGCCGACGGGGTGCTCTTGCGGTTCGGTGACAGAGGGCATGGCGGGCTCGAGAGAGGTCCGGGGGGACGGCGACACCCTAGGGGACGGCCGCACTCGCTGGACTTACGTGTCGCTTAATCTGCGCCGCGGTCCCGGAGGCCTCCCCACGTGCTCCGGGGCGGCCCACGCCGCTGCCTCCTTTGACCCCTCTGAGTGTGCTCCACGCGCACACACCTCGACCGATCCCCACGCCAGCCCCGCGCCACACTTACGATGCGCTTAATCGGCCCATAATCATGAGCGAATCGCGATTCATGCTTTACAACCGATCCACGCACTCGGTCAGCACGCGCACATCGCGAGAGATGCCCGCCGAGTCGTCAGGAGAGCTGGATGACTACTAGGAAGTTTGGTTGGTTCGAGAACTTGAGAGCCCTGCCGCTGGGCGCCGCCGCGTTGATGGCGTCGCTGTCACCCGGTTGCGGCTCCGACACGTCCTGCGGCGACGGCACGACACTGGTCAACGGCGTGTGCGTCGCCTCCGACACCGCGCCGGTCTTCTCGGCCATCACCGTCACGCACCTGGGCGTCCCCTACGACACGTCCCACCCGGTGTTCCTGGGACACCGCCTGCCCATCCAGCTCGCGCTGCGCGCCGACTCGGAGCAGGAGCTGCAGGAGCCGCGCTCGGTGGCCGTGAACGTCAGCCTCATCGAGCACTTCGACGGCAACGCCCCCAGCGACGAGGAGCTGGCCGCGCTCGCTCAGTGCGACGTGGCCACGCTGCACTACGACCTCGTGGGCGGTGGCCGCGACGAGTTCTTCGAGCCCATCCTCGAGCTCCCGGAGGAGTGTCTGCGCGATGGCCGCACCTCCGTGGACTACGACATCATGGTCCTCGTCGACGTCGACGAGAGCACGATGGACGAGGATGCCCGGCGCTTCTACGCGTTCACCGAGGCCGAGCACTACGACGGTCAGAACCCCGAGTGCCGCAGCTCGCTCGAGGACGGCGCGCAGCCCGACGGTTGTGTGCACACCCTGCGCGTGCAGCCCTCGCCCGGTACGGACATCGAAGAGCGGGTGACGCCGGATGGCAACATCGCGCTCTTCTGGGAGCCCAGTGAGGGCACCGACGAGGAGCAGCGCGCCATGCTCACCGTCGAGATCGACCGCCGCGCGTTCGGGCACGACCCCTACGACGTGATGGACCCGGACACGGGCGAGATCGGCGACCGCGATCTGGTGGGCGGCGTCCTCACGCAGCGGGTGCGCATCGCGCCCGCCGGCGGCCCCTTCGCGGGCGACTTCGTGGACCTCGAGGTGGACAACGAGCAGGGCGAGACCCTCTCGAACCCCACGTGGCGCCGCCTGACCGCCAACTCCGACAACGACTACTCGTTCGAGCTGTTCCCCACCGAGGAGGTGCGTACGCTCATCGAGACCGGCGACTGGCGCACGGAAGAGGAGTTCGTGATCGAGGTGTGCCTCGACCCGGACTTCGAGGAGGAGGGTGAGATCGGCGGCACGGGCATCCAGGCCGACCCGGGCGCCGACGTCCTCGCCGCGAACAACTGCGACCGCTTCAACGTCCTCGGCGTGCGCGCTCGCCCCCCCGCGGCGGCCGCCAACGAGCTGAGCGCCAACACGTCGCTCTCGCGCAACATCGGCAACAACGTGGTGGGCGTGAACATCGGCTTCGAGTCCACGAACCAGGCCCGCATCGGCTCCGCGTCGTCGCACACGGAGGGCCACGCCGACCTCGCCTCCGACCGCTTCCCGCGCATCCGCCTCGGCCAGGCCAAGGCCAGCGCCGCGGTCAACCTGCAGGACCCGGCCAGCAGCGGCCTCGAGATGTCGCTCGACGTCTTCGGCTCGCGCGTGGAGTCCTTCTCGCGCAGCGTGCCCGACAGCGCCGAGCTGTACGCGCAGGACTGGAGCTACACGCAGCGCCGCTGCGTGAGCACGCGCTTCCAGATCGGCCCCGTGCCCCTCTCGGTCGAGGGCTGCGCGCAGGGCTCCGTGGGCTTCGAGTTCAGCGTCGGCGCCGCCTACGGGGACGCCGTCGAAGGGGGCCGCGTGTTCCCGGACGCGGACGCCGAGGGCCAGATCATCGCCTCCGCGCGCCCGTACTTCAGCGTGGGCGCGTCCATCAGCGTCGCCGTGAACCTCGGCATCGCTCGCGCGGGCGTCGAGGGCTCGCTCACCCTCTTCGACTACTCGCTGCCCGCCACGGGGGCCCTCAACGTGGGCTTCACGCTGCAGGACCCGAACTTCGGCGACACCCCCTCGGCCACGGCGCGCCTCAACCTCCACGTGGACCAGGACCTGCGCGGCCCCAACGGGCGCATCTCCCTGTTCGCCGACCTGCGCGGCATCCGCATCTGCCGTCGCGGGTGGTTCCGCTACCCCTGCGGGCTCACCTGGAACCGCGTGGCCACTGTCTCGCTGTTCACCTTCGGCGCCGCCCGAGACACGCGTGTGGTGTACGACTTCACCGCGCCCGACCTCGTCCTCAACTGACGCCTGCGCCGCGCGGGGCCTGCTCTCGAGTGGGTCCCGCAGCGGCCGCAGATGTCGCATGCTGTCCCTCTGAACCGTCCATCAGGTGAATCGGATGTCGCGCAAAGGTCTCCTCGCTCTCTCAGTCGTCGCGCTCGCCGCGGCCTCCGTTTTCACGCTGCGCTCCCGCGGCGCCACGGTCACGCCGGGTGAAGTCGCCGAACAGGCGCCGCGCATGCGCTGCGCCTTCGAGGTGGGCGAGACCCGCGCCTTCCGCATCGCGATGGACTCGCGCGACGGCGATGGAAGCACGAGCCCCCTCGGCGCGTCGCTCTTCCTACGCACCCTCACGGAACCGCGAGGCCTCAGCCGCGCCGCCACGGTGGCGGGGCTGATGGTCCCCGACGACGCGGCGGACGCGTCCGAGGGCTTGGACGAGCCCTTTCTCATCCGCATGAACACCAAGTGTCGCTTCGAGGCGTTCGCGTTCCGCGAGTCCGTAGACGGCGCGACGGCGGCCTCCATCGAGGGCACCGTGCGCATGTTCGAGGTGGTCGGCGGCGACACCCACGACGCCACCTGGGAGGCGTCGCAGCACGACCTGAACGGCGAGTTCTTCGCCGCCTACGAGCGCACCGCGTACGAGGGCCAAGAGCTCTCCTTCACGCGCCGCGCCGAGACCTACAGCGAAGGCTCGGTCGACGCGACCATGATCCGCATGCTCGAGAACCACGCGAGCGGCACCTTCGACGGCACGTGGGGCTTCGTCAGCGCCCTCAGCGGTCGGGTGCGGCACCGCGTGCGCATGGGCGCGCGCCCCATCGAGCTCACCATCGACTTCTCGCTCGAGCGCACCGACGCCGACGCGCCGGCAGGCCTGCCGCACCCCGGTGACACGGCCCTCTTCGCCTTCCGTGAGCAGCGCGAGGGCGCGCCCGTGCACCGCGAGCCCGAGGTCATCGGTGGCATGCACCGCGACGAGATCGTGGCGCTTGACGCGGAGGCCGTCATGACCCAGGCCCTCGCGCTGTGGAACGCGTCCACCAACCCGGCGCACGAGGAGGCCTACCAGTTCCTGCTGGCCTGGATCCGCGGGCACGAGGGAGGCGCCGACGCGCTGGTCGCTGCCATCCGTGAGGGCGAGCTGGACCCTGCGCTGCACGCCATGGCGTTCCTCGTGTTGGGCACGGCCGACACGCCCGCGTCGCGTCAGGCGCTCGCCCTCGCCATGACGGAACAGGACCTCAGCCCCATGAACCGGCGCCGCGCTGCGTTCTCGCTGGGCACCAACACCACGCCCACGCTCGAGTCGTTCGAGTCCATGCGCGTCGCCGCCGAGGCCAACGCGCGCTCGACCGACGACGAGGGGGTGCGCGGCGTCATCATGCGCTCCATGGGGCCGTTCGCGGGCGACGAGGCCCCGGAAGAGGTGCGCACCGAGGCCCGGGCGTACATCCGCGAGCTGGCGTCCGCCTCCGACCCGGCGCGACGCCTGGCGGGCATCGACGCCGCCGGCAACGCGGGCACGGATGTGTTGCTGGATGCCATCGAGGGCGGCTTCACGGACGCGGACGAGACGGTGCGCGCCAGCGCCTACCACGCGCTACGCGGTATGCGCCGCGACCTGGTGCAGCCCGTGGTGGCCGACGCGCTCACCCGCGAGACCAGCGACGTCGTGCGCCGCTCGCTCGTGGAGGCCGCCTACACCAACGCGCAGCAGAGCTCGCGCCCAGTGGTCTCACCCGAGCTCGCCACGGCTACGGCGGCGACCTTGAGCAACATCGCCGACCCGGGCGCCCGCGCGGCGGCCATCCACCTGGTGGGCATCGCGGCGGAGACGCAACCCGAGGCGCGTGCGGCGCTCGCGGCGTGGCTGGCGAACGAGCCCACGCCCGAGAACCTGCAGATCCTCGGGCGCTACGTCTCCGTGGACGAAGCCCGCGCGGCGCTCGCGCAGCGGGAGCCCTGAGCGCGCGTGCGCTTCGGGAGGTCGCGCCCGTGGCCCAGCGCCCCAAGCTGGGTCCTCGCGTGCCTGGGCGTGACCACGCTCGCGACGTGGTCGCCCGGGTGTGGGGGTTCACCCTCGCTCGGAGGAGCGGTCGCGTGCGCTGAAGACAGCTTCTTGCCCGTCACGGGCGCGACCCCGCTGGGTACGCGCAGCCTCGCCCCCCGCGAACCTGCGGACGCGTTCCGAGTGCTCGAGCCGGGCTACGTGCAGGTGCAGCTCGAGCCCGTCGACGCGTGCGTCCAGGTGGTTCACGCCACGGACGAGTTCGACGCCGAGCTCATCACGCTCGACGGTGCGCGTACATTCTGCCGCGACTGCCCCGAGCGCACCGCGCTGCTCCGCGGCGGTGGGCTGTTGGGCATCCCGACCGACGCTGGCGAGCTCGGCGCGTTCGTGGACGCGCAGCTGGGGCTGCGCTCGTGCGCCACGCTCGGGCCCGCGCCGGACGAGCCAGGACGCGTGGAGGCTCGGCTCTCGCACTGGCCGCTTGGGGACCTGGGCGTGCCTCCCACGGCGCGCGGCGTGTTGCGCGTGGATCTGTTGGTGCTCGGCGAGTCGTTCCTGGGGCGGGACGGGCGCACCGCGCTCGCCGCGGCGTGGGTGCAGCAGGCCGAGGCGCTGCTGACCGACGCTCGGCTGCGCTTGGACCTGCACGCGGTGTGCGTGTTGGACGCCGACGCCGCGGACGCCGCCGGGCTCACGGTCGAGGCGGGCGACGCGAGCGAGGCAGAGTCCGCTTTGGACTACGCGCGCGCTTCGTGCCCGGGCTTCGCGCCGAGCGCCGAGGACCCGCGCATCACGGTGATCTACGCTCCCTGCCTGCGCTTCCACGACCCGCTGTTTGCCACCACCTCCACGCTCGACGGCTACACCACGCATGTTCCGGGGGGCTTTGCGCCAGCCGGCGTGGCCGACGCCGTGCTCCTCGGCGGGGGGTGTGAGCTGCCGCGCGGGCTCGACGCCGACGGCCTGCCGCTGGGCCTGGCCCGCGACCTCGCGCACGAGCTGGGGCACTACCTGGGGCTCTTCCACAGCGTGGAGGCCGACGGAGAGACGGTGGACACGCTCGACGACACCGATGGTGCGGACCTCATGAACGCGCGCCCCAGCCTCGCCTCGGCGCGCGGTCTCTCGCCCACGCAGGTGCGTGTCGTGCGCGCCCACCCAGCGGTCCGCTGGCCGCGCGCGGGGCAAGAAGCCTGCGCCGACCCGCACTGAGGGGGCCGTCCCGTCGGCGCCCGTCTCGTCCGCGCGCGCTCTCCGCTCTTTACGGGCGCGCTCTCGGCTGATATTGAGTTGGTGTGTATTATACAATGCTGTGGCGGCTCTGCTGGGCCCTCATCGTCATGCTCGCGCTCGGCTGCGACGCACCCATCCGCGTGTCCCCGCCCGACTTGCCCCCGCCGGAGCCCCTTGCGTTGATGCCCGAGCCGGCGCCCCTCGACCTGCCCGTCGCGGCGGTGTTCTACGAGGACATCGCGTACGGGCCCGACACGCGCCACCGCCTCGACCTGCTGCTCCCAGCGGACCTCGCGCCCGGCGAGCGCGTGCCCCTCGTCCTCTACGCACACGGCGGAGGGTTCACGCACGGGGGCAAGCACACGGCCTACGTCGGAAGCGTGCCCAACGACATCCGTCGCTACCTGGCTGCGCGGGTGGCCTTCGGCGCCGTGAACTACCGGCTGCTCGCGCGCGCGGACCGCGACGGCGTGGCCAAGCCGATGCGAGACGTCGCGCGGGCCGTCCAGTTTCTGCGGGCCCACGCCGCGCAGCTCCAGCTGGACCCAGAGCGCTTCGCCATGCAGGGGGTGTCGGCGGGTGCGGGCACGGCGCTCTGGCTCGGCGCGCACGAGGACCTCGCCGACGCGTGGTCCGACGACCTCATCGCGCGCCAGAGCACCCGCCTCCGCGCGGTGGCGCTGAGCTCGACGCAGGCCACGTACGACGTGCTGGCCTGGGACCCCGTGGTCTTCCCCGACTGGAGCGTCGACGTGCTGCACCTGGCGGAGCTGGTGGGTGGTGAGGCCGTGGTGCGCTCGTTCTACGGTGTCGACGACCTGGCCGCGCTGGAGTCGGACGCGGTGATCGCGTACCGACACGACGTGGACATGCTCGCGTGGATCAGCGCGGACGACGCGCCGGTGTGGGTGGGCAACTACCAGGACCGCGCCTCGTACCCGCTCAGCTGGGACAGCCTGCTGCATCACGCGCACCACGCGCGCGCCGTGTACGACGCGGCCAACGCGGCCGGCCTCGAGGTCGTGGCATACGTGCCGGCGCTGGGGCTCTCGCCCGAGACGCCCGAGACGCGCGCGGAGTTCCTGCTGCGCCATCTGCTGGGGCAGGGCGCGCAGCCGTAGCGCGACCCTGCGCGACCCCACCGACCCGCTCCGTGACGCGCCTACGCGCGAGCGCCGCGGCCACCGCGCTTCTTCGGCTTCTTCGGCGCCTCGGTGGGCTGTTCCCGCGCGCGCCTCTCCGTCAGCGCCATCTCGCGATACGCCCGGAAGCGCCCCGTGGCGGCGGCGTTCCACTCCACCAGCGCCGCGTGCAGCTTCTTCCGAGACTCCTCCGAGTGCTGGATGGAGTGCTCCAGGAACGCGGTCAGCGTTCGCCGGTGCAGCGCGGCGTCTGCGTAGAACGCGTAGGCCAGCCCGTCGACCGTGCGCACGAGGTGCTCCACGGTGTTGAACAGGATGGTGATCGCGAAGTTCCCGGCGTGCTCCAGCATCTGCTGCGAGAAGCGCACGTCTGCGTCGCGTATGGCTTCGACCCCCTCGGCCGTCATGACCTCCGAGAAGCCCACCGCCAGCTCGGGCGTGGGGGGCGGCATGAGGTCCACCAACGCCATGGAGATGGCCACGCGGATGGTGAGCACCTGGTCCAGCAGGTCCGTAGCGCGCGTCGGCTGGTCCCACAGCGCGTCGAACCAGTCCGAGAGCAGGTTGATGTTGCCGTTGGCCTTGGGGTCCAGCACCAGCAGCCCGCTGCCCTGACGGGCGCGGATGAGCCCCTGCGCCTCGAGCCGCGCGATGGTGCGCTGGATGGTGGGGATGGTGGTGCCGAACTCGATCGCCAGCTGCCGCACCGTGGGGAGCCGCGTCCCGGGCTCGTACTCCCCGCGCAGGATGCGGCGCAGCAGGGTGCGTTCGATGTCGCTGGCAACGGTCATGGGGACGCCGAGCGGACGGTCTGACACGGTTCTCCGAAAATGCTCACGCATAGTTGTATTATATAATTTGTCTTATACAATGTCGTGACCGAGCGGCCACGGGGTGTGGTCCGCGCCCGAGGAAAGAGTCATGACGGAACCATCTCGCAACCCCCTCTCGTGCTGGGGTCTCTCGCACGTCCCCCTCCTCGTCCTGGTCTTCGGCGCGCCGTTCTTGGGCGGCTGCGACACACAAGGGTGCGCTGCAGGCTGCGTGGCGGACTGCCTGTCCGACTGCGGGCGCGACTGCTCGGGCTGCGACGACTGCGCGTGCGGCGACGCGTGCGCGTTCGGCCCCATCCCGGGCGGCTTCCCCTCGGGCCAGGACCCCCGCGGCGACCGGCGCATCCCCAACGCCACCCAGGTGCGGCTCACGCCCGACGGGCTGCGCTTCCTGGAGAGCCAGCTGAACGCCGTCGCGCAGTCCACCCCCATCCCCATCGAGGCCGGCCTCGCCGGCGGCGGCGCCATCGGCACGGACGTGGACATCCTGCTGTGCGCGGAGCGCGTGGGGACGTTCACCGCGCCCAACGCGTCGGTGGCCGAGTGTTTCGACGGGGACGACAAGACCACGGACGCCACGTACACGGCCGCGGCTTCGGGTCGGGGCATCCTCGGCGTGAGCTCGCCCTTCGGGACGACGCTGCTCACCACGTTCGGGGTGTACGACCTGACCGCGGGGCGCACCGTGTGCACCGGCGGGCACCTGGCGCCGAACGCGGGCTACTGCGACTTCCCCGTCGTGGCCGGGCATCGCTACCGGTTCCGGGTCATCCGCCAGGCGTGCGGCATCGAGGCGGCTTCCGCGCAGGTGTTCCTGCCTGCGGATCAAGGATGCGCGCTGCACGCAGACGTCGCGGGCACGCCCACCCTCGCCCCCGTGGACTCCTTCGTGGAGCTGAACGCGAGCGTCCGCGCGCAGTCGTTCGACGGCGCAGGCAACCGCGCCGCCATTCCCGTCATCGTCTATCAGCGCTTCGCGGGCATCGGGCTCGGCTTTCAGCGCTGCAGCATCGACGTGGACACGGGGCGCAGCGCGCCCGACGTGGTCAGCATGCGCGTCCAAGGCGGCGTGGTGCCCTCGGCCGAGCGACCAGGCTTCGGGCGCCTGGGGCTGGGGGCCTTCAACCTGGCCGAGAACAGCATCCAGGCCTCGGACCTCTCGAGCACCTGCAACTTCTTCGGGCTGTCGCTGCAGCAGGTCTACGACCTCGTCACCACCTTCACAGGCGACCCGGCCGAGGTGCTGACCGAGGCGGTGGACGAGGCGCGCGACGACATCAGCCGCCTGTGCCAGCAGGCGGTGTTCAACCCCTCGACGGGTGCGCAGGACCTGTGCCCGGGCACCAGCGTGCCCATCTCGCGCACGGTCGAGCGCCAGGGTGAGATGGTGCTGTTGACCGAGTGCTACGGGTTCGACGACACCAACGGCAACGGCACGCGCGAGTTCTTCGAGCCCATCGACGCCGACTGCCTGCCGCAGATCCTCGGCAGCGAAGCGCGCGTGGACCTGAGCGACGCGCTGGGCGCCATCACGCCCGGGCTGCGCGCCGCGGTGGACCTGCTGTTCGCAGTGTCCGACGACGCGCACGCCGCGAACCAGGGCTACAGCGTGCCGCTCTACGGCGGCTTCGACAGCCTGGACGCGGCGCGCTGCACGCCGACGCTCAGCGACACGCAGCTGAGCGCGCTGGGGCTGAGCGAGCCGCCCATGGACATCGACATGGCCGCGGCCTTCGAGGGGGGGGCCGACACGAACCACCTCCAGGCCGGGCTCAGCGAGCGCGTCATGAACTGGGGCCTGTACCAGCTGTGGCGCTCGGGCGCGCTGTGCATCGAGGCCACCACGCGGCTCGACCAGCTGCTCAGCACGGGCTTGTTCTCGCTGTTCGTCCGCTCGCTGGACGACCTCAGCTTCCCGGCCAAGGAGGTGGCGCTGGGCATCACGCTGCGGCCCGCGCTGCCGCCTCGCATCGTGCTGGGCGAAGACACCCACCAGGGGCCACTCATGACGTTGCAGCTTCCGGAGCTGGCAGTGGACTTCTACGTGTTCACGAACGAGCGGTACGCGCGCTTCATGACGTTCACCGCCAACGTGGACGTGGACCTCGACGTCGACATCGATGATGCTGGGCGCCTCACGCCAGTCATCGAGCGCGCCGAGCTGAGCGACACGCGACTCAGCAACCACGAGCTCGTGCGCGAGGACCCCGCCCTGGTGACGCACGCGGTCGAGGGGGTCGTGCCGCTCGCGCTCTCCATGGCTGCCGGGGCCGTTCCGACGCTCGACCCGAGCACACTGCTGTCCGCGGCGGGCTTCCCGATCGGCCTCGCGCCGCTGCGCCCCGGGGCGTTCCGCACGGTGGTGGACGTCGGTGACGGGGGCGAGCCGGAGCGCTTCCTCGGCCTGTTCGTGGACCTTGCGGCGGCCCCCGCCGCCATCGTCGAGAACGCCGACACACAGGTGGAGCTGCTGGAGGTGGCGCTCCCGGCCCCGGGCGAATTCGAGCTCGAGCGCTTCCCGGAGGCCGAAGGCGCCCGCGTGGAATTCGTGAGCCACGCGGAGGGCCCGGTGGGCACGCGCTACGAGTACCAGGCGCGCGTGGACGGGAGCACCTGGAGCGCGTGGAGCAGCAGCCCCTACGGCGTGCTCTCGGGTGGGACGCTGAGGCTCGAAGGACGCCACCAGCTCGAGGTGCGCGCGCGCGTGGTGGGCCTGCCTGCGTCGACGGACCTCACGCCCGCGCGTGTCTCGTTCCTGGTGGACGTGCGGCCGCCGAGCACCCAGCTCATCATGCAGGGGAGTCGGCGTGTGCTGCAGGTGTCCGACGCGGTCAGCCGAGCGGACACGCTGCTGTACCGGCTGCGCGCTGCGGGGGAGGCGGGCGCTTCGTGGTCCGACTGGGCCGTTGCACCCGGCCCCGAGTTCGAGCTGCCCGCACGCGACGGCGCGCTGGAGATCGAGGTGCGCGACGAGGCCGGCAACGTGGCGCGCGTGGGCGCTGCGCTGCGCGGCTTGCCCCCGCCGAGCGATCCCGGCGACGAGGGCTGCGGCAGCTGCGCCACGGGCGGGGCTCCCGTGCGCGGGGCACACGCGTTCCTGGTCGCGATGATCCTCCTGCTCCTGATGGGGCGCGGAGCGAGCGCGCGCCAGCGTTGGTGAACGATGCGCCGGGCGCGTGATGCGGCGGTGGCGTCGCGCGCCGTCGGCGCCTCTGACGATGCGTTGGTGTCGCGCGCGCTCGGCGCCCGTGACGTGGCGGTGGTGTCGCGCCGCCCTCAGCGACCGGATTTGGCCACCAGCCGGGCCGCCTCGACGATGCGCGCGCGCAGCCACGCATGGGCCGGGTCGCGGTCCACGCGCTCGTGCCAGAAGAGGTTCAGCGGGAAGCGGCGCACCGCGAGGGGAGGGGGCACCACGCGCACGCCGGCGTGCCGCGCGAAGGTGCGCACCAAGAGCGTGGGCGCCGTGAGCACCAGGTCGGACTCGGCCACCACCAAGGGCGCGGCGAGGAAGCTCTGCACCCGGAACGCGATGTGGCGCGACAGGCCGCGCTCGGCCAGCTGCTTGTCGACGATGCTCGGCCCGCTGCCCTGTGGGCTGATGAGCGCGTGGGGGAGCTCCACGTAGGTGGCGAGCGACAGGCGCTTGCCCACGCGCGGGTGGTCCTGTCGCACCAGGCAGGCGAAGCCGTCGTCGAACAGCCGCCGCTGCTTCACCGCGCCCACCTGCGCGAAGTCGGGGTAGATGGCCACGTCCACCTCGCCGCGCTCCAGCTGCACCCCCACCTCCGTGTCGCGCAGGCCGCGGACGTCGAGCGTGACGCGCGGAGCCTCTGCGACGAGGGTGCGCATGAGCGGGCCCCCGAGCACCGTGCCCACGTAGTCCGTGGTGGCCAGGGTGAAGGTGCGCGTGCTGGTGGCCGGGTCGAAGCGCGGGTCGTCCTCCAGCGTCTGGTCCAACGTGCGCAGCCCCTGGCGCAGCGGGCCCAGCAGCCCCAGCGCGCGCGGCGTGGGCTCGAGGCCGCGGCGCGTGCGCACGAAGAGGGGGTCGTCGAAGTGCTCGCGCAGGGCGCGCAGCCCGTGGCTCACCGCGGACACCGTCACCCCCAAGCGCTCCGCCGTGCGCGTGACGCTGCGCGTCTCGAGCAGCACGTCGAGCGTGACGAGCAGGTTGAGGTTGGTCTGGGCGAGGCGCGCGTGGTCCATGGGTAAGTTGAGCGTAGCTCAACTTCAGTTGAGAACACATCGATGGTCTCAACTCGGTCCGGACAGCAGATTGGAGTCCAACCCGAGACGCCGCAGGGCAGACCCCACGCGGCAAGGAGCAGAGCCCATGACCATCCTCATCAACACCCCCAACGGCAACATCGGACGTCCTCTCGCCGAGGCCCTGCTCGCGGCTGGCGAGTCCCTCGTCCTCATCCAGCGTGACGCCAGCAAGGTGGCCGACCTCGCCGCGCGCGGCGCCAAGGTGGTGGAGGGCAGCGTCGACGACCCGGTCACGCTGGCGCGCGCCTTCGAGGGCGTGGACGCGGTGTTCTGGCTCACGCCGCCCACCTACCGGCCGGACTTCCACGACTGGGCCGTGCAGACGGCCAAGGCGGCAGCCGCGGCGGCGCAGAAGCACGGCGTCTCCCGTGCGGTGGTGCTCTCGAGCGTGGGCGCACACAACGACGGCAACGGTCCCGTCAGCATCATGCGGCACGTGGAGGACGCGTTCCGCGCCGCGCTGCCCAACGTGCTGGCCCTGCGCCCCGCCTACTTCATGGAGAACTTCCTCGGCAACGTCGCGTCGTTCCGCGACGAGGGCGCTTGGTACATGCCCGTCGCGGGGGACAAGAAGATGCCGCTGGTCGCCACCCGCGACATCGCCGCGGTCGCCGCGGAGGAGCTGCGCGCGCCGTTCGTGGGGCACCGCTATCGGGGCGTGCACGGCCCGGCCGACGTGTCCATGAACGAGGTGGCCCAGGCCCTGACGGGCGTGCTGGAGAAGCCCGTGGCGTTCGTCTCGGTCCCGCTCGACGCGGCGCTCGGGGCGATGCGCGAGTCGGGCGCGCCGGACTTCGTGGTGGACCTGTTCCGCGGCCTGCTGGAGGGGCTGAGCAACGGCCGCATGGACCCCGCCGAGCCGCGGGACGCGTCGACGACCACGCCCACGAGCATCGCGACGTTCGCGCGCGAGGTGCTGCGCCCGGCGGTGGCCGGCTGACGCACGAGGCGGCGCGTCCCTACTCGGCCAGGCGCGCGCGCAGGCTGCGGACATTCTTCCGCATGCGCCGGCGCGCGAGCTGGAGCACGGGGCTGCGACCGAGCTCGGCGTCGACCGCGCTGGCCACCGTCTCGAACACGTCCGGTGCGCGCTCGAGCAGGTCGCCCACGCGCTGCTTCACGAAGCGGGGGGAAGCCCTCATGTCACGCGCCAGTTCTGCCCAGTCGCGCCCGCGGATGAAGCACGGGTCGGCGGTGGCGCCCACCGTCATGGCCAGCGACTGAGACAGACGCGGGTACGCGCCGGTGCACACCAGGTCGTAGAAAGGTGCCAGCTGCCACGCGCCGCGCGAACTGCGCACCATCGACAGGTTCTTGCCGTGCCCATCGGCGTTGCCGGCCAGCGCACAGAACACCATCCAGTCGAGCAGCGCGCGCGCATCCGGCAGGGGGGCGTGGCTGCGGCGCTGCACGGCGTGGTAGCACGTCGCGAACGAGAGACCGCCCTCGCTCTCGTACTTGCGGGTGGGCGGGAGACCGAGCGCTTGGCACAGGTCCTCTTGGTGCAGGCGCTGCACGTGGCCGTCACTGTCGATGTGGCGGTCGTAGCGCGCCACCACCAGCGCGCGTCGCCCGTCGAACTCGCGCGCCGAGGTTTGGCAGGTGGGCAGCCCCAGCGCGGCGGCGAAGCGCATGGTGAGCAGCTCGTTCGCCACGAGGTGCTTGAAGCGCCGGTTCTCGAACTTGAGGATGTGCGTGCTCGCGGCGCGACCGCGGGGGAGCAGGAGGCGACCGTCATCGGAGAGGCGCACGGGCAGCTTGTCTTGCGCACCCGCGAGCGACAGCCGCGTGCCAGCGCGCCCCGCGGTGTGCGACAGCGCCGGCGTGCCCTCGTCCATCCACGTGACCAGCTCCTCGGGGTCGAGCTCGTCGTAGGCGTGCTCGGGCGACCCCGGCTCACCCAGAGACAGTGCGCCCGCGCAGTCGCCGCCCAGCGCGCGCAGCAGCTCGAGATCGTTGCCCGCCGAGACCCCCAGCCGGCGCGCAACCAGCGTGCGGACGTCGCCTTCGGGCAAGAGGTTGGCAAAGAACGTCCCCGCGTGCGGGACTGGCGTCAGGGGGAGGCTGGCCGAGATGCCGAAGCCCACGTCCAGCCACGCAGGGGCGTACTCGAAGCGCAGCCGCTCGTCGGCGTCCCGCGTCAGCTCGCCCACGACCGTCTCGCCGTGGAAGACGGTCAGGGTCTCGTCAGGAGCGCTCATCGTCCTCGGGGAGCTGACCGCCGCGCGGCACGACCCACAGCTCGAGCCCCAGCCGCTGCAGCAGCTGCAGCACCTTGCCCACCTCTGCGGTCTCCTTCCCGTTCTCCACCTCGGAGACGAACCGCACGCCCACACCCGCGAACCCCGCGAGCTCGCTCTGGGTTGCGCCCATGCCGCGCCGCGCGTCGCGGATGGACGAGGCCAGGTCGTCGATGTGCTCGATGTGTCTTCCCGTGTGCTTCATGGGCGTGATCCCGAACGGGATCGTAGCGCACGGTAGGTGCGCTGAACTAGGGAAATTTTCCCGAACGGGAACACTCGGCCGGTCGAGCCCACTTCGAGCCACGTGTTGTCCCGTACGGGAATACGGGGATCGTCTCGGTCAGACGAAGGGTCCCCAACACCGTCGCGCGCCCTACAGTTCGCCCATGACCGAGATCAGGACCGGTGGGTGCCAGTGCGGCGCCATTCGCTACGCGGTGGACGGGCCCCTGGGGCGCGCGTCCATCTGTCACTGCCGCATGTGCCAGAAGGCGTTCGGCAACGCGTTCGCGCCGCTGGTCACGGCCAAGGGCTTCCGGCTCACGCGGGGGGCGCTGCGGCACTTCCAGAGCTCCAACAAGGTGCGCCGCGGCTTCTGCGCGGACTGCGGCACGCCGCTCACCTACGAGCCGCTGGGCTACTCGGTGGAGGTCGCCATCGCGACGTTGGACGACCCGCGCGACGTGGCGCCCGTGCTGCAGGTGGGCCTCGAGTCGCGCTTGCCGTGGTGCGATGGGCTCAGCGCGCTGCCGACCCGCAGCGCCGAGGAGCAGCGCGCGGTGGACGCGTTCTTCCGCGACATCGCGTCCAACCAGCACCCCGACGGCGACGTGTGAGCTACCGGCGCCACGGGCGCGCTCGCGGGTCCAGTCGAACTGCGCTCAGCGGGACGGGTCGCCGTGCGCCGAGCCGATGTCGTCGTCCGTGCCGAACTCCCTGTCTGGGCCGGCCGAGAGCACGCGCGGCCCGTTGTCGCAGTCGAGGTGGAAGGGGGTCTCCCACGGATCCTCGGTGCGCGTCTCCTCGTCGAGGCCCCCAGACTGTTGCAGCTGCTCCATCGTGGGGCAGTGCCCTTCGTTCAGCTGGAACACGCGCGCGGCCTGTCGCACTGTCGCCGCGTCCACGCGGGCGAGCTTCACCTTGGCCTCCATGAGGTGGTTCATCACCGACACGCCGACCGCGCCGCTGATGAGCGCGATGAGCGTGATGACGACGAGGATCTCCATGAGCGTGAAGCCCCGCGGATGTGCGCGACGAACTCTCGTGGGCGCGCGTGGGGACGCTGGTGGAAGGAGGGAGGCGTGCGGGTGACGTGGCATGCGAGCGTGCAGAGCAAGGTGCGTACCATCGCGATTCCGCAATCCACTCGCGCTCCGGACGAGCGCGACGCGACAGGCTGACAGTCTTCGGTCGGTGGTGTGCGACAACGCGACAACGCGCGACGTGCGGCACTATCTAGCGTCGACGATCGCGCTCCATTGTTCCCAGAGCAGCACGGGGTCGAGGTCGGCGTACCCTCGGGCTCGTTCCATCTGCCGGGCCATGCCGTGGTCGACGCCCATGCACGCGGCCTCGTCTCGCACCGCGAGGACATCGGCTCGGGTCAGCGGCGCCTTCTGTGCGCGCTGCCGCGCGACGAGCAACGCATGCAGCGACGGCGTGAACAGAAACGCTCCCGCCGAGGGGCCAACCTGGTTCGGCTGCGGGCTCTCGCAGCGCCACACGCCATAGGGGTTGTGGCACGAGTGTCCCGACGAGTACGCAAGGGCTGGCCAACGAACGAGGACGCGTCGCGGGGTGTCCGCGTCGGGGGCGAAGGTGTGGCCGGACGCCAACGTGGGATCCTCCGCCAGCTGGTACATGCACAGCACGTCTGCGAAGTACCTGGCGTCCTCTGCGTTCTCCTCGACGGGAACCAGAGCGTCCGGAAGAGAGAACGCGTGCATGCCGCACGTCTCGCATGCGTCGTCGCCGACGAGCGCGAAGACAGCACCTCGGTACCAGCGGCGCGGGTCGTCGGACGCGAAGTGGTCCAGCCAGTCGTCGACGGCCCAGCCCATCTTGGATTCTTCGATGCGCACCGCGAGGGCACCTGCGTCGCGCAGCGCGCGGACGAACGTGACGACGGCCGCGCGCCCCGCGAGCAGGTCCACGGGGAGCTCGCAGACCAACGCGCTCGGTGCACGCGCCAACGCCGCGAGCATTGGCTCCGCAACGGTGCCGAAGCAGAACGCCTCAGCGAAGTGGCCATCGTTGGGGATGTGACTGATGGTGATGGGCCCCACGCCCGCGAGACCCGTGCAGCGACCGTCCTCGATGGTCAGCCCAACGCTCGCGAGCCTGGCGCCCCAGGTGTCGAGCGTGGGTGGCGATCCAGGAACGAACAGGGTCAGGCGAGTGAACTCGGTGCGGGTGTCGGTCATGGCTGGGACCTCGTTGCGGTGGCTACCTGTCGCGCCGAATGCCGGCTTTGCGCTCCAGCTCGCGGAAGCGCTCTTCGAGGTCGTCAGGGACGTCCAGCTCGCGCAGGCCCACCACCTCGTCGGCGCTCGGCTCGGGGTCGCGCTCACGCTGTGGGCCGGCCGCGACGGTTGCGACGGCGCGCTTGGCAAGATCGGGCAGGCTCCCGCTCCCAGCGCGTGCAGCCAGGTCGCTCAGACCACGCGTCACGTCGGAGGCGGTCGTGCGCAGCCCTCGACTGATCTCGGCGCCGACGGTGGCCGCGCTCTCGCCCATGTCCGCCGCGAACTTACCCACGGCCTGCCCGCCGCGCTCCAGCTGCTTCTCGAGGCTCGCCGTGTGCGAGGGCAGCCGTGCCCCGCCGACTTCGTCGGTCACGTAGCAAGCGCCGCAGGCCCCGCACGCCATCACGCGGTCGCGGTTGAAGTCGAACACGTCCAGGAAGTAGAGCCGAAACGTGCTCTTCAGCTCCTTCTCGTAGAACGTGGTGTCCTCCTGGCAGCTCTCACAGCGACGCTGCAGCTGCGCCCCGCCGGGCACCCGCTCCGTCGCTCGCTTCAGTCCCAAGACGACCCAGACCATGCCGTGCAGGGTACTTCAGCATCCTTCGGCGCAGCGCTGCGAAATGTCGCCTGGCCTCGCGCTGCGAGAACTCGTTCGTGTCTGGGTCGTTGTGTCGCGAGCGGGGCCCAGGATACGCTCCGCGCGTGGAGGAACACATGCTCGCGGGTCATCGGAAGTTCTCTTCGTCGCGGCGCCTGTGCGTCGTTGGTCCGTCGCTCATCTCGCTCGTGGTGGCATGGGTCGCCACGGGCTGCGCCACGCCACCCCCCGTGCAAGGGCCCGAGAGCGGCGCGTCGCCGTTGCCGGCCGAGCTCGCCGTGCACCTCCGGCTGGTGGAGCCGACGGCCGAGCAGACGGGCTGGGTGGACCGTGCGACGGGCGAGCCCGGCCACGGTGGGGTGACCGAGGGGCTGCCCACCGAGCTCGTTGAGAGCGCCCCGGTGTACCGCATGTGGAACGGACCGGAGAGCGGCACCAACAACCGCATCGGAGGGTGGTGGACGCTCACCCCGCCCAGCGGAGACGTCGCGACCTACCGGGCGGACTACGCCATCTGCACCGAGTTGAACGAGCTGCGCTGGGTGGCGCAGTGCGAGCTCGCCGCGGGCACCTTCGTGGTGGTGGGGCCCACGCAGTCCGCCCAGTGCAACGACCCCACAGAGAGCTACCCGCCCAGCGCCGACGCCTGGCAGGTGTACGTGCCCAACGCCGCGACCAACCCTGGGCTCCATTGTCCAGAGCCCACCGCGGACCGTGAGGCCAACCCGAACGACCTCGCGGCCCCGTGATGTCATCCATTCGAGAAGGCGAGACCAAGAGCATGTTGCCCGAAGGCTTCACCGAGGATCAGCTTCTGCCTCTCACCCGTACGGCGCCGGTCACTGCGCGCTCGAGCGTCACTGCGTCAGCGCAGGACGTCGCACGTGGGTACGTCGCGTTCACGTCGTCCCGTCGCGCGGGTGTGCTCACCCCTTCGCTCACTCCGCGCTTCGACCACGTGTTCCCGTCCAAGGCCCGGACCGTCAAGCTCAGCGCGGACGCCAAGCGCATGGGCGTCCTCGTGGAGAGCACGCTGCATCGGTTCGACATCGAGACCAGCGCGCAGCACGCCCCCGTGGACATCCAGCGAGGGGAGTACCAGCTGGAGGACGTGCTCCTGGAGAACGATCTGGGGCTCTGGTTGCTCCTCACCGCCGACAACGGCGTGAGCGTGCGCCTCGAGCACCTGTCACCGAGCGGCGAGGTGACGCTCACGCGGGACTTCGACGGCAGGGCCTACTGCGGGTACCTCCTTTCGCTGCAGCCCAACGGATCGCCCTTGGTGTGGGGCGCGGACGGTGGTGACGGCTGCGTGATGTGGAGCAGCGCGCTCGAGGGCAACGCGCTCCGCCTCTGGCGCTGGCAGCGCGAGGAGCTGTACCTCTGCAGCTTCTCCCCCAACGGAGCCGAGGCGCTCCTCGTCGACAATGGCGCGCTCGAGCGCGTCGCCTTCCCAGACCAAGCGCTCATCGCCAAGGGCGAGTTCCCCGAGCAGGACTGGAACCGGCTCGAGCAGGCTGCGTACCTCTCCTCGGACTACGCGGTGGTCTCCACCAGCGAGGGGCGGCTGTTCGGCTGCGACCTCGGCACGATGACGTTCGACGCCGAGCTGCTGGTAGATGGCTACACGCCCACCACACGGCGGCGGGAGACACACCTGTGCACCCTGCTCAGCCTCGTCCCCGGGAGGTCCCCGGGCGACCTGCTACTGTGCGGGGACGGCGAGATCCTCCGGGTGGACACCGCGCGCTGGCTTCGAGACTGACCGCGATAGGCAGTCGTGGAGCGTTCAGCTGCTCCTTCGGGGGCGTGACGCTTGCTATGCTCGGCGCCATGCAGGAGGCCGCCGAGCGAGATGACCCCGTGGAGAGCGGCCGCGCAGCACGCGTCGCGCACCGGGACCCATATGGCCTGTTGGGTGCTTCGCGCCTCGAGCTGCGCGATTACTGGCATGGGCTCAGTCCGGTGGCGCCAAAGATCATGTACGTCATGCTCGCGCGGGAGTCGGACGGGAGCTTCGGCGGTACCGCCGAGCTCAGCGTCGGTGAGCAACTGCGCCGCAAGGAGTCTCTCGAGGTGACTCTCCCGCAGGCCGTCGCGAAAAGGATCCTGAGTACCCTCGCACGGGCACCAGCTACGCCAGGGGAGTACACGCCGTGGATCGAACACACGGACGACTACCCGGACGTCGAGATCCACGTCGAGGTGCCCGCCGGCACCATCACCTTCCACTCGCGCTCGCAAGGGAAGGACCACACGCCGTGGGGCCTTCGCGTGAGCGGTGTCGAGCACACCGTCACGTCGCCTCTCCCCGCGCGGGCCCTTCGGCTACTTCGTCGCAGCACGGCCCACGATCGGCTGAAGTCCGCTGCTCGGGAGCTGATGAGACGACGACGGTCGTGATGGCCGGACGTCCGCGTGGCACGACGTCGCGACTCTCGGCACGCGACGTCAGCCGTTGCGGTACGCGTCGCCCAGCTGCTCGAGATCGGTGACGCCGTACTGGTCGCGGAGCGTCGAGAGCCCCGCGCTCACATAGCGTTTGTAGGTCGCCACACTGACCTCCAATGCGATGGCGGCCTCAGAGTCTGTCAGCCCTTCGCCGTACTTCAGCTCGATGGCTGTCTGCTGGTCGAGCGCGAGGCTCTGAAGCGCCTTGGTGAGCTGGTTCTTGCGGTTGATGACGCTGCTCATCGTGGGACCGAAGTTCATGACAGAGTGCACGCTGCTGTCGAAGCCGTCGGGGAGCACGCGGCGGCGACGGTACATGTCGGCCACCTGGTTTCGGGCGATCTGCCACAGGTAGCCCCTTTGATCCTTGATCGGGGTTCCGACTCGCTTGACGTACGCGAGCAACGTGTTCTGGGCCACGTCCTGGATGTCGCCGTACGGGACCTTGGAACGGAAGAAGCGCTCCAGCTTGGGCCACTCACTCTTGATGAGCGCATCGACCTGGGTGCGTTGTTGCGCCGTCAGTTGGGACATGTCCTTGCCCTCATCGAGCGAGGTTAGCGCCGCCGACAGGCCTTCGGCAATGGTGTCGTTCGGGCTGGTCATGGACACACTCGCGCGCGGTCCTGAGTCTCGAGCCGCTCGACACGCTGCCACAGCGCCGTCAGCTGTGCGTGCATCTCCGCTCGAGGGTCGTCGAGCCAACGACGGGGAAATCAGCTCAGAAAAACTGCACGTCGCGCTACCTGAGCGACGGGTCCCAGCGTTGTGCGTATTCGAGGACTCGCTCCACGTCCCAACCGCGATGCCGCGCGGAGTCCGCCTCGCGGTGGATCTTCCAGCCGTCGGGTCCGCGCCGGTACTCCAGAAAGCGGAAGACCTGCTCCCTCGATGAGCAGCTCCGCTCCAGGACGAACACGCGCGTTGGCGAGACAGGGGCCGCATACGAGCAGCGACGCGTGACGGGCATGGCAGCCGCGTAGCGGAGGTCCACCCCCCGCTGCAGGCCCTCGAGTCGCTCCCGCGAGACGCCGCCGGACAAGCCGTAGAAGGTCTCCAACGGAAAGTGATAGGCGGCGTAGTGAGCCTCGACGTTGCGCTCGAAGTAGTGTCGATACCAGCGACGATATGCCTCGTGCACTTCAGCTCCAGCGGACTCCAGGGCACTTCGCGGGTGGGCGGGTGACTCGCGCGTGGCGGACGATGGGTCGCCGTCCGAACCGTCCCCGGCTTCCCCGAGCGGGTACGCGTCCGGCGCGGTGGGCGCTTCCGACGACGACCACAAGTTCTGAAGGCTCCCGTTCGATGCCGCGACCACGGCGACGACGACCGAGGCCGCGGCGCCGACCTTCAGTGTGCGCTGGAAGGTTCCGCTCACGAAGAGCGAGGACCTCTCCAAGGCACGCAACACCGCTGCGGACGTTGGCCGGCGACTCGCATTGGGTCGCATGCACGACTGCAGCATGCGGATCAGCGTCCGTGGAATCCGCTCCCGACCTCGCTGGCCGCGCACGTTCCCGAACATGTTGGCTTCTGGGCTCTCCGCGGCAAACGGTGGCTCACCAGCGAGCGTCTCCCAGATCGAGACGGCCACGGCATAGACATCGCTCCGTCGGCGAATCTCGCCGCGACGCACCTCGGGGGCCATGTAGGGCGCCGTGCCTTGTATCGCGCCGCGTCGTACTCCGACACCCCTCTCGGCGATGACGGCTCCAAACCCGAGGTCGACGAGAATGGGGGCGCCGCTGCTGTCCACCAGGACGTTGTCGGGTTTGATGTCGCCATGGACGATGCCGTGCTCGTGCAGGAACACCATGCCGCGCAGAACCCCGATGTAGAGTTCGACGACGCGGGCAGGGGTCATGCCGGGGGCGGCAGTGACAGAACGCAGGGTGGTGCCGCGGATGAGCTCCATCACAATGAAGTCCACCGAGACGTCCCCGTCGTCCAGGGTCAGCCGCCCACGGGCGGCCTCGTACACGTGAACGATGTTGGGCGGACGCCGCAGCTGCGCCAGCGTGCGCGCTTCGTCGAGCATCGATGCCGACGCCGAGGAGACGGGGGCGAGCTTGATGGCGAGTGCGCGCGCTAGGCGACTGTCCCACGCCTCCACGACGACCCCCGACGTACCGCGGCCCAGGACCCGGGTGACGAGGTAACGATCGTCCACGAACGGCGCAGCGCTGCCCAGGATCTCGTGGCGAAGCAGCGCCCCTCCCAAGGCCGTTCCGATACTCGCGACCGTCCACGACACCCGGCGAGACTACACCGAGACTGCCACGCCGTCGCTAGCGGTCTTCACGGGAAATCGCTTGTGAACACACTCCGCCTCGGCCGGACCGTGTGTTCCGGTCAGAGCCACACGTGCTCGAAGCCGCAAGCGCTGCTCCTCGCGCGAGACGTTCAGGAAGAATTTGAGGATGACGGTGCGCCGCCCTATCATCACCAGATGAGGAGCCGAACGGGACTGGTTGCGATGTGCTTGCTGCTCTGGACCGGATGCGGTGGCTCGGGAACCACAACACCGTCTGACGGCGCCGTCCCGGACGGCAGCGCGGATGCGACCGTCGACCCTGGGGCATGCGCCGAACTCATCGCCCAGACGGGGTCCTGCGTCCAACGAGCACGGCGCATCGACGTGAGCGATGCGCTCGGGTGCCGCTTGGACGCTGCGGGTAGGGCCCTCTGTTGGGGCCTCAACTACGACGGCCAAGCCATGCCGCCCACCGACATGGAGTTCGCGTCTATCACGGTGGGACGTGACCACGCGTGTGGCCTCTCGAGCGACGGTCGCGCCATCTGCTGGGGATCCTCGGGCTTCGCAAAGACTCTTGTGCCGGCAGACTTCCGGGTGACCGCGCTCGATGCGAACACCGACTACACGTGCGGCCTCGACCCCTCGGGGAGGGTTCGATGCTTTGGGACCCTCGCCCCGCTCGTCCCCGAGACGGACGACCGCTATCGGGCTTTCGACACCGCGTCTCTCGGGGTGTGCGCCATTCGCCTCGACGGGTCGCTCTCATGCTGGGGCGTTCCTCAGGCGACGTTCCTGACACCCCCGGCCGGCACCGACTTCGCCGACGTGGCACTCGGGTTCGGGTTCGGCTGCGCGCTGCGCGATGATGGCTCGCTGGTGTGCTGGGGCAACGCACCCGACGGCGCGCCCGTGGGACCGTCCTCGGAGCGCTACACGGCCGTGTCCGCTCGGCGCGATGGCGTCTGCGCATTGGACTCCGCCGGGTTGCTCTCGTGCTGGGGGACGAGCGCGCCGAGTGTGGACGGCACCTTCGCGGCGCTCCACGTCGCAGGGGCGGGCGGGTGCGCTGTCGAGCCGAGCGGCGGCGTGGTGTGCTGGAACAACGAAACCACCGTGTTCGGACATCCCTTCTCGGAGGACGTTCGCTTCCAGAGTGTCGGCGTGGGCGACCACGTGTGCGGAGTCTCCGTGGACGGCGAGACGCTCTGTCGCGGCGGCTCGGTCTACGGTGAAGCGGTGCCTCCACCGGGGCGCCCGTTCGTTCAGGTGGCGCCCGGCGGGGACCACACGTGCGGCCGACTGGCAGACGGAAGCGTCGAATGCTGGGGTCGCAACCACCGAGGCCAAACCGCGCCACCCGCGGATCTGCGCGTGGAGGACCTCGTCTCGGGCGAGGCGCACACGTGCGGCCGACAGGCAGACGGGACGGTCGTCTGTTGGGGAGAGTCGGCGTCGGGCCAGACGACACCGGCCACGGGCGCGTTCTCGTCGCTCACGTCGGGCTCGTGTCACACCTGCGGGATGCGAGCGGACAACAGCTTCGAGTGCTGGGGGTGTTCTGCGACGTCGTTCGTCGCGGAGCTCGGCAGTGAGGCGCGCCTGTTGGTCGCAGGCGGGTCGCAGATGTGTGCGACGCGAGAGGATGGCACGACGTCCTGCATGAACTGGCGGCCCGTCCCGACGCCGCCCGTGGTCCCCGTGGGACTGGTCTTCGAGGAGCTCGCCGTCGGGCCGTCGTACGCATGCGGTCGCACCGATGATGAGCGCATTCACTGCTGGGGCGAGATCCCCATCGTGCCAGCGGACACGACCGTGACGATGACCTCGGGACAAAACAACTGGGCGTGTGGACTCGAAGCAAACGGCTGCCTGCAGTGTTGGGGCATCCAGGTCTTCTCGTCGTGCGGGGTTTGGTAGGCGGACGGCCCGCGCTCGTGGGCTAGGTCGACGGACGACCCGCGGCGCTCGCCAGGGGTTCGAGCGTCATCACGCGCTCGAGCGTGGCGCGCCGCTGACGCCTCGCGCTGAGCCAGACCAACGCCACCGCGAACGCGAGACCGCTGGGCGCACTCGGTGTTGGCGCGCCCGAGGTCAGCGCGCCGCACGTCAGCGCTTGCGCTTCCGACGGCACGGGCGGGGAGGGCAGCTCGCGTAGGGTGGTCGAGAACGTGTGCTCGACCGTAGGCCGGCTGGGGTCCCACTCGGTCGGACAGAACGCTTCGTCGAGCACGGGCAGCAGCTGCTCGTCGAACACCTCGACGCGCACGCACTGTGGCCCGTTGCTGGAGTGGGTCAGTGGCATCCAGAGCCGCGCCCGGCTGCCGCCCTCTGCGGTCACCACGGGCTCGCCGTCGATCAGCTCGGCGTGCACCACGCTCGTCGCCAATGCGCGGAACGCCGTGCTGTCGGGGAGGTCCATCGTCGCGCGCACCACGTAGTCGACCTGGGCGTCGGCTGTCTCCACGGTGAGGACCGCCGTGCCCTGCGTCTCGAGGCCCGCGACTTGGTCGCCAATGCACGACCCGACGAAGGTGTGGGGCCACTCGGGCACCCACTCGACGCGCGCCGTCACCTCGACCGCGCGCTGTGGCCGTCCAACGCCCACGGTGCGCTCGAACGCGTAGCTCGGCTCGTTGATGGGGCCAGCGCCAAGCCGTTCACGCAGCAGCCCGTTCTCGACGCGGAGCGTGTCGCCCTCCCGCAGGGGCTCATCGGGGACCAGCGCGACGAGATGCCTGGGGCAGAGCGCGTCGTCGTCGACCGTGCGCGCCGAGAACGCACGCGCCTGCCCATTCACCCACAGCTCGAGCGCGCCCACGTCTTCCGCGCGTTCCACGGTGAGCAGAAGGGGACCGTCGGCATCGGCCAGCTCCTCCGGCGGCGGCCAGCCGTCGGCCGTCCACTCGAGCGACCGCTCGTGCGTCTCCACGGGTTCGAAGCGTTCCGCGCACGAGCAGGCTGCCGCAGGAGCCGGGCGCCCGAGGAGCGCTGCGCTGATGGCGAACACGATGAGAGGTCGGTGGGGCACGCGCCTCGTGTTCGCAAGCGCCGTTCCAACGCGTTGCTCGACGTTTCGTGGGGGCGCATGCCAATGCGGTTGGCGCCGGGCGTAGCCATGTGTGACGGTTGCCAACTGGGGTCGAGCTTCGCGCGGCGCGTCCACGCGTGGGGGTCACAGGCCGACGGTGTTCAGCACCCACCGGCACCTGTCCGCGATGGTCTCCTCGAAGCGGTCGAACACTTGGTTGTCGCCGTGCGCCTCCGCGAAGCTCACGCGGGCCGCGGCAGGTAGTTGAAGAGCTGACAGTCGCGCGGCCGGGTGATGTCGCGGATGGGAGCTACCGGCTCCGCACCCGCAAGTGGGCGGGTACCTCCACGACGCGTCCCTCCCACGAGTCGACGGTGTCTGCGCGGCCAGTGGCGGCGTTCCAGCGGACGATGGCGCGTAGCGTGTGGCCCGCGCGCGCAGGCTCGGACGCTCCGCGCCGCTGCGGCAAGCGCTCCATCGAAACAAGCAACGTCCCGTCTTCGCGAATGCCGACGTAGCCGACGGTACTCTGGTCGTCTTGGCATCCCGAGTGAGTCACCGGGCCGTAGCGAAGCAACTCCAACGGCGGGTCATCTCCGAGCTGCGCGAGCAGGATCAGCATCGATCCGCTTGCGCGCTCCACTCGGTCCATGCGCATCACGACGGATGGTCCCTGCGGTGGCGTCCAGGTGAGGGTGGGGACGGCGTGCGTCTGCAAGTGGTCGTACGCACCCTCGTCGCACTCCGACGTGTGCAGGTGCAGGCGCGACCACGGGCGCAACAGCGGCAGCCAACCGAGCGGCTCGGCAGGCACGGTTGGCTGCGTCGTGCTCGTGGGGTCCGGGGTCCCCGCGGCACCGGTGCCGGGCTCGGTGCCGGGCTGAGTCGTCGCCACCGCTGGCCCGGGAGGCCGCGTGTGGGGTGGAACGTTCGGCTCCGTAGCAGGTGCGGCGGCGTCACCGACGACGGGAACCCCAAGGCCGGCGGGGGGAGTGCGTGGGCACATGGCCACTCCGGGGGGAGGCTCGCCCACACGCTCGTAGGTCGTGGTCACTGCGGTCTCCCCGGTCATCTCGAGCTGCGTGCCGTGCCGCACCCCAAAGGCGTAGGCGCGCGAGATGCCCGCGATGGTCGTGATCACCACGTCGCCTTCGTAGACCGCGTACGTGCCTTCCAGGGTCATGAGCTCGGTCTCGGGCATCAACCCGCCGAGCATCTCGGGAACCAGCACCTGCAGCGTGTACGCACCCCCCCACTCGTACGTCTCCACCAGGTATGGACGTGCGCGCCACGTACCCACCAGTTGTTCGGCCGGGGTTGGGCAGCGCGGCAGGGCGAGCGCGTCGGCACCGCTCGCGCGCAGCAGCGTGGCGGCGAGGATGGGTAGCGCGACCGCAGCCATCAGCATGGTCGCCACGAGCACCCTTCGCTGCCGCCGCAAGGTATCGATGACAGAGGGGCTCCATCGGACGACTGCAGGCCCGGTGGCGCTACTCTCCGCGCTGGGCTGTGCGCTGCCTGCGTGGGCGGCATAGCCCAGGAAAGCGCGTCGGAAGACCCGATGGTTGATCAGCGCCGCCACGGACATGGCGCCGGGCAGGCACTGAGCGGCGAAGAGCGCGGTGGTGACGAAGCGAGCACTCCACCGAGCCACCAACGCACGCCGCGCGGGAACGTACCGGCGATAGGGAGACACCAGCGTCACTCGGTAGTACGCGATGGACGCGACGACGCCCAACAGAGGGACCAGTGGCAGGACGAGGCACACCACGAGGACCTGCTTCTCGCGGGCGCCCACCCACGCCACGTATCGTTGAATCTCGGCGTCGTTCGCGAAGGCGGGACGCTCGCAGCTCTTGCACGTTTGATACGGCGTGCGCTCGGTCAACGCGGACGCACACATGCTGCATCTGCGCTTGCTCAGCAGCCGCAGGGGCTGGTTCTCGACGTCGGAGACGACGCTGTTCAGGTTTGGTTGCCCGAACGGGCCGACGTCGCACACCTGCGTTCTCGCTAGCCCACACGCGGGGCAGTGCGGGGCGGAAGCAAACACGGGGCGCTCGCAGTGCTCGCAAGCCACCTTGTTCAGCTCGGCACGCCGCTCCAACTCTCGGTTGATCCACGCCATCAGCGCCATTCCGACGGCCACGATGGCCATGAACGCGAACGGCAGGACCACCGTGAGGAAGACCAGGCCGATGACCCAGAATTCCTCGAACCACGAGATGGCCTTGGCGATACCCAGCGTGTCGTCGGCGTCGATCTCCTCGACGAAATCCAGGAGCTCTCGCCGGACCCACGTGGCTGCAAACGTCCCTCCAGCGGCGAGCAGCGCGAAGCCCCCACTCCCCACCCCAGCGGCCAGCGTGCTGCTGGCTTCGACGATCTCCACGTCGGTCGTCGACACGAAGCCCAGCGTGGTGAGGCCCGCCATGACGGGTTTCACCAGCGGATCCAGCTGGCCGAGCAGCTCGCGCAGCTCCTGGCTCTTGGTGGCCGCCAGCTCCAGGAAGCTGAGAACGCCCAACACCCACAGCGTGACGTCGTGCGTGAACCAGGACGCGCTCTGCGCTGCGACTGCGGCAGCCAGCTCCAACTGCGTTCCTTCGCCGCCCACCCAGCCGACTCCGAAGCGGAGCAGCATCGCCACCACGAACGCCGGAAGGAACGCGCGGCTCGCGAACGGGCCACCAGCCCCCAGCGCGTGAATCATGTGAGCGATCATTTCGGCGTCCTCCCGCAGTTCACTTGTGCTCCAACCGAGCTGTCCGGACGCTATCACGCCCCTTGCGCGTCGTGGCAACGTCGCTGGCGTCCAACCCGGTCATCCGTTCAGTGCCTCGCAACGGGCATACAGGTTGGCCCGGCATGCCGCGGTACACCGCTGCGATGACCTCCAAGTATCAGTCCGTCATTCTCACCGTCATCCTGTTCTGGATGGTGCTCTCCTGGTCGGCAGAGTTCGCGTTCAACAACTCCGGCGTCGGCGCGAGCGTGCAGCAGTCGTGCTCCGTGCGAGGCAACGGGGACGCCGCCTGCACGTTCACCAACATGGGCTGGTCGCCCGGCTCGCATTGCGTGCGCGTGGGCGTTCAACGCAACGGCGACCAAGAGCGCCTCGGCGCAGCTCTAGCGTGCAGTGGCAACCTCGCCGCGAACGACAGCCGGGTGGTGGAGGTCTCGGTGCTGGACGGCGCCACCGCCCCCTCGGACTTCTGTGTCGCCGGGCTTGGACAGGCGTGGACCAGCGTGTGCTCCGTGTTCATCGAGCCTGCCGCGCGGTAGCGGGCTGACAGGTTCAATGAACGACCGCCCCTCCATCCGGCTCGAACCCTGCGCTCAGTCCAGCACGCCTTCATACACCGACTCGAGTTCGTCACTCGCGGACGCGCACGAGCGTGATCGGCCCTGCCGCGCCGTTTGCGCCGCGACGACCCGTGTTGCCGCGCGCCCCATCCATACCGTTGCTGCCCGAGCGCCCGCCGCTGACGCTGCTCGCCGCGCGATACCCGGGCTCGCCGTAGCGCCCGTAGCCAGGACAGTACGCGCCACTTCCGCCGCTTCCGCCCCTGCCGCCGCGACCCCCAGCGCCGCCCTGGCCGCCTTGGCCGCCCTGGCCGCCGACGCTCTGCACCAGGGCGAGGGCTAGCCGCTCGTCTTCCGGGCAGCTCGCCGCGTTGCACACCACGCGCACCTCGATGGGACCTCCGTTTCCGCCGTTGCCGCCGGGCCCGCCGTCTCCACCTCGTCCGCCGGGACGACCGTCGCCGCCGTTGCCACCCGAGCGGTTCGGGCACCCGCCGGGCATACCGTTCATCCCCGACGAGCCTGCGGTTCCAGCGTGACCCATCGTCCCTGACGCTCCCGGGGGCCCCCGGCTGACCACCACGAACCCGTGGGTCTCCGTGGGCGGCAACGCGACCACGACGCTCCCGTTGGGGCCGCTCACATCGACCACCCAGACGTGAGGGGTCCGCCGCAGCGCGACGACCAGCGGCGGTCCTCCGTCGAACACGAGCGATCGGGGCGCCTCGATCTGGACTCGCGGCGTGACGCTCAACAGGAACGTGTGGTCCAGCTCGATGGGCAGCGGGATGACGCCCGCTTCGGACACCAGCGCGATGACGTCGACCGTGCGCAATGCCTCGGCGAAGTGCACCGTGCCTTCGGCGTCGATGCGCGCGGCGGGACTCGCGATGGCCAGGCTCGCCGCGTCGACACACGGCTGGACGCTCACCTCGTCGGCCGGTGCGCAGAGCGTCAGCGGCCGCGCGAAGCCCGCGACCGACATGCGCAACCCCGGGCGAAGGTCCAGGGTGGGCACGATGTGCTGCTCGCCCGCGCGCAAGGCGCCCAGTGCCGACGACCCGCGCGCGATGTCCTGCTGCACCACCACCGTGAAGTCCGTGGCGGCACCCTCGAACCAGGCGCGCTCGATGTGCTCCCGCGGCACGGCCTGGGCGTTGCGCCCGGTGGCGACGATGCGCGCATGCGCGGTAGGGTCACCCGTGACGTGGGGGTCGTCGCTCGCCGCGATGCGGATGGCCACCAGCCGCTCGGTCGCCGCCCGGCGCTGAGCCGGGGCCGGCAGGCGCGCGCGCATCTGCAGCAACAAGGCCTCGTCCTCCACGCTGCCGAGCGATGCCTCGGTCACCGGCTGGCCACGGTACGGCCCGCGCTCGAGCTCGGCGGACACCAGCAGCGTCGCCGCGCGCTCACGCGCCGGGCCGGCCGAACGCGCGTCGTCGCGACGGACCACCAGGGCCGCCATCTCGTCGTCCGACAGCGCAATCCGCTGCGGACCAGCCGCCAAGACACGAAACGTCGTCGCGTTGATCTCCTCCGCCGAGGACGTACCGGGCGCCGTCCGCAAGAACACGTCCAGCGCAGCAGACACCCAACCGCGCAGCGCGCGTCCGTCGGGCGCCGAGAAGTACGCGAGGCTGCAGCCCTCGTACGCAGCCGGCGAAACACGTCCCGCGAGCAGCGCGTCGTTGAAGTCCTCGGCGTCGTCGTCAGCGAACGCCTGCAGGCTGTACTCCGGCGCGCCCGGACGACAGACGGCCACGTCCGCGCCCGGCTGACCCAGGTAGTGGACCAGCGCGCGCGACGGACGCCGCTGCGCGTCCCGCTGCAGACGGGACACGGTGTAGGGCGTAGGGTAGCCGCAGCCCACCACCATCGCCGCCACGCTCATCATGGATGCACAGCGTCCGGCCCGAACTCGCTCGCTCGTCACAGTCACTCCTTGCACGGCTCCGCTCGTCGCACGCCTGCGTCCTCCGGGCGTGCTCGGCGCGGACCGTAGCGCAACTCGCGGAGCCGGGGGAGACGACGGGGGTTGGATGCGCGGTGGACTACACTTGGGACGGCGAGCGACTGTTCGTCCTCCCCGGTTCAGTCGACGACGTCGTCGTTTTCGCCGCTGTCGTCCTCGTCTCCATCGTCCACCCCTGGCTCTTCGCTCGCGACAAGCGGCTTCCCCATCACGCGAGAGATCTCGGCCAAGAGCGTCCGCCGGCGCGCCTCGATGAAGCCGTCGTAGTCGTCGCTCCGAAGGAAGCCCGGGTCTAGGAAGTGGGTCGCGAGCAACGCGTCCATCGCTGCGCTGTCGAGCTGGACCTGCGCGTGCGCCGCGAGCTGCTCCAGGTACGCGCTGGGCGCGCGTCCGCCGATCATGCGGTTCGCCTTGTAGGAGATGGGCGTCTTGTTGAGGATCGAGTCGAAGCGCTTCGGCGGGATCCCGCGCTTCTGGCACCAGTCCTTTGGGAAGACGTGGTGGATGTCGAGCTTGCACTCCTCCCAATCCGTTTCGTCCAGCTCTCGGATTGTCGTCTTCCAAAACCAGTCCTTCGCGCCATTGCGCTGGATCAGCACGTGGATTCCCTTGTACGCCGCGCTGTTGCGTGAGCGCAGCGTGTCGAGGCGTGCCGGCTGGAAGTTCGCGTCACGGACGGTGCCCGGCTCGACCTCGGACCCATCGATCCACGCCATGACTTCCTGTAGGTCGTTCCCCATCCGCGTCTCGACGGCGCCGCCGTAGAGTTCGCCGAGCACCCCGGACCAAAACCAGCGCGCGAGCCGGTCGTACGCCTTTGGCTCCAGCCAGCGGTCCTCGAGGAGCGTCAGGATGCACGCGAGCGGCACGAGCTGCGTGCGGTACGGGGTGTCCCGTCGCGAGAAGAAGGACTCCTTGCGAAGGAACTTGGCCGCCAGCCAGAACCCGCGGAACAGAGGCTCGCGCAGGCTCTTGTACGCCGACAGTGGGAGGCCCAGCACGGACTCCCGCTTCGCGCTCACGCCTGTGACCTGCTTCCCCGTCTTCCCGTCGGCGAGGTCGGCGCGCCGACGGGCGTACGTGTGCAGTAGCGACAATCCTTGCAGGAAGTCGGTCGGCTGCACGTCGCGGAGGAGCGGCTGGTGGTGGAGCCTCGGCCCGATCCCCTCGATGCCGTCGCTTGCGTTGCCGTACCACTCGTCGCGGAGGTTCACACCGTCGGCCGCATACGTCGCGGTGACCAGCTCAAAGACGGAAAGCTGGACGCCACCGGTGTTCACCTTCTCGAACACCAGGCAGACCGCCTCCTTGGTGTTGTCCTTCTTCAGCTCGATGACCGGCACGTCGTAGCTGCGGAACTGCTCTAGGACGGTCTTGCGGAACGTCATGTACGCGCCGAACCGGTCGGGCCGATGCTCGTGGAGCCCCTGTTCCCAAGCGTCCGAGTTCAGGATCTGGTCGCATGGGAAGTGGAGGTTCGCGTACTCCTTCTCCGACGAAGAGAGGTCGAGCGTGATGTCCCGTCCAAAGTTCGTGCGCAGGGTGCGCTCCTCATCGACCCCGATCACCGCTTCGTCGTAGTGCTCCGGGCCGGAGAGCGCCATATCGATATCGATGTAGTAGTGGCGCCGCAGGACGCGCTTCTTCGGGTCCTTCGTGAGGACGGGCGTGTGCATCTTGAGCACCTGGGTGAGAGAGGTGAGGCGCTGCTGCCCGTCCAAGATCAGCTTCTCCGCGAGGTCCGCCGAGGTCGCCGGGTGGAGCCCGGTGACACCCTCCACCGGCCGGACCTTGAAGCGCGCGTCGCCCCCGGTCTCGAGCAGCATCACGGCGCCGATTGGGAACGCGCGGGCGATGGACACGAGCAGCGAGCGGATGTGCTCGTCGTCCCAGACCCAGCCGCGCTGGAAGTCCGGGAGCTGGATCTTCCCGCTCATGATGTCGTCGAGCACGGTCGCGAGCCGCGTCTTGGTGGAGTCGAACGTCGCCATGGTCTCCTTGTCTCGGCGCGCGTCGCGGGGTGCGACGATCTCGGCCGTGGGGAAGGCTACCGTGTCGGTCGCGGCGAGAACCAGCACGATGAGGCGCCATGCAGGGCCGTCGATTGCGAAGTTCGTGTCCGCTCTGCCGTTGCGGGCATCGTGATGCTAACGGTGCCGCGGGGCGTGCGGCTCCATGGCGCGACGGTACAGGTGGACGGCGAAAGGAGATCGTCGGTGTCGCGAACGTAGAAATCCTAGATCCAAGAGGGCGTCCTACTGAGGGCACGCCAAAGGTCGCACACCATCCGGCGAGGGGCTCACGAACTCACGCGGAAGCCGCAACAACTCGACGCCTGCCGTAGCGACCCCCGGCATGCATGTAACGGCCGACGAGACTCCAGCCCGGCGGACAGCCGCGACCACTCGGTCATCGAGCGCCCCGTCAGGGTACGCGAAGGCGACCGGCTCCCCTAGTTCGGCGACGGTGCGCACCGATTCCTCTACTTCGCGTTGAAGCGCGTGGGCGTCGAGCTGGGTGAGGCGCGGATGATGAACGCTGTGTGCGCCTATGCGGTGTCCGCGTGCGGCTAGATCTCTCCACTCTTCTCGCCGCATGTAGAGTCGAGCAGCGAGATCCTCGGGAAGTCCGCAGCCGAGAGAGTCCGCCAGGGTCGAAACCATGACGCGTTGCTGCTCCGGCGTAGCCGCAAGCAAGGCCATCTTCGGTGCGCCCGCGACCCACGCGGTCTTCCCCTCCAAGCGATCAACCGCACCCCGGAACTCGGTACCAGTCGGCAACCGCATGGTCGCCATGGGTCGCGTCGCGTTGTCGAGCGCCCAGTACCACGCGTCGACGGCGGCGACGGCCCCCTCGGCGTGCATCTGCGTAGCCACGTAGAAAGTCGCAGTAACCCCTCGAGACTCGAGCAGCGGCGCAACGACGTCGTGGTGCTCGCGGTAGCCGTCATCGAAGGTAAGGATCCGCCCGCGGGGCGGTTCGTATCCATCGGCGAGCGTCCGCTCGAGCTCCCCGAGCGAAATCACATCTGCCGTTCGCTCGAGAATCCCCAGCAGCTCCGCTGGCGTAATGGCAGTCCCACGGATTCGATAGCAGCTAGGCAGCCCGAACGCGGCCGGAGCATCAGGTAGCACCCGGTGAAGCATCAGCAGGCGTGTCCCGGCGTTCTCACTCGTCATTCGCGACCTCCGGCTTTCGCGCCAGGAATCCCAGCTCGAACGTAGGGGCAGGTTCGCTGCCCACGAGATACCGCAGGACGCCGCGCCACGGTTCCTCCCAATCGAGAACGACGTCGAGGCCGTTCAAGAGGCCTCGTATGTCAGCACGGTTCAGCGCGTGTGGATGCCCAGCGTTCCGCTTCGCACCAATCTCATGTTCCTCGCACGTGAACCAGAACCAACCCCCGGGTCGAAGGACGCGGCGCACCTCCGCTACGATCGCCGCAGGATCGTCGGTGTGGTCGATGCAGTTGGTGCAGATCACGAGGTCGATCGTCTCTCGCTCGACTGGAAGAGACTCTCCGCCACCCGCCAGATAGTCGACGCCCTCGAGCGGTAGCGACGTCAGGCGTGCGTAGTGCTCGGCGAGCGGGTCAACGCAGAGATTCCGACCCGGAATCCATCGGAGAGGCGTCGTCATCCCACCCCCAACGTCGATCGCTGTCGATGCCCCGTGGGGTCGCACCAACTCGATCACATCGTCCATGCGCCGTGTCTCGCGCCAGAAGCTCCGCAGTCGACGCTCCGCGTCGGGCCTCTCCAGCTCTGGCGCGAGGTGTTGCGACTGCCACGCGAGCGTCCAGCGCAGTCGCTCGGAGAGCTCTGGCTCAGAATCCACGGCTACCCTCAACGGTGCCGACGAGTCGCGCAGCGAGCTCGACGGCGTCTCCTACGCAGCCCGCGCGGTGAACGACGTCCCTCCGACGATGGTCCAGTTGCTCTCCTGCAAGGCGTGAGCTCCACCCTTCGCCGATATCCAGCGCGACGATAGGCTTGCCGTGCTGCCACGCGAGAGCGATCTCGCTCAGCGTCCCCGAGCCGCCTCCGAGGGCGACTACGACGTCGGCCATCGCGACGACGATGACGTTGCGTGCGTAGTTCATACCGGTCGGAATCACGATGTCGACGAAGGAGTTCGCATCGGACGCGGACAGGCCAGGGAGGACACCGACCACCGCGCCATCCGTCCAGCGGGGCGACCGCCGCGCCCCACGGGACGCCGCCTCCATCACGCCTCCCATGCCTCCCGTGACAAGACGAAAGCCAGCGTCCACCAGGCCCGTCCCGAGGCTCTCGGCCACGACAAGCGCCGATGCCGACGCGGACCTCGCGCCGACGACCGCCGCGACGGGCAGTCGTGGTCTCATGAGCGACGACGGGCTCGATTCCGCGTCGCGACTTGGCGATTCGCTAGGTTTGGTCATGTCGTTGGGAGCACGCTGTATAGCTTCGTGTGACGGTCCCTGTCCTTGATCTCGACACGCGCGAGCAGACGGCCACCGGCCTTGTCGAGAAGAAGCACGCTCGTCTCGGTCCCGCTGGTCTCGACCTGTGCCCAGGGCTGCTGCAGCGACCCGCCTCGTCGCGACTCGGTGAGGCCCACCATGAGGTGTTCGGAGGTCACCGCGAGCCCACGGCACCAACCGCGATGACGCGACCCACATGCATCCAGCGTCCGTCGGGCACCCAGCGTCCGGCGATCGAGCTCGAAAACGGTGCCGTCGACCGACGTGAGCCATAGCGAACTGCCATGCACGACTCCGTCATGAACGAAGGGTCGGCCTACGCTCGCTGCGACCTCGAACGTCCGCAGGTCACGCAGCGACCCATCGGCAAAGCACGTGGCGAGCAGCCGGCCGTCGAGTGACACCACGTGGTTCACATGAAGATGGTCGGGCACTTTGCGCTGGTGAAACGCCTGTGGCTCACGAGACGACGTGAAGTAGCCATCGCCTCGATCTGCGGACTCGGGCCATGATGTCGGCGGCGTCCCCGACCATGCCAAGTGTGCACGGGTCAAGGGTTCGGGCGCGCGCTCTCCGTGCATGCGCTTCGAGTTCGCCCACGCGGGGAGGAGGCTGTGACTTCCCATGAACTCCCCGCTGACCGTGAAGACATCGACGGCGCCGAGGCCGGTGTTCGCGACGTAGAGGTGCCCTCCGACCACGGCGACGTGGTGCAGGTCGTTCATGCACGGCTGGTGCAGCAGGCCGGTGACTTCCGCACACCTCGGGTCGATCCGCACCACCGCGGCGTGGGCGGCAACGTAGAGGAGACCGTCGTCTCCGAGACTGCCGCCGGCGAACCCTTTCGCGGCGACCCTCAATTGTTCCGGGGGCTTCCACCGTACGAGCACATCGGCGCGCTCAGCGGCGAAATCTGCCAGCCAGACGAGACCATCGCCGCGCTCGTCGAAGGCGCCTCCTGTCACGATGACCTTCACCAGATTCCTCGCCACGCTTCGGTCGAAGCGGGAAGGTCGCGTACGAACGCTTCGAGCTCCGCAGGGTCACCCGCTGGGATCTCGCGTTCCGTGCGACGCCCGAGCTCGTGGAGCGCCCTCAACGCCGGCTCGATGGCCTCGTCGATGTCTTCGCAATGCCACGCGAGGAACTCCCTAACCCACTGACCCAGATCGACCAGACGACGCCGCACTCGGGCACGGTGTGCGGAGACCTTGCGTTCACGGGCCGCAAGCTCTTGTGGGATCGAGCGTCGCCCAGCAACTGCCCGCGCGAGAACGACTCCCCGTAGCTGCGCCGCGGAATGCAGCGCGGCGTCGACCGACGGGTCCGTGCCGAGTTCTGCACGCTGCCCTTCACGGCCATGAAGAAGAGGGAGCGTCGCCTCCACCACGGCCGTGGGGTCATCTGCCGCTGCGAGCGCCGCCCAGATCGTGTCGGCCCGACGCGTGGTCACACCGTCGCTGGTCGTCAGTACCGGTGTCGGCCAACGGAACAAGGCGTCGAGGTCGAGGAACAACGCGTTTCCACCTCGTCGCATCGAGGGCCTGGGGTCTGCGTCGTCCCCATCCCAGGTCAGGGGGCGAGTCAGCTGTTGACCGTCGAGCAGTCGTGGGATGTCCAGCAGGAGTCGAAGCGCAACCGCTCGCGCAGGCTCACCAACTTGGTGCGCGGCGTAGGGCCAGGTCGTCCGCGAGCCAGGACGCTCGGACTCGGTAAGGTCGTAGTACGCGTCGAAGACTGGCGCGGGAGTGGGGGGCGGCTGCCATGAGCCATATGGCCCCACAGCCAACAAGCCCCGCACGCACGCAACGAGGTCCGAGAGCTGTCCTTCCAGACAGTCCAACCCGGGCACTGGAGGGTCACCGGTGAACGTTCCGAGAACAACGGCGTGCTGCGGCATTTCGGCCCAGTACCTGGCCGCACGGTACAAAAGGTTCGTGCGCCGCCGCGGCTCACCGTCGGCTCCGAGCTGACAGAACGCAACGTCGTCATCCACCATCCACACCACCGTGGGATGGTTCGTCGGGTGGGGGAGGCCGACCAGAGGCACCTCGAGATGCGCGCGGAGGGCGGCGAGTTGCGCGGTGCGCGCCACCCCGATGGGCGCGGGCGATCCGTCCCGCCAGGCCGGGATCGCTCCGGCAGCGGCAGCTTCGTCCAACGTAGCCCGCAAGTTGGTGATGGGAATTCGGTAGTGCGTGGTTCCGCCCTTGGAGACGGTCGTCGCGGCTCGTGGCGCATCGTGGTTGTCGACGATGAGGGCACCGACTCGTCCGGGGTAACCAGACTCCCGGACCTCGGCATCCAGGGAGTCCAACAATCGCGAAACAGACGCCTCGCGACCCACGGTTGCCAGCGTGATCAGCACGTCGGGAACGACCCGTCGTGGCGGTACGGGAAGGCCCGCGCTCTGGCCGATCTCCCCACAACCCAGCGCGAACCACCGTGGCCGAACGAGCAGGTCTGGACGCCAGCGAGCCACGTGATCCAGCGCCCGACCCACCAGCGCCAAGGGCAGACCGAAAGGACCCACGAGGAGTGCCTCGAGACCCTCGCGGCCGCAGACCCTACGCTCGAACCGACCGAACCGCGTATCCCTCCGGTAGGTCAGTCCAGACAAGCTGAGGACCACATCGGTACGAACGGACGTCGCCCGCAGCGTATGGGACGCTCCTCCGAGCGGAGCTCCACCATGCAGCCGAAGCGCCGCATCCACCACGCACGCTGTCCTGGTGGTCCCATCAGGCAACACGCGCAGCAACTCCGGCCCTCGCGGACTCCTCGGGACGAAACGAAATCTCTGGCCTTGGTGCTGCTGCTCTTGGACATCGGCGTCCAGGACCCAGGGGCGAAGACACGGCCAACCGTTGCCGACATCACAGAGGAAGCGACGACCCCCGACAGTGACGACGCACACCACGTGATCGTTTGGCTCCTTCACCTGCGCGCTCACCAGCCGGGCGTCGAAGCCCAAGCTCTGAAGCAGCAACGTGAATGGGACCGTCGTCCGGTCGGATGATCCCCCAACTCCGGCGATCGCATCGTCGACCGCCTCCTCTAGCGGGGCGGGCTCTCCGAGCTCCTGCCCGAGCCCTCGAAGGTTGTGATAGGGCACTGCCATGAGGTGCGCGGCGTGCAGGCGCATCAGCCCATGGCCGTCGTGCTGGATGTCGGTGGTCCGCAGACGCGACAAGTACGCGTCGACTCGGCCTCCAGAGAGAAGCGTCACGCCCCTGCCTCCCCCACCGCGTCGGCCGCACGCGCCCCGATCCCCCACCGAGTTGCCCACTTGGTGTGCTCTTCGGCGTGGGCGGCATGCACGTAGCCGTCCCTCCGTTCGATGCGTGCGATCCACTGGGTGCGCGCAGGAACGATTCCAATCACGTGTTCTCGAGACCCCAACACGCCCAGGTCCTCGGGGTCGAGGTAGGCCGCCGTGACGAAGAGCCGACGGTCGCCGACGGGACGCTGCTCCTCGACGCTCCGCACCATCGACGCGAGGTGCCTCTTGGCGGTGCGCACTCCGAGGTCCGCCCCATCCCTCCAAAACAGGATCTCGTCGACGTCCATCACCCGATCCGTGCCGCGGGCGTGGCCTTTCGCCCACGTGGTCTTCCCGGCTCCTGGCGGCCCCAGTATCCACACGAGCGAGGGCGGAGGCCCCGGGTCCACGCCAAATAGTTCCTGCGTGCGAGCGCGGTATGCTGCGACCTGATCAGGTCCGAGTCGGTCGCCCTGGGCCGCGAGCCATGTTCGATGGGCCTGCCTGTGCCTGGGGCCCCGGGACGTCAGGCGCGCGCCATCATGAGCGTGATAGACGACGAGAGGTTCCGCGACGCGACGGTAACTCACACGCGCCTCTGCGGCCCGTATGGCGAAGTCCATGTCCTCCCCACACGACAGCAGCTCGTCGAACCCACCAAGTCGGCGAAAGGTGTCGCCGCGAACCACCACGTTCGAGCCACGAAGGCCCTGGTTCCGAATGACCCAGTCGGCGCCGTGGAGCGTCGTCGGCGGCACCTTCTCGAACACGCGCTCGCCACCCGAGCCCTCCTTGATGAACGACGTCAGCGCGAGGTCCGCCGAATCCAACGTCGGCAACACGGACGATAGGTAGTCATGGAGCCATTCGTCATCATCGTCGAGGAACGCGATGACGTCCGCCCGCGTAGCGTCCGCGCCAACGTTCCGCGCGGCGCCCGGCCCAGCGTAGGGCCCGGACCGAACCACGCGGGCTCCGGGCGCATCAACCGGACGGACTCCGTCGTTGACGATGATGACCTCATCTGGTGGGCGTCGCTGGCCCGCGACACTCGCGAGAGCGCGCGGCAGAAGGTCGGGCCGATCGCATGTCGGAATGACGACGGCGACTCTCATGAAGCGAGCCTCCGAATCTGGTCGGCGACTTCGCTCGCGCCGTCGATCCCCAACGAGTCGACCCACGCACGCTGTCGCCGGGTCTGCTCGAACGGTTCCGTACGAACCGCAGCGAGTCGAGCCATCACGTGCTCCAGTACGCTCTCCCAGTGGCGGTCGGACAGGCGTGCCAGGGCGTCGAGCACGAGCGCCGTTCCGACCGCCTCGGGGGCGCGCGCATCTACGTGGAACCCAGGGAGGAGGTCGGCGAGTCCGAGCCCCGCGGGAGTCAACCCCGCTTCTTCGTAGGCTCGTAGATGGAAGACCTGCGTGAGATTCTGGGGTGGCAAGAAGACGACAGGGACCTCGGCTACGAAAGCCTCGAGCGGACCGTTCAGCCCTGGGGACGTGAGCAGCGCGTCAGCCTGCGTGAGTCGACGGCGGTACGTCGCACCGTCGAGCGTTACCGCACCGGCCCGGGACCTGGGGACGACGGACGCCCTGGCCGCCGAACCCATCGCGACCTCCAGGAAGGGCCATCCCTCTCGTTGCGCGAGTCGATCCGCGAGCGCTACGACTCGAGTCGGGTACTGCGTGTTCCGTCCAGGGACGAGATCCGGAGATGCCGCGCCGCCGATGCTCACGTGGACCGGTGCCCGGCCGTCTGACGCACGCTTCGACCGGGCCAGGATGGGACCGACTCGAATCGCACCGTCTACGGGGAGGTCGGCGAGTCTCGCGTCCACCCCAGGGTAGTTCTCGATGACATAGACACTGGCCACGTCCATGGCGTGCGTGCGTTGGCGCTTCATCCAGAAGAGGACGTCCACGAACACCAGCGGGACACCTGCCGCCGCAACCACGTCTACGTTCGTGTTGTTCGAAATGGCGACGTAGACGTCGGCCCAGGCGAGGAGGTCGGGTCGTTTGCGCAACGCCTCGACGTCGCGAACGTCGTGCTGCTCCACGACCAGATCCGAACATAGATCGATGACCGGTCCGCCCGCGAGCACCCGAGCGCGAGCGTCTGGCAAGGCATCGATGATGGCTCGCATCGTCGAAGCGGATCCGAAACAGAACGGGTTTGGATCGAAGAGCACGTTCATCCCGGCACACACGCACCGTGCTGATGCGCCCATTCGAAGATGCTCTCGAGCTCCGCCGCGTGAAGCGGGATCGTCCAGGTCGGAATGGATTCATTCGCTCCATGGATGCTGGACGAGGAGTCGTTGACCCCGATCGCGAGGTAGCGCGCGCCGGATGGGAGTGAGGCCTGGAACGGACAGCCCCCCGCGACCTCGTTCTTGTTGAGCGGGCGGCACTCGTGTCGCGCGGATACGCCGCACTCGCGCGCCAGACTCTCCAACCGAATCATCAGATCGTGCAGCGCACGGTCCGGCGGTTCGCTCGATCCGCCAACCCCGGCCAAGCGCGCGAGGAGCCTGAGAGTACCGTCGGCGCCATCGTGGTAGCCGGTCTCGTCCAGCCAGATCGCTGGCTGCAGGTCACCCATGAGTGCAGGAAGGTGCACGCGAGCGACGCTCGACCCGGTCTCCTCTTCCCCTTGGATGAACCACGAGATCTCGGGTGTGCGCATGCCCATCTCGAACGTCGCGAGCCTCGCCGCAAGCGGACCCTTGTTGTCGGCGACACCGACCCCGTAGAGCCGGCCGTCCGCCAACGTGCATTCGCGTGGAGGGTGGCGCCACGCGTCTGCCCGTTCGACCTTCGCGACGTCATAGTGGCCGTACATCGCCACATGACCGTCCAGGCCGGTACCGTTCCGCCGGGCCACGATGAGAGGCGGTTGCGGACCGCCCCCTACGACTCGAACCCAAAAGCCGAGAGAACGAAGCTGTTCGCCGAGCCAATCGACACATCGAGCGTGTCCGTCACCACCAGGGCTCGTGTCGAACGCCGTCAGCACGCGAAGGTTGTGGATCGCTCGCTCGAGCAGCTCGCGGTGATCGAAAGCCGCGACTCTCGCGACCCCGAGTTCGGCGCTGAGTCCCCTCGATACGGCGTCCCGGCCCCTCATGTCAGCATCTCGACCGTCATGGTTTGGCCACGTGAGCAGACGGCGCATCGCGTCCGGGCAGCCCCGAGAACTCCACGGTCTCGCCGTGCCAACGATAGCCAACGACTTCGATCCTCTCCACGCCGAGAGCAGCCGCTAGGTCCGGCGAGTACGAATCGGGGATGACCAGCACGGCGCGTTGGCCTCGCGACCCTCGCCGCGGCGCACCGAACACGAGCTGACCGACGCCGGTGTAGACGCTCTGGGTCGCCGCGCTCGTCTTCACCTCGAAGACGATCTCCGTTCGACCCTTGCGGGCGACGAGGTCGCGTGCTCGATCGTTCGAAGTCTCGTATCCGCGCTTCCGAAGCTCGGCTTCGAGCTGACGAACGACCACGCCGTGGTGCCAGGTCGCGTGGTAGTCCCGACCCCGAATGGTCTTGCTTCCCTCGAACTCCGGTACGAAGGGCGCTGGAGCGTGGTCCTCTTCACGGGGTGACGTGGATTCCGGTTCGTGCGCGACCCGCTTGATCTCTGCGATCCGGTGGACGAAGTCCACCACCGAATCGACCAGTCGGGGGTCGTCGAGGGCACCTAGGACGACAACGGGGTTTACTTCTTCGCCGTCCATGACGTTCGCGGCTTGGTTTCTGTACTGGGACCAGAACAGCTCGGGACCGACGCCGGGTCGCCCACCTCCGATCTTGCCGCGGTGACCGATATAGAGTTTGCCCCTCGCATCCCGCAGGAACACCGCAGCGACGCGGCGGTCGATCCCTTCTAGGGGGACGTTGATCTCGACGTCGATCGGAAGCGTCTGTCGGTCCTCTGGCATGACGTGACCGAACGCGTTGAAGTAGCGGTTCTCTAGCTCGCCGATGTTCGCGAGCCAGATGCCGCGTTCCCGAAGTACGTAGAGTTGCGCCGTCCGACGTCCCCCGGGAAAGCCGATCCAGTGTTCGCCGCGCTCAGTCGCCGCGGCGATCAGCATGCGTCGAAACCTCTTCATATAGGTTCGAATCTCGTTCTGACCATCGACGACCATCATGCTCGACACGGTTCCACCACCTTCCTCGCCCCCTCCACGTCCACCGCCGCGTTCACCAGCAGGTCCAACAGCAGCGCCTCTGGCAGGCACAACTGGAACTTCGACACGCGCCCGCGCACGGCGCCTTCGGCGTGGACGCGCGCGTCCCCTTCTGTTGGCCGACCCTCGGCGCGCCAGGCATCGAACGCCGCGTGGACGGCGGCGGCGCTCTTGCCGGCGTCGCCTTTGAGGGTCAGCGAGGTGTTGCGGGAGATGACTTTCTCGCCCAGCTCCTTCTCGATCATCCGCGCGAGCAGGACGTTGGCGGCGCCCCCGGCGAAGGTCCAGAGGGTGATCTCGTCGCTGCCCTCGATCATGCTGAGGGGGCCGTCGACGAGGAAGCCGTGCTCCGCGCGCTGGGTGGCGAGGACGTTCTGGGCGCGGGAGGACCACGTGGGGTCGACTTCGACGTCCATGAGGATGCGCTTCATGGCCTGGCAGAGTTCGTAGCTGAGGTGCTGGGGGCTGCCGGCCCAGCGGGCGGCTCTGCCCTCAAGGGCGGGGCGGACGATGCACACGCCGCGCTCCCAGTCGACGTGCGCGACGACCCACGCGCGCGCGGCGAGGGTGAAGGTAGCGGGGGTGTCCTCCGAGCAGAGCGTCATGAGGAACTTGGCGTCCACGGTGCCGATGTCGCGGGTGTCCCAGCGGACGTGGATCAGCCGGGGGGCGTCGAAGACGGCGTAGAGGTTACGGAAGTTGCCGCTGCCATAGGGCTTCTCGCCAGCGGGGCCGAGGTGGTAGCGACCGCCGCGGAGGGCGAGGATCTCTTCGGTCAGCATGTGCTCGATGACGCTGGCACGCTCTTCCGCGCTGAGGTCGATGAAGGCGGTGGCGCCGTTCAGCCAGGCGTCGATGTCTCCAGGGGGCACGCCGCCGAGCTGGATGGAGAGCGCCATGATCTGATGCGCGTAGATGTGCGCGGCGCGGCGATGCGGCTTCACGGGCTCGACGAAGCCCTCGGCGTTGAGCTGGATGATCGCGGCCGCCTGTAGGACGCTCGAGTCTTTGGTGCACAGGAAGGTGCAGTTGGGCCGGGTTTCGCTGCGGCGGCCGGTGCGGCCCATGCGCTGGAGGAAGCTTGCGACGCTCGGTGGGCTGTCGATCTGGAGGACGTGGTCGAGGTCGCCGACGTCGATGCCAAGCTCGAGCGCGCTGGTGGCGACGATGACGCAGTCGCTCCCTTCGTGGAAGGCGCGCTCGGCGTCGCGGCGCTCGGTGACGCTGAGGGAGCCGTGGGTGACGTAGGTGAGGACGTCACGATCGCTCAGGAGCTTGCCGAGCTGCTCGGCCTGTCGCCGCGAGTCGACGAAGACGAGGCGCTTTCGCCCGGGATGGAGGCGCTCGACCATGACGGCGGCGTTCTCCATGGAGCCCACGTAGTCGAGCGAGATGTCGGGGGTCTTCTTGGCGCCGCCGGGGTTCACGATGCGCCCCGGCCGCTTCGAGCTGCCCTGCACCCAGCGCAGGATGGCGTCTGGGTTGCCGACGGTGGCAGAGAGGCCGATGCGCTGGACGTCGCGCCCGCAGTAGCGGCTCAGGCGCTCCAGCACGGCGCTCAGATGCGCGCCGCGGTCGTCGTCTGCGAAGGCGTGGATCTCGTCCACGATGACGGCGCGCAGTCCGGCGAAGAGCTCTCGCGTGGGGACCTTCGTCCCCATCATCATCGCCTCGAGTGACTCCGGGGTGGTGAGCAGGATGTCGGCCGGGTCGGCGAGGAACTTCTTCCGCGCGCTGGCCGTGACGTCGCCGTGCCACTTGAACGCTCTGCGTCCGATGAGCCCAGCGTAGTAGCTGACGCGCTCCTCCTGGTTGTTCAACAGCGCTCGAATGGGCGAGAGGTAGATGACGGAGACGGGGCGCCAATCCTCGTCGTCCATCGCGGAGAGGACGGGGAAGAAGGACGCCTCGGTCTTGCCGCCGGCGGTGGGCGCGAGGACGACGCAGTTCTCGCCGCCGAGGACGGCGTCGATGGTGTGGAGCTGCACTGGTCGCAGGGCAGGCCACCCGAGGGTGTTCACGATTTGGTATTGGAGCGCGCCGCTCAGGCGATCGAACGCGTCCCCTCCGTTGCCGCCACCGCTCATCGTTCAGCCCAGGTCCAGCTCGATGTCGTCCACGCTCCGCGTGATGCCGGCGGCCACGCGCTCTTCATCGTGCAGCTCCTCCGCGTTCACGACGAGTTCGTAGTCCCGCGCGGGCACGAAGTCGGGGTGCTCCTCGACGCGGTCGAGCACGTCCACCACACGCTTCAGGAAGATCCGCGGCGCGACGCCGACGTTGCCGCCGAGCTTTCCGGTGACCCCGCGGGAGAGGCTCTCCAGCACCTTGTCGTTTACGGTGCCGCGCACGCGCTCCTCCTCGTGAGTTGGGTAGAGCGTCACCACGCGTCGACCGACCTCCATCATCCGCTCCTCGGTGAACGGGAGGAGGCGGAGCTGCACGGCCCGCGCGCTGTCGAAGCGCGGGTCCTTGCCGAACTCCGTGTGCAGTCGCTGTGCGAGCGCCGGCGCGCGCTTCACGCCCTGCGGCCCGTCGAAGAACTGCGGCGTGCCGGTGATGAGCACGTACAGGCCGGGGTAGGTTCCGGCGATGAGCTCGTCGATGAGCTGCCGGAGCGCGTTCAGGCTCTTCTCGCGACTGTCCGCGCGCACGCGCTGGATGGTCTCCACCTCGTCCAGCACCAGCACTAGCCCACGCCGCCCGGTCTGCCGAAGCACCTCCAGCAAGCCGCGGATGAAGCCCGAGGCGCCGTAGTGATCCAGCTCGCCCTTGAGGCCGGCGCTGCGCTTGATGTCCGCGCCCACGTTGGGCTGCCCCATGAGCCAGGCGATGAGCCCCTCGGCGATGGCGTGCTCGCCCTTCACGCGCGCCGTATGCGCCCGCCGTAGCGCCGCCGCGAACTGTGGCTGCGTCGCGCTCACGGACGCGAGCCGTTGCTCGAGCAGCTCGCCCACCGCCTTGGCGATGGCGTCCGCGTCGGAGACGTCCACCGAGCCACCCGCCAGGACTTCGTCTTCGAGCGAGTAGAACCACTTGTCGATCAGCGAGCGGAACGCGCCCTCCGACCACTCGGCGGTCTGGAGGTTCTCCACCGCGCGCCGGTACACCGTCTCCATGCGGTGGAGCGGCGTCTCGCTCTCCGAGATCTGGACGTTCGCCGTCGCGAAGCCGCGCTGCCGCGCGCGGTGCTCGAGCCAGCGCGAGAAGAAGGTCTTGCCGGTGCCGTACTCGCCGCGCACCGCCTTGAACTTCCCGGCGCCGGCGGCCGCGCTGTCGAGCTCCTCGTCGATGGCGCGCTCGAAGCGGTCCATGCCTACGGCGAAGGTCTCGAGCCCGCGCTCCGGCACCGCACCCACACGGAGCGCGTCGATGACCTCGCGCCGCTTCAGCGGACTCGGACCACTCATACATTCACCTCGAAGAGCTCGTTCAGCTTGTTGCGGTCCAGGTAGACCTGGTCGTTCTGACGGTCGAAGCGGAGCACGGCGTAGCCGTCCACGTTGAGCACGCCCTGCATCCGCGAGACGACGCCGCCGACTCGGAAGGGCAGCTCCCCGAGGGCGGACGCGAACGCCGCCGCGCGCGCCGCGCCGTTCTGGGCGATCAGGAAGTCCACCGCGCGCAGCAACTTGGCCTCGTCCTCGCCCTTGGCCCGCGCGCGGAACTCCTCGGATTGCCCCAGCGCGCGCACCGCGCGGAGCGCATCGTCGGCCGGCGCCGTTTGAGCCGCAGCCGGGGGCGGCGGCTCGGGCGGGACGACCCCAACCAGCGAGAGCTGCCCCTCCGGCGCCTTGGCGCCCCGCTTCTTCTTGCTCTTGTCCACCGGGGGCGGCGGCACGCTCGAGGGGCGCACCTTGTCGCGCACGTCGAAGAGCCACCACGAGGGTGCGTGCGCGCCCATCACGCGGGTGGCCGCGTCCGGGCCCTCGGCCTCGTCCGCGTTCACGCTCGCGCCGATGAGCACGCAGGGCGCGACGACCTCCGCCAGCGTGGCGCCGCCGTGCTCGCCCGCCGTCGCGGAGCCGCCGTAGCGCTTGGCGTCGTCCGTGAGCAGCACCACGCCCTCGGCGCCCTTCGGCGTCCACACGTGCTTGCCGCGCAAAAGGATCTCGCCCTCGGCCAGCTCGTCGCTCGGACCGCCCCACTGCCGCCAACGCGCGCCGCCGTCGGTGGAGCGGGGCATGGACGTCAGCCGGTCGCTCGGCACGTGACCGTGGTCGCTCGCCAGGAGGATGCTCCGGCGCGCGTCGCGCGCCTTGGTGAGCAGATCCTCGAGCGAGCGGAACGCCTTCACGTCCCACCGCTGCACCTGCTGGGCGTCGCCCTTCAGCGAGGAGTCGATGGCGTTGATGACGATGCCCACCACCCGGGCGTTCGGGTCCGCCACGAGGTTCAGCGCGGCCTCGGAGGCCGAACCGCCCGGGGTGTGCCCGTCGCTCCGCAAGAGCAGCGTCGGCGTGTCGGCGCCCTCGAAGAACTTGCCGATTCCCTTGTGGTCCCGGAACCGGCGCACGTCGAGATCCGTCGGGGGGAGCTTTCCGTCGTCGATCGGCTTCCCCGCGAAGAACGCCGCGCGGCTCACGTTCGTCAGCGTCGGCTGCGACGCAATGACGGACGGGTAGAAGCCCTCGCCCAGTCGACCGCTCTTCAGCCGATGCCACGCCAGCGGACCCCAGGCGGAGCCCTGCTCACCGAGCGACTCCAGGAGCTCCACCGCCTGCGCCCAGGCCATCCCATCCATGAGCAACACCAAGAGGCGATGCTCCTCGTTCGCCTGCAAGAACGGCACGGCCACGCTGTCCAGCGCGCTCTCGATCGGCACGAGCTGCGTGGACCGCTTCCCTGCCTCGAGCCACGCGGCGAGCCCCTCGGCGAAGCGCCGGTCGAGCTCCTCGCGCGCGCCGTCGGCCACCGCGACGACGGCCTGGGCTCCGCGCCCCAGCGCGTCCACCGCCGGCCCACGGGCGTAGCGCCGCGCGCGGTCCACGTAGCCGCCCTCGTCCGCGTACCAACGCGCCAACGCTTCGGCGTCCGAGGAGGGCGTCAGCCCGCCGAGCCGCTCCAGCTCCGGGCGCGCCGCCAACCACGCCACGAGCCGCGCCGCCATCTCCGCGCGCTGCACGACGCCCTTCGCGTGCAAGTAGGCGTGATGCTCTTCCAGCCCACGGAGCGCGCGGTGGACGGCCTCGACATCGGCCGCCTCGAGCCCCGAGCGGCTGGCGTCCGGTCCGCGCTTCTGCGCGGCGCTGGCCGACTTCGCTGCGGACTCCAGCGCCGCGCCGAGCGTGTCGAGGCGCTTCGCCCATGCCCGGGGGAGGCGCCGGCTCTGGGACACGCCGTGCGCGAGCGCCGGATCCGCCGCGATCGCGTCCGCCGCGGCCAGCAGTGTGCGGAGCCACGCCGTGTCGCGCTCCGAGTCGCGCGTGCTCGCGTAGCGGAGCGCACCGTCGGTGGCCCGCGCGAGGCGCGCGGCGAGCCTGAACGCCGAGGCCGGATCCTCGACCCCGAACTCGGCCTTCAACGTCATGCGCGTCCAGGTGACCTCGGGCTTCGTCAGGGTGGCGCTGTTGGTGCCGTTGCCGCCGCTGCCGCCAGCGTCCGCCTCGTCCGCGGCCGCCGCGAACGTCTCCGCGAAGGGCTCGAGCACCATGCCGTAGGTGAGTAGCTTCTCGGCCTCGCCGCGCTCCCAGGTCTCCCAGAGCGTCCGGCCGAGGGCCGGCAGCCGCACCTCCAGGTAGCCGAGCCACTCCTCGCGCGCGGCCGCGCCCAGCCCCTCGGCCATCGCCTTCGCGAACGCGGGGCCGTGACCGTCGCGCACGGCCCAACCGAGCGCGGCCGCGGCGGTGGGATCACCCGCCCAGGTCACCCGCCACGTGTGCTGGAAGTACGCGTCCCACATGCCGGCGGGCGTGAGGCGCGAGACGTTCTCGCGCACCGCCATCGTTGGCGCGCCCTGGTCCAGCAGGTACTGCGCGAGCGCGCTGCCGTGCACTTCGTCGTCCAGATCCTTCACGCCGAAGATGCGGCGGAGCCGCGCATCCGCCCGGATCCGCCGCACGCGCCCGTTCAGCGCGAAGCGGGCCTGGAGGTCCAGCGGGACCTCGCCCTTGAAGGGCACCAGGAACGCCACCCGCGCGTCGTCATCGAGGAGCGGCAGCTTCATCCGCAGCTCGAGCTCGCTCCGCACCGGGACCACCGTGACGCGAGCCGCGTTGGGGAGGTCCACCGCGTCCTCGCTGCCCGTGCCGTAGTAGGCGAAGAGGTGGTGTTCCCGCGGGCTTTCATAGAGGCGCTTCAAGTCCTCCGCGAGGTCCTGCCGGCTCACGACGGGCACGACCAGGCCGGCCGCTGTCGCGTCCGCGCTCATCCGTGCCCTCCGTCGTCGTCACTTCGCACGAGGACCTCGAGCTTGCCGTGGAGGACGACATCCTCGCCAGACTCGATGGCCGCGCGGAGCTCCGCCACCGCTTCGTCCAGCGCGGCCAGCGCGGCCGCTCGGCCGGACGCGTCGAGCGTGCGCGAGGCCACCACCCTCGTCCCCGGCTTCTTCGCGCCGCCGCCAGGCTTGGCCGGGCCCGTGGGCGCGGTCAGGAGCTGCGCCCGCTCCGCCAGGTTGCGCAGGGTGGTCGCCGCGTGCTCGTTCAGCTCGTCCTGCCGCAGGCAGCGCCGCACGTCGTCCAAGAGCTCGGCCGCGCCCGGCACGTCGTCCGCGCGTGCGCCGAGTGACTCGAAGACGCCGAAGACCAGGTTGTCCTGCAGCACCTTCAGCACCGCCGCCGCGCTGGTGAGGTGGTCGCGCAGCGCCTTGCTGCTCGTGGCCGGCTGGAACGCGGCCAGCGCCTCCACCAGCGCCACCGCGTCGTCCGTGTCCAACGCGTGCAGCAGCGCGCGGGCGCTCTGCGCCGTCACGAGCCGCGGCGGTGCGTCGCTCCCGCCGGACGCTTCCGCATCCACGCCCATCCCTCGTAGCCGCTCGAGCAGCGCACCCGGCAGCGCCTCCACCGGCCCCAGCGCACGCTCGCGCCGCTCGCGCAACCGCTCGGCCAACCGGACGAGGTTCTCGCCATGGAGCCCCTTGCCCGCGAAGGTCTCGCCGAAGACCACGCTCACGAGCCCGAGCGCCGCGTTCCACGCCGCCTCGCCGGGGAGGCGCGGCTTCTCCAGCACCGCGTCGGAGGGCAGCACCCCCTTGGCGCTCGCCGTGTAGACCCGCCCGCCGACCACCATCGTCCGAGCCGACCAGCGTGCGTAGCAGCGCACCACGAGGTCCAGGATCTCGAGCGGGAGGCCCATGCGGCCCGTCCCGTCGATCCACGCGCGCACCTCCTCCACGGTGGGGTGCTCCTCACCCTCCTGCGCGCGCCGTCGCTCGATCTCCTGGAGCACCTTGTCCTCCATGAGCAGCACCGCGCCCTCCGTCACGCGCACGAGGCCGAGCGCCGCCAGCGAGGTCCGGACGGACTTCACGAGATCCCGATCCGCCGCGATGCGCTTCTCCGGCGCGTCCACGACCCGCCCGAACGCGTCCAGCAAGACCTCCATGCGGCGCGCAGAGAAGCTCCCCTCGAGCTCGGGGTGCCGCGGGTAGCGCTGCTCGAGGAGCTGCGGGAGGAAGCTGTCCAGCGCCTCGCCGAGGTTGGGCGCGAGCGACATCTGCACCGTCGCCCCTGGCTTGAGCACCACGAGCGGCTTGTCCACCAGGCGCCCGCTGTCCAGGTCCTCCGCCCGGTCCGCGCGCATGCCGTAGGCCTGCTCGATGGACTGCCGCAGCCGGTTCCGCTTCTGCGCCTTCAGGCTCTCGAGGTCCAGCTCCGCGCGCGCGCGATCCTCCACGCCCAGGCTCCCGAGGTAGCGCTTCTTGGTCTCGGTGGACGAGAGGATGTGCTCCAGCACCACCACCTCGCCGAGCAGCTCGTTCACCTCCTGGGAGAAGAAGCTCGGCAGCCAGACCAGCGTCCACGTGCCCTTGCCCTGGGCCATGAACGCCTCGAGGACGTCCTGGTCGTCGCTCGGGCCGTGCCCCGAGTCGTCGAAGGGGTAGTCCACGATGACCTGGAAGTCGTCCTCCGTCGCGCACTCGAGCGTGCTGCTGGTGAGTCGCCGCACGTTCGCGAAGCGCACCAGGCCGCGACGGTTCGTGCCGCGCCAGGTGAGCGCCTTCTCCGTCTTGGAGTCGTTCGGGGACTCGAGGCCCATCGCCTCGAAGAGCATGTTCCGCAGCGCCAGCTGCCGCGCGCCGTGCGAGTCCTTGTCGCGCGCCGATTGCAGGATGGGGCCCACCGAGACGCCCTCGAGGCGGAGGCTCACCGTGGGGTCGCTCTGCTCGCCGATCTGCAGCTGACCCACCTGACTCGCCCAGTCGCGCAGGCGCTTGGCGCTGGTGGCCACCTCGTTGCCGGGGATGGGGGTCTTGAGGGAGCCGTGGTTGAGCTGCACCAGGCGGCTCACCGTCATGTTCTTCAGCACGTCCACGCCCGGGACGAGCGCGGCGATGAGCAGCGTCTTGATGATGCGGTTGTCGTGCCGACAGCTCCGCTCCGGGCAGTTGGAGCAGCCGATGGCCACCACCGCGTCCGGGCGGAGGCGCTGGCATTTCTCGGGCGTGGCGGTCTGGTTCGTGGCCTGGATGACGGGGAGCAGGTCTTCCTTGTAGAGCCGCTTCGCGCTCTGAAAGCGCGCGCGCATCACGCCGTCCGCCGCATCTTCGCCCCCGGCGAGCACGTCGAAGAGGTCGCCGACGCGCACCACCTCGCCCACGCGGAGGTCCTCCACGTGGTCCACCAGGAGCTCGTTCAAGAGCCGGATGGCCGTGCGCGAGCGCTGGAGCGAGTTGCTGAGCGCGACGAGCGCGTCCACCAGGGCCGGGCTGAAGGGGTACAGCTGGCGGAAGGCCGCGCCGTCGAGCCCGCCCAGCATGGTCTCCCACGAGCCACCGGTGGCGCCGCGCTTCATGGACTCGAAGGCCTTGTCGAGCTGAGCCCGCGCGCCGTCGTCCTTGGGCTTCACGACGCGCTTCTCCACCACGGCGGGGAGGTTGCGGTCCTCGAGGACGATCTTGTCGAAGCGCCCCTCCCAATACTCGAGCGAGTGCGCGAGGCGGGCTTGCTCGTCGCCCGCGTATTCCTCGCCGACCATGTCCGCCAGGTTCCGCTGCCGCGCGATGAAGCTCACGATGGGCACCTCGCGGTGCGCGGCCTGCGCCTCCACGAGCTTCACCATTTTCTGCACCTCGTTGTGCAGCCATTGGCTGTCGCTCGCCTTGTGGGCCAGCCACAAGATGAGCTCGTCCAGGAAGAGGACGATGCCGTCGTAGCCCAGGCCCTTCGCGTGGCGCGCGAGCTCGGCCAGGCCGTCGTCGATGTCCACGAACTGGTTCTGGTCGCGGTAGGAGGGGAAGCGCGTCTCCACCAGCGCCGTGAAGAGCTCCGCCCGTTCGCTCGGCACGAGCGAGCGTCGGCACGCCTCGAAGCGCTCCCGCGTCCAGCGCTTGCTCTCCGCGAACTTCCCGAGCCGCCCGCCCGTCTTGCCGCCCGATTTGTTGCCTGTCTGGCCGCCGCTCTTCGCGTTCATCGGCTCGAAGAAGGTCTCGTCGCCCAGCTCGTCCAGGAACTTGGCCGCGTCGTCGAAGAGCGCCTCGTCCGCGAACACGCCGGGGAGCACCTCGCCCGGATGCCGCTCGTCCATCGCCTCGAGGTAGCCGCGGAAGACGGCGGACTCGAGGCTCTCCTTGCCGATCATGTGAAAGCGGAGCTGGAGCAGCTTGGTCTTGCCGACGAAGCCGTGCTTCTCGCGGAGCGCGTGGAGCTCTGGCTTCTTCCACGCCGCCTCGTGCGCCTCCAGCAGCAGGCTGAGCACGGCCATGAAGTGCGACTTACCGCTACCGAAGCTGCCGTGGAGGTAGGCCGCCTGGCTCTTGCCGTCGCGGAGCGCGCTGCCCACCAGGCCGAGCGCGCGATCGAACGCGTCGACGAGAGGCGGCGTGGCCACGAAGGTGCCGGCCGTCTCTTCCGGCCGGGTCAGGCCCTCGTTCAGCTTGAGGACGAAGTCGCCCTTGCGGACGCGCTCGGGGAGGTCGAGCAGGTCACGGACGCGGGGAGAGATGGTGGAGGGTGATGCCATGATTCGGAGACGCGGTGCGGCGGCCGGTTACTTCGTGCGTTTCTTCTTCCCGCCAAAGACCTCGGGGTGGTCCTCGGGGCGGAATGCGGCGAGCTGCTCGGGGGTGACGCCGTGGTTGCGGCGCTCGCTGTCGAGGAAGTCGGCGTAGGTCTGGCCCATGCGGAGTCCGTCGAACTCGGCGGAGGGCTCGTTGTGCCATTGGAGGAGCCAGGGGATGAGCTCCTGGAGCCCGACGAGCATCGGCAGGAGGCGCTCGGTGGTCCAGCCCTCGCGGTCCTTGCGGTCGTTGTAGAGCGCGACGAGCGCCTGGGCGCGCTCTAGGTGGTCCCAGCCGGCCCAGCCGTAGACGGGCTCGCCGTCCTCGTCGGACTCGCAGCCGGGGTAGCTGATGAAGCGCTCCTTGGGCACGTCCAGCTTGCCGCGGAGCGACCAGAAGCGACCGTCGCGGTAGTCCTTCTGGTCGTACTTCGGCGGCACGGGGATAGGCTCGGCGAGCTTCTCGCCGGCGTCCTCGCGGCGCTGGAGGTCCCAGGTGTGCTGCCACTGGGCGTGCTTCTCGAGGCCGGCGGGGGTGAAGCGGAGGGCGGCGAGGTAGGGGATGGTGTCGTCGGCCAGGAGGCCGGCCTGTGAGCGAAGGGCATCCGCGCTTTCGAAGATCATCGCCGCCAGCGCCGTGCTCTTGGCGTCGTCTAGGAGCTGCTGCAACAGCGATGCCTCGCTCGTCACGAGCGGCGATTCGAACATGCCTTCCAGGCGACTTGCGAAGTGAGCGCTGGCAGCGCTTCGCAACGCGGCGTCGTGATCGGTGAGCGTCCAACGACGCTTGCAGTCGAGGCTTTCGATCAATCCGAGGTTGCGTGAGGCGTCGGTGGCGGCCTGTCGGGCTGCCTCGATTGCGGTTGGCTTCCCGGTCGGTGGCTCGTATCCGCTTCGAGTGAACCAGACGGCATCGGGACCCTCGCCACCCGTTGCTTTCCAGACGCTCCGCTCGAAGGGTCTCTGCCCCGGAGCAAGTTCGCCCGCGTGGAGCACTCCCGCTAGCTCTTGCGTCCCGAGTCCGAAGAGCCTGTAGACCATCCAGTCGAGTTCCTCCTGGAGCGCGACCATCTCGAAGAACAGGCGGTTGGAACGGAGTTGCGCATCCTCAATCCGCTGCGCGAGCACCGCCGCATCTGTCGTCTCGATGAGCCGCGCTGGCGAAAGCGCCTGGCGTTCATTCGCTAGCGAATCGAGCTTTCGTGCATAGGGGAGAAGGCCGTCGAGTTCGGGAAGCGGGAGTCCTTTCAAGCCAGTTCCGGCGAACTCGTAGCGATCTTCCCACGACGTCTTCGAGAGTCGCCCACCATCACCCATCTGGTCGCCGCCCTTCGGGTAGAACACCTGCTTCATCCAGAAGCACGCAGTGGAGCTGTTGAGGTAGGCGAGGAGGGCGAGGTGGTCGTCCTCGGTGGCGGTTTCGGGGAGCTTGATGATCGGGGCGGAGCGGTTGAAGACTTTGCCGCCGCGGTCGAGGACGAAGTGGTTGTGGGTGGCGACGAAGGCGAAGGTGATGCTGAGGGGGGTCTTGAGCTTGTCCTTGACTACGGTTCCCATCTCCCGCCAGTCAAGTCCTCGTTGAGACTTGGTCTTTCCAAAGAATATGTAGTTCTCAAGAGTGGAGCGATACGGCCATAGGTACCGCTCAGCGGACGGAATTTCGCGATACTCTCCACTCTCGCCATGCGCGTATACGCATGCGCCACTGGCCAGCGACCAATCACGAATCATCTCGCCGGTAACGAACGGACGCCAGGCCTCCTCAGCAAACCCATTCCTGCGAAACGTGTTGCTCGTTGAAGCCGTCAGAACCTCGTCCGTGCCCGGGACACACATGACTCCAATGGTGTCAATGACGTCCGCAAGTGTCCGGGCGCCACGGTCCTCGATCAGTGACTTGAGGTCCTCGGCGCCGCCACCCGCTAGGCTCCACGGATGTACTCGGAGATCACTGCGTGTGACCTCCGCGATACTGACGTAATCGTTCTCGAACCCGACCTCGCGGTAGTGATCCGCGATGCTGGACCAGACCTCGCCGCGCGCAGGGTCGTCCGGAGTCTTGGGTTCGCCACGCTTGGCGAGCACGGCGAGCACTTCGTCGCCGCACGGCTCCTCGGAGGATCCGAAGAGCAGCACCGTGGGCGTGCCGTGCCCGGGGATGTACGCACCCGAAGTGTTGACGATGAGGTCGAGGTTGACGGTGGGAAGGTAGTCCTCGATGAGTGTCTTTCCGAATTCGCGCTTCATGAACGAATTGGCGGTGATCATTCCCACCCGAGCTCCCGCCCTGCCAAGCTGAAAGAAGCGTTCAGTGAGCGGAACCGCGAGCGTGTATTTCCCGGCAGCGGTTCGATAGCTGGCGCGGTAGCGATCCCTGAGAACCTTGTCCTTCGTCGAGATGTACGGCGGGTTCCCCACCACCGCCGCGAAGCGCCGCCCGAGCACCGCTCGCGCCGCGGCCTCGTCCTCGAGCGCGTAGAGCTTCCCCTCCCAGTCGGCGGCGGACTGTCCGTCCTGGCCGCCGAAGGTGAGCTGCTCGTGCTGGGGGTTGTGGAGCAGCGAGTCGGCGACGACGACGTGGATTGGGAGCGCAGGCGCATCCGCCAGCCGTGCGAAGCCGGCCTTGTCGAGGAACGCGAGCGTGAGCCGGAAGCGGGCGACGGCGACGGCGTAGGGGTTGATGTCGGCGCCGTAGACCTGGTCGAGCGCGCGGCGGGCGGCCTCGCGGGGCGCCAGGCCGGGCTCTTCGCGCAAGCGCGCGTCGTAGACGCGCTCGAAGGCGCCCAACAAGAAGTGACCGCTGCCGCAGGTGGGGTCGATGAGGTCGGTCTGGTCGAGGCCGAACTTCTGGATGGCGGGGTCGAGGGTCTGGTCGAGGATGAAGGACTCCACGAAGTCCGGCGTTTGCAGGAGCGCGAAGCGCTTGCGGACGTTCTCGTTGAGGTCCTGGTAGAGGTCGCCGAGGAAGCGGGTGTCGTCCTGGCCGAAGCGGAGCGCGGGCGCATCCGCGTGGGGGGTGCGGAAGAGCTGGAGCAGGGCCTTGGCGCCCTCGGCGCTGGGGGCGAGCTTCCAGACGGGGTTGTGCTGAGCGTCGAAGAGACCGGCGGCGGCGGGGAGGCGGGAGAGCTCGCGGAAGACAAGGAGGAGGTAGTCCCGCTCGGTGAGCGAGGGGGCCATCTCGAAGAAGGTGCGCTGGCTGTCGGCGGCGCCGGGGCCAGCGAGGCGATGCTGGCCGAGGAGGCCGCGGTCTTCGAGGACGCGGACGAAGACGCAGCTGAGGAGCCAGGCGGCGGCGACCTGCTCGACGAAGGCGTCGCGCCACTGGGGGAAAGCGTCGGCGGTGCGCTCGTCAGCCTTCTCGTGGGCGTGCTGGGCTTTCAGCGCACGGGTGACGGCGGGGGAGTGCTCGATGCGGGCCTCGAGGTCCTTCTCCAATATGGCGAGGACGCCGCGGGCGGAGGTGAGCAGGAGCGCGGCGTCCAGTGGGGCGCGCGGATCGGCCTGCGCAGGGAGGTCCGCGAGGCCCTGCTTCTTCTTGGAGCCGCGCTTGGTCGCGGTCTTGGTCGCGGTCTTGGTCGCGGCTTGGGGCGTCTTCTTCTTGGCGGCCATCAGGCGGCTCCTCGATCCGGGGTGGGGAGGTGGTCCTGGACCCACGCGAAGGGCAGGTGGAGCGCGGCCCCGCGGGCGTTCTCAATGGGGAAAGTGCGGTTGATGTGCGGGACGCCGCGCTCGTCGAATTGGGGGACGAGGAGGAAGGTGGCGCGGGCGTCGCTGGCCTGGCTCGCGGTGACGAGGCGGGTGAGGAAGTCGCCGAGCTCGTAGCGGGCGATGAGCCCGGGGCGGGTCAGCAGCAGCGGGGGCGCGTCTTCCCTCTCCTCGGGCGCGGCTTGGCCTTCGCGCGGGAAGAGGCGGTCGGCGAGGGCGTCGGCGGCGCTGGCCACGAGGCCGCAGAACTCGCCCCAATCGGGGCCGCCCGGGCCCTCGCGGTCGATGTCGTGGACGTCGGCCTCGTCCACCTCGAACTCGCGCATCTTGACGCTGAGCATGCGGAGGAGCTCTGTGTCCAGGGCCGTGGGCGTGACGCCGAGGCGGGCGGCGAGGGCGCGCTCGGCGAGCAGGGCGTGGTTGACGTTCACGCCGACGACGCGGAAGAGACGGCGGTCCACGGCGATGCGGAGCTGCTCGTCGAACTCGCGGCTCTTGCGGGCGTGGGCGTCGACCTTCTTGGCGGGCGTGGGCGCGCGGCGGGGGGCGCTGGGGGGGACGCCGGAGGGGCGAGAGGGCGCGACCGAGGTCGTGCCGATCTGCGTGTGGGAGTGGAGCTCGGTGGAGAGGCTGGTGTGGAGGTGCGCGCTCCGAGTGGTGTAGTGGAGCTGCTCCGGGTCCCAGACGAGGCCGAAGGCGCCGACGAGGGCGTCCAGCGCAGGGCGTGGCGGCAGGGGGGCCGCGTCTGGGAAGCGGGCTCGGACGCGGGCCAGGACGTGCTCGGGGCGGAGGCCGTGGCGGAAGATGCCGGAGGAGTGGACGAGCTCGAGGGCGCGCTCGACGCTCATGCCCCGCGGGTAGATCTCCAGGCGCGAGGAGCAGGCGGCGGCGCCCGAGGCGTCGGCGGCGAGGGCGACGAGGCGCGCCGGGTCGAGGGACGCGAAGGGGCTGCCCTTCGCGGCCTCGGCGAGGTCCTGCTGGACTTGGTCGGGCGACGCGAGGACGCTGCGCGCGGCGAGGCGATCCGCGGCCTTGGCGAGTCGGCGGATGGCGTCGCCGTGCTCCTGGGTGGCGACGACGAAGAGGCGCTCGCCGGGCTTCGCGTCGGACGCCGCGTCGGGGGAGGCGTCTGCTTCGGCGCCGGCGGTGAGGCGCAGCACGCGGATGCTGTCGGTCTCGTCCTTCTCGAGCTCGGCGGCGACGCGGAAGAGCGCGGCGGCCTGGGCGCGCGCGAGGCCCGGGTCCGGCTCGCGGGAGGGGACGAGGGTCTCGCTCGGCGGGAGGGCGGCGATGGCCTCCGCGGCGCGGGCGAGGGAGAGGCCGCCCCCGGCGTCACGGATGATGGTCTCCACCAGGAGCAGGAGGGGATCGAGCGCGTCGAGCTCGGCCCAGGTGTCGCGCGCGCGGCCGACGGCGAGGTAGAGGTTCTGGCGGGAGCAGCCGAAGTGTGTGGCCGCCTCGCTCATGGTGACGTTGAGGCGCCCCGTGAAGGGTGCGGCGAGGCCGTAGAGACCACGGACGTACTCGGCGTACTTGGGGCGCGCGGGCAGCAGGAGGTCGAGCCACTCGGCGGGGGTCTTGCCGCCCGGCGGGGGCGCGAGGGCCTCGCCGGTGTTGGTGAGTGTGTCGTCGGCGCCAGACGTGTCGGTCTGGGAAGTCGCGGCGGTCTGGGCGGCCGTGTGCTTGCTCGTCGTCTTCCCGGACGCCTTCACGAGCGCTTTGCGGAGGGCGTTGGCGTCGGCGCCGTGCTTCTCGGCGAGCGCCTCGATCTGCGCGCGGGGTGCGATGGCCAGGAGGCCGAGGATGGTGATGCCGGCGTCGCGGAGGACGGCCGCGAAGGCGCCGTCCACGACGGGCTCGAGGGTGGGGCGGCTGCCGGACGGGGGCACGAAGCCGGGCACGAAGGCCTCGACGGAGGGCGCGGAGGGCGCGGCGTGCTCGTTCCAGGCGTTGCGGAAAGCTAGGACCTCGCGGGTGACGAGGCGGCCCACGCCGCGGATGGCGGAGAGGCGGTTCTCCGGGAGGGCGAGGAGCTCCTCGGCGCGCGAGTAGCCAGCGCGGTCGAGGGCGTTGCGGGCGCGGGGGCTGAGCGGGAGCGCCTCGATGGGGGTGTCGGGGCGGATGGGGTCGAGGTCGGCGGCGGTGTACGCGCGCTCCGCGTCGACGCCGGTGCCGGAGGGCTGGGCGGCGCCGTCGCTGGGCGTCGCGGGGGTGGGCTCCGTCGAGGGCGCGTCGATGACAGTGGCTTGGGTCGCGGCGGTGGGAGAGGTCGGCGCGGGGGTGGGCTCGCTCGCCCCGGATGGGGCAGGGCTCTCGGCGGCGCTCGGCGCGGTGGCGAGGCTCGGGGCCGGGGCCTCGAAGCTGGCGACCCACGCGTGGCGCATGTCCGCGGCGGTCTGGAAGCGGTCCGTGACCTGGCGCGCGAGGGCGCAGGTGAAGAACTCGACGAGGCGGTCGCGGGCGGCCGGGTCGAAGCGCTCGGCGGCGAGGCGGAGCTGCGCGTCGGGCGCCATGGCGGAGCCCCCGAAGGAGGGGCGCGCGCCGGTGAGCATCTCGTGCAGGGTGACGGCGGCGCTCCAGCGATCCGCGGCGTAGTCCCAGGCGGCGCGATCGGGCAGGAAGGGGTCGCGGTACGCGGACGTGCCGACGTTGAGCTCCGTGGGCGAGGTGGACGCGAGGGAGAAGTCGAAGAGGCGGAGCCGGAGGCGCTGCTTGTTGAGCGAGAGCACGCCGAGGTTGGCGGGCTTGATGTCGCGGTGGACGACGCGGGCTTCTTCTTCGAGGTACTCGAGGGCGTGGAGGAGGTCTTCGCCGAGGCGGGACGCTGTGGTGAGGTCGAGCGTGCCGTTGAGCGAGACGTGCTCTTGGAGGGTGTGCTCGCCCGCGAAGCCGAGCAGGAGGCAGGTGCGGCCGGCGAGGACGCGGCGCTCCTCGAGGTGCACGATGTGGGAGTCGCGGAAGCGCTCGATGGCGTCGGCTTCGGCGTGCAGGCGCTCGTCGTGGACGGCCTCGAGGCTGATCTTGAGGGCGAGGTCCTTGCCGTCGATCTCGGTGGGCTCGGCGTCGCGCGCGAGGCGGACGCGGCGGACCTGGAGGACGCGCGAGGTGGCGCCCTGGCCGAGGAAGCCGAGGACGCGGAGGGCCTCGTCGGGGTGCGCGGGATCGCCGGCGCCGAGGAGCGCGCCCTTCGGGGCGTCGAGCGGATCGACGTCGGCCGGGGCGCTGGCCGCAGCAGCTGCGGCGAAGGGCTCGGTGGGCTCGGTCATGCCCTCGAGGAGCAGCTCGACCCAATCCTCCACGCTGTCCGCGCGCGAGGCCACGGAGAGCTCGGTGGCGAGGGCGATGGCCTCGCAGATGCCAGCGGAGATCTCGCCGCCGGAGACGTCCGCGGGGTTCAGGTTGCCGGCGCGCTGGAGGCGCTGACGGACGTCCACCAGGGTCGTCCCGGGCGGGGCGCCTGTGAAGACGAGGTGGGCGACCGCGCCGAGGCTGTAGGTGTCGGACGCGGGGGAGCGATCGCCGGGGTTCTCGAGGACCTCGGGAGCCTGGTAGACGGCGCTGGTGTCCAGCGCGAACGCCGTGAGGTGGCTCGTGGGATCCGCGGCGCCACCGACGCCGAGCTGGAAGTTGTAGAGGCGAGTCTCGATCGCGCCGCGGGGCTCTCCGTCGGGCGAGACGTCGGCGCGGCGGACGAGGATGGCGGAGGGCGAGACCGCGCCGTGGACGACGCTCCGGCGGTGGCAATGCGCGAGCGCGCGGCCGACCTGCTCGATGATCTCGTAGCGTTCGTGGAGCTCGAGGTTCGGCGTGTTCTTGAGGAACTCGTCGAGCGGGACGCCGCGGTCGAAGGGGTCGAAGAGGACGGTGGGGCCGAGGGGGGCGGCCTCGCCCGTCACGTAGTCGTTCATCCGCAGGACGTTGGGATGATCGCGGACGTCCCAGAGCAGATGCGACTCGCGCTCTGCCGCGCGGAGGAGCTGCTGGCGGCGCGCGACGCTCGTCTGATCCGGCACGAGGTACGTGCGCGCGATGGCGCGCATGTGCGGGTTCGTCCGGTGGACCGCGACGCGGTCCTGGTAGCCGGGGCCGTCGGCGAGCAGCTCCTGGGTCTCGTACGAGCCGACGTAGCGCTTGGCCTTGCGGGGGCGGAAGCCCAGCTCCTCGCAGGCGCGCACGATCTCCAGCATGTCCGGCCGGTTGATGCGCTGGCCGCGCCAGTTCTCCGGGGCGCCGGGGAAGCGGTGGTGCACGATGGCGTCGCGGAAGGTGCCGCGCGTCACCACGTGCGTGCGCGCGTCTCCCGTGAGCTTCAGCTCCAGGTCCGGCGCGCTCATGAAGACCAGGGCTTCCACCCAGGGCACTCGCGCGCGGCGGCCCACGAGCCGCTCGAGGCGCGAGCGGATCACCTTGGCCTTGTGGTTCGCGCCCGGGAAGGGCGGCGTCAGGCAGATGACCCGATCCGAGTCGGGCGGTCGCCAGCGCCAATCCACGATGTCGCCGTCGATTTGGCCCGGGTGGCTCTTCGCCTCTACCAGGTAGATCGCCGAGTGCCCGATGACGAGCATGTCGATCTCGTGCGTCCGGCCCGTGGAGCGCTCGTAGAGCTCCACCAGACCCCACAGGTGGTAGGGGTCCTGATCCGGGAGCTGCTCCCGCGCGAACTTGATCGCCTCGCGTTCGTGCGCGTGGGGCGTCTCGCCGATGAGATGGAAGCGGTCGTTGCCGAGCGCCATCGTTCAGGCCTCGGTCAGCGCGCGGGCGGTGGCGAGGTCCTCGGGCGCAGCGTCAGTGGAGGCGACGAGCCGATGGGCGCGCTTCAGCGGGGTCTTGTCGGTCGCGAGGCGGAGCGCCGTCCCGCGAGGCGCGTTGAGCAGCGCGCTCGCCAGCGCCGCGACTTGCCGATGCGCCGGCGGCGTGGCGACCACCACCACTTGCTCTCCGAAGTCGAGATCCGAGCCCGCGGCGAACGCGCGAACCGTCGCCGCCACCGCGCTCGGGCCGACCACCAGGAGACGATGCGCCGGATCCACTGGCCCCGTGAAGTGCTCCGCGTGGACCGCGTCCACGGCCGGCCTCAGCCGCCACGCCGAGGCCGCCGCTGCGAGCGACCGCTCCGCGCTGGACTCCACCGCGGCGTCTGTGGGTGTTCGCCAGAGCTCGTTCGCGTCCACTGCGTCCAGCGACTCCCACTCCGGACCGAACGCCTCGTCCTCTGCCACGCCGTCCAGCGCGAACACCGTCCGAGCGCCGAACGCCCCCGGCCACTGCGCGTCCGCGTCGCGGATGAGCAGGTCCAGCCGCTCCGCCGTCGTCAGATCACCCGCGAGGCGCGCCCAGCGAGCGTCCGCGTCCGCTCCGAAGCGCCGTCCCGTGGGGCGACGAGCTTCGACATGACGCAATCCGGCCAGAGCCGCTTGATAGTAGGCGTGGGTGTTCATGAGCCTCCCGGGGGAGCAGAGAATACCAGACGAGGGTGGGGTGAAGGCAGGAATCGTGAGTTCGTTCACGCTACCAGGCCCCGAGAGGCCATCCGGCGGTGTGATTGTGACCGACTGAAAGCATGAGCAGTGACGGGGTCGACGAACTACCCGTTGTCGGTTCACACCACCTCGTTGACCAATCCCATCACGAGGTCGTCGATCTCGCCCTCGAGAGCACCGAGCACCTTCAGGGACGCGTCGAGCTCCGCCCGCTTCTGCGTGGCCTGCTCTCGCCCCTCGCGAAGCTCTTCCAGGATGCATTCCACCTGCTCGCGGATCTTCTGAACCTCCACAGCCATTCCAGCCTCGATTCCATCGCGCAGCGCTCCTGTCTGCTCGTAGACATCGTCAGCGATTGCTCTCGAACGCTCGTCCGCCTTCTCGCGCATGTCGCCGGCGAGCTGCTCGGCGATCTTGCTCTTTACCTTGTCGGTGATCTGACCTCCCTTGAGCACTCCCTGCAGCACGCCGCCTGCCACCAGGACGGGAATCATCGTGATGGGGTTCGTGAGCCCCAAGGCGAACATCCCGGCGATCAGCGCAATCTGCGGGCCAAGGCTCTTCATCATTTCTTTGAAGCCGAGGGTCCCGCCGACCAATCCCGCCCCTACGCCCGCGATCAAAAATCCGCCGGCAGCAGCCAACACTCGCTCCATCGGCGAGACGTCAGGCGACTCTTCCAGACCCTTCGAGGTTCCACTCAACCTCTCCGACAGGCTACTCAGGTCGCTGAGAAGAACGCCAATGTCCGCCGACAATGAGTCGTTCATGTGCTGCAATCGGTCTTCCACGATCGGCTTGAGCTCAGTCTCCTGCCAAGTCTTGAAATCCTCTTCTATCTGGCTCTGTAGACCAGCGAGAACCTCCGCTGTCATCTCTTCTAGTTTCGCTTTGGGACTGAGCGTCATCACCGAGAATGAAGTCTCTAGTTCGAGCTCCTCGGCCCATCGAGGAATCTTGTCGGCCAGCGCTCTGAAGTAGGCCGAGGCCACTCGCTCGACTTCCTTGCGTAGCCGGTCCCTGACCTGGTCGGCCTTTCCGACAATCTGCTGGCGACGACGATCGGCCGCCTCGAATGCCGGCCTCTCCTTCTCGTAGCGAGACCTGAGTTCCTGCTCGCTCGTGTCGAGCATGCCGCGGCGTTCTGGGATGACCTCTGCGCGAGCTTCCCGGACGCCCTTCAGGATCTCCTGCGCAGGCGCCAACAGCTTGAGCGACCCGCGATTCTTCGTGAGGAAGCGAGCCAATCCAGCCTCCAGAGGATCGATGCCCGAGCGCTCCACCCGTGCATCGTCACCGTTGAGGCGACCATCGAGGGCGTCGAGGGCCGACAGAAAATAGACGCCATCGGACCCCATCGCCGTGAGCGGAGTCAGCACCTTTTTGCCGTAGGAAACGAGTCGGTCACGCTCGCGCGGTCGGATCTCGTCGAAGCGATTCGCGATGAAGAAGATGTGCTCGTGCCCTGCCCCCCGGATGCTCCTCTGAATCTCCTTCAACTCGGACTGGCTGGCGAGGGCCTGACACGACATCACGAACAACACCGCGTCCACCTGGTTCATGTAGTCCAGGGTGACCTTCGTCCGCGTCCCGTGTTCGTTCAACCCCGGGGAATCGATGATCTCGACTCCGTTCTGGCAAAGCTGAATCGGCCAGTAGATCTCGGCTTTCTCGTAGGGCGACTCGGCGACCGCCTGGGCCTGGTCGTTGGCGTCCTCCGGGATGACCACATACTCTTCGAGCTCGTCGATTTCGACTTCCATCGGACCGACCGTTCCATCGGCGAAGCTCGCGATATGCTCCCGCGCACGTTCAGGGAGCGGAGGCAGGTGCCCGGGAAGCGGGTTTCGAAAATGCAAGACAGCACGCTTCTCCGGGCCCCACTTGACCTCATTGATGACGGCGGTGCACGGTGTCGCGAACGCTGGAAGCACCTCCTCCGTGAGGAGCGCATTGATGAACGTGCTCTTCCCGCGCTTGAACTCGCCGACCACAATTACCTTGAAGCGGTCAGACTCCAGTCTGCCCTGCACAGCTGACGCAATGTCCGCCCATGCCGACATATCGAGTGCCTTGAACTGCTGCTCGGCCTTGGCCACGATCTTTCCGAGCGCTTGCATGCGCGCGCGATAGACCTCGTATGTGCGTGAAAAATCGGACATCGTCCTATCCCTCCATCACCTTGATCAATTGGGCCTTCAGGGACTGGAGCTCTGCCGTTCTCGCCTCCAGTTTGGCCAGAAGCTCCTGATTGTCGTCGACGGTGCTCGCCCTCGAAATCGCCTGCTCTCGGGACGAACGCCAGAGCTGCTCCTGCTTCTTCGTCTCCGCCATGATTTCGCGATAGATGCCCGCGATGCGGACCTTGGTGGCGTCTCCCACCTCTTTGAGAGCTGTCGTCAACACGGTCTCGAGCTCTTTGCAAAGGCGCTCGCGTTGGTCCTCGACCTTGCGCTTCGTGAACGACTCCGACAGCAGGCCGGCAATCCCACCAACCAGAATCGCGGCGGGTGGGAAGCTGAACAGCGCCGCGGCCACGACACCTACCAACAGAGAGCCGATGCGGCCCGCCTTCTGCGCCGTCCCCATGTTGAAGCCCGCGTCCACCAGATCCGGAGCCTCGGCCGGTGCCTCCACGACCGCACCCGGTCTCTCCAGGCCCAGCTGACGATCGAACTGCTCGCGCACTGAAGTGCGGAGCCAATTTGCGTCGGTCGCGATGCGTTGCTGAAGCTGCTTCTCCAGATGGCTCAGGTGCTGGGTCACGGCTCGGTTGAACCGATACGGCAGGTCTTTCTCCCACCACGTCCCAGGTGCGGGATGACGACTCAGCTCGTAGCCAAGCTCGTCGGAGATCCGGCCGTGCTGACCCCGGAGCTCTTGGTCGACCCAATCCGAGACGGCGAACTCTCTGCGGCCGAACTCGAGCTCCAGGTCGCCCCATCCGAGCTGCGCGCGCGAAAGGGCGCTCGCCGCCGCCGCCGCTGCATCACGCTCGCCCGCGAGGTAGCTTCGTACAATGTCGCACTCGGCCGCGAGAGCTTCGCCAGCACCATCGAGGACAGACAGAAGCTGTTCCCCCACCTGCACGATGCGACTGTCGACCTCCGAAGCGTCTTTGGCCCACGCCGTCAACCGACGCCGAATGGCGTCGGGGCCTGCGACCATATCGGTGACCGTGGAGGGGAGCACATGGGCACCATGGGCAGACCACACCTCGGCACCGGGTGCGAGCTCCGCGACCTGCTCCCGAACATGAGCCAGCACTCGTGCTCGATCCGCCTGCGACACCTGATCCAGACGCGTGACGACCACCGCGACCTTTGGAACCGCACGCGTAAGCACGTTCTGCTCGACGAACATGCGCTCCGTCAGGCTCATCGCCATGGTAGCGCTGACGGCAACGAGCGTTGCGTCACTGCTCGCGATGGCCGCGGTCGCGAGCTCGGCGCGGGTACCGCTGAGATCGCCAGCACCAGGGGTGTCGACCAGCTGGATGCCACTCGCCTTCAGCCAGGAGTTCGGCAGTTCGAGGTGAAGCATCCCCTCAGGATCCACGCCATCATCGTCCGCGACTAGCGCATCGAGGTCCTCTCGAGAGAGCGTCTCGCGACGGCGCTCGCGGTCGACCCGAACGAAGCGCTCCTCGGGGCCGTCCGAGATCCGCACCACCATCGCGGTCGTGGGTAGGTCTCCTACCGGCAGGAGTTCATCTGCGAGCAGGCTGTTTACGAAGGTGCTCTTTCCTCGCGAGAACTCCCCAGCGACGACCACTGTGAATTGCGGCGCGTTCATCCACGCACGAATCCTGTGCCATTCGCGCTGGAGTTCCCCATAGCCACACGCTTCGAGCAAGGCACGCGAGCTGGAGAGCGCCCCGAGCAGCTCACGCACCGGCGGGGGCCGGCGGGGTGGTGATGCTGCGTTGGTGCCCTCCTCGGCGACCTGCGACTCGGGTTCAGAAGCTCGCTGCGTACCATCGGGGGTACTCCGACTCGCGAGAGCGCGCAGGATCGGAGCGTAGCAAGTCAGCAGTTCGGCCGAGACGCTGGGCATCTGATCGCCGCTGCCCAATGCGCGCTCCGCGGCATGGCATATCTCGGGCGTACATCGGTCCGCTACGGACAGAGACGGCATGTCCCCTGCGAGAAAGGGCCCTCCCAGCTCGAGCATGGCGAGCGGTCTGCCCGATGGCCACGACCACGCAACGTACCCCCACGGGGTCATTCGACCGGGGGACTGACTCCGGGTTGCCAGCAACGCGTGCACCACCAGAGTGGCGCCCCATCGAGCTCCTGGCTCGGCGCGCTCGAAGAGCGGTGTGAGCACCTCGCTCTCCAACGTCACCCACTCCGCGAGTACGGGTGATGCGTGCACGCGCCGGACGAGGTCCCACAGCGTCTTGGGCTTCGAATGGTCGACGGGGTGAGCGCGATCGAACGCGGCAATCGCTTCCTGTAGTTGTTCTTGGTCAGTCAAGGCGTCACCTCACCCCTTGCACCTGGTGATCACGGCGAAGTTGCCGAAGTCGTCCCACGCGTTCTTGAAGTCCATCATTGCGACTCGACGGCCAGCACCGTCCGGAACGCCCGAGTCGTTCATGATGACGGACAGCTGGCCGTCTTCGGACATCTCGAACCCCGTGATGCACACCGCGTGACCTGCATCGGGGAGCTCTGCGACTTCGCCCGCAGCCCCATGGTCCGGAAACCAGATCTCGTTCGCGTCCAGACCGACGATGACCTTCTCGCCGATCTGCAGCGCCCGGTAGAGATCACCCACCTTTGCACCAACCAGTCGGTCGACAGGCACGTGGTGCGCCTCGAGAAGATCACCGACCGCTGTCGGGGGAGTCCCACACACGGGGTCGAAGGAGCCCATTTGGGTGGCCTCCCAAGCCAGCTGTTGCTCCGAGAAGTGCTCACCCGTGAGCGACGCGAGGACCGAGCCCTGGCTCACGACGGCACAGGAACTCTCCCCTTCTTGATGATGCCAGTACGCAGCATCCAAATCCGGGGTGCCGACCAGGACGACGCCGTCAGGTTCCGCCTCCCACGCCAACGGGTCGGACGCCGTCATGGCGTCGACCGCAAGTGCAGCCGACTCGCCTGTCGCGTCGTTCAACGCGTCCTGGTCGAGAGAGTCCATCCAGGCATCGTGGGAAGGATCGCCCTCGTAGCGGAGCACGTCGGTGTGGTGAGACAAGCCCTCGTCATGCCATGGGTCGGACGTCAATTCCGTCCCCTCCAGGGAATGGTCCGCACGGGTCTCGTCACTTTCGGCCCAAGGGTCGCCGCCCACGACGGGCTCCACGTCGACCGCGTCATGCTGGCCCGCATCCCCCCAGATCCCGGAAAGGTCGTCGACGGCACCGACAGCGTGTTCGAGGCCGCCCACACCAGGCACCACACCATCAAGTACCCCTTCGATGTCCCCCGTATGGTGATGCAGCAACGAGGTCAAGAGTTCGAAGCTCACTGGCATCTCACTGCACCTTCCCGGGAAAGACTACCCCGACCAGCCTGCCGCAACACAGCACGCCCTCGTTCCAGCGTTGCGCGACGCGTCTCAATATCCCGAAGATCGCGACGAATCATCTCACGCTTGGCCTCGAGCCGCTGGGCCTCCTGCCGGTCTCGTTCGATCATCTGGGCGACCAGTTGACCGTAGTGAGCGAAGTAGCGATCGATCGTCGCTGCGAGGCCCAGCTGTCGCTCGAAGACGGCCTGATCGAAGGCGCGAGATACGTTCGTATGGGTCTGCGAAAACGCCGCGTCGATGGTCTCGCGCAGTTGGCTGAAGCACTTCTGCTTCAGCTCGGGGAGCGATGGGCCGAAGAGCGCACCGGCGAACCACCCCAGGGCACCGCCAATCACGGTACCGATGCCGGGCATGAGCATGGTGCCGATCGCTGCACCGGCCCCCGCACCCCCGAAGGTACGAAGAGCTGCGCTCTCCTGTTCGGCCGCAATGCCAGCGGCTACGGCCGCGAGACCGTGATGTGCGTTCCCAGCGAGGGACCGACTCGAGAGCGTCTCGGTGTAATCGATGGCCCCGCCCAACGTCGAGAGCTGGCGATACAGGGCCTGGAATTCAGCCTCGAATGCCGCGAGCTCCGCGGCGACGAGACCACCCAACTCGTCGAGACGAGCAGCAACCTGCTCTCCCAGCCACCCCTTCACGAAGGTAATCCGCGGTGCAATGGTCTCGTCCACCACGCCCTTCAGCCCGGCTTTGCTCTCGACAGCCATCACCGCGGCTTCAACCTCGCGCAGCAACCCATTCCTCGTCTCACGAATCTGGGACAGTGTCAGTTCGCGCAGGGGCGCGCTCGACTGTGCGAGATGCTGGCGATGATAGGCCCGCCGCGCAGCCGTGAAGCCGGCCAGGTCGGGAATCTGACTTCGGAGCAAGGCCTCGTGGCGCCGTCGGTACTCATTCTCCTGAACGTCTAGCGCCTGCGGAATCCAGGCGAGCAGCTGAGACATCAGCACCGTCAGCCGCTCCATGAGGATGACCTCCCGCTGCTCCCCTAACGTTTGCCAAATCTCCGCTTCGACCACCGCGAACTCTCGACGGAACGCCTCGGCCGCCTGCGGGTTCTCCTCCTCCTCCGCTGTCACCTGATCTACAACCGTCCGGGGCGCCACCGCCAACACGGACAGATTCGATACGCCAAGCGCAGCCTCCAAACGCTTGGGAATCGTTCGCAACAGTCGCTCGCGTTCCGTCGGCCGCCGGATGAGATCGAGTTTCGTCACGAGGAAGACGCAGCGGTGAACCGAATCCGAAAGATGTTGGCCAATGAACGCCAGTAGCGACTGAGAGACCGGAACGTCTGCCGGGATCACGACGATGGCAGCGTCGCACTGTTCCCGAACGGCCCGAGTCGTGACTTCGGCGTGCCGAGGGTTGGCGGCGTTGATGCCTGGAGTGTCGATGATGACGAGTCCCCTCCGGAAGGCGTCCGAGGGATGGAAGATCGTCACGCCAGCGAGCGTCGCGGCGACGGCTTCCTCCGCCGTGGTGCGATGAATGAAATCACGAAGACGGCTCTTTTCCGTTCCGAAGCTGGGTCTCTTGAACCATGCGGTGAAGCGGTTCCAAAGCGTGATGCCGTCACGCCGGTACGATCTCTGCTCGCCGTCCTGAAAGGTCACCTCGACATCGAGCTGGTCCCCGTATCGCATCCAGGTCGCAGTCGCGGTGGTCGCCTGCAACACGTCGGTCTTGAGAAGGTCGTCCCGCATGAGCGCGTTGATGAACGTTGTCTTCCCACTCGAGAACTCTCCGACCACGCCCAGGTACAGGTCCTTGTCTGCCTGTCGAGCGCGAATGGCTTCTAGCGCGCCCCGGATGTGATCCACGGCAGGCTGGGGCCACTCATAGCGAGCGGCGAACTTCTGGATGAACGTTAGGTGGTCGCCAATGTCTGCGGCGGCTAGAAGGCGACGCTTCGCATCAGCGAGTGCCTCTTCAGCAGGTAGCATCACGCTGCCGCTCGCTGCGGGCGGTAGACACTACGCGCCCCTTTGGTGATGAAAGCCCATCCGTCGTATAGGACCACTTTCTCACGTTGCGGTCACTATGGAATTTGCTTGTCACATGGATCGCTGCGGTCAGCGCATCTATGACGAGGCGCTCGGGTACACCTGCGGCCGCCGCTGCCCACCATCGCCGGCGCTCTCTCCGTGGCCACCAGAACCGGAGCCTACGCCAGGCCGCTCATCCGGTACGCGCATCTTTCCCAATGGGTCGCCGTAGACATGCTGATCGCGCGTGGGGGTCGCATGCGGGTGCGCGTTCGCGATCGTCCGCCCCTACGCGCTCGCGTTGCGCATCGTCGTCCGGGGCCCTCCTTTTTTGCGGGCCGTCCCAGACGCCCCAACTGGTTAAACGCAATACGCCTGACCGTGAAGCCAGGCGTATCGGACCAATAGTTGGTGGTGGTTGCGGGGGCCGGATTTGAACCGACGACCTTCGGGTTATGAGCCCGACGAGCTACCAAACTGCTCCACCCCGCGGCAGAGAGCGGCACTATACTCGCGTCCTTGGGGCTGTCAACGTCGTCTCGAAACATTTTCGCGCGGGGCGCTCTCGAGGGCTCTCGTTCAGGGCTGCGTGAATTCTCCATGATGATGCCTGCGCACATTCTCAGTGCGCGCTCGAAGTGATAGAAGGGGGCGAGCCTCTTCGTAATGCAGACCGATCCTTCCTTACCCAAGACGCCTTCCCGGGTGTCGGCCAGCGACGACAGCGCCTTCTCTCAGGAGGAGCCGCCGTTCTCGATCCCGCCGGATCTCAGCCTCGACGAGTGGCTCGGCGTCATCATCGACGACCGCTACCGCATCGAGTCCATCATCGGCGTGGGCGGCATGGCGGCTGTGTTCGCGGCCGAGCACGTGCGTCTGGGGCACCAGGTGGCGCTCAAGGTGCTGCTCCCGGCCTACCGCGAGCACGAGGAGATTCGCGCCCGCTTCGCGCGTGAGGCGCTGGCCATGGCCCGCCTGGATCATCCGCACATCGCCACCGCCATCGACTACGGCGAGCTGGAAGACGGCGGGCGCTTCATGGTCATGCCGCTGGTGCCGGGCGAGAGCCTGCGTGACGAGCTGCATCGCCGCGGGGCCATCCCGTGGGCCGAGGCCTGCGCCATCGCCGCCCAGGTGGCCGACGCGCTCGCGGCCGCCCACGAGGCCGAGGTGGTGCACCGCGATCTCAAGCCCGACAACGTCATGTGCGCGCGCCGCATCGATGGCGCCATTCGCGCCACCGTGCTGGACTTCGGCATCGCCCGGGTGCGCAGCCTGGACGCCGACGATCCGGGCCGCATGAGCCGCCTGCGCACGCTCACCACGGTGGGCCACGTGATGGGCACGCCGGGCTACATGGCGCCCGAGCAGGCCACCGGGCAGCCCGTGGACGAGCGCACGGACCTCTACGCGCTGGGCCTGATGCTGTACGAGATGGTCACGGGCAAGCAGCGCTACCCCAGCGACCAGGTCAGCGGGGTGAGCGAGATCCTCACGCTGCAGCTCACCGAGAAGGCGCCCCGCCTGCGCATGTCGGACGAGTGGGCGCACCTGCCCGAAGAGCTGGACGAGCTCATCTGCAGCCTGCTCGAGACCAAGCCGGCCGACCGTCCGGCCACGGCCGCCGAGGTGCGCGACGCGTTGCTGGTGCTGGCCTACGGCCACTCGGCGCACGGCAAGGACCCAGCCCTCAACGACACGGGCGCGCGCAAGGCTCGGGCCAAGCGCGCCGAGCAGACCACCAGCTCGGCGCTCACGCCCCCGCGCAAGGCACGGCGCGTGCTGTTCTGGATCCTGGGCGTGCTCACGGGTGTGGCGCTCACGGTGGGCGGGCTGGTGTACGCCGGGCTCCTGGCCATGCCCATCGACGAGGACTTCAACCTCATCCTGCGCGCCACGGGGCAGGGCACCACGGTGCCCGAGGTGCTCGAGGCCGACGTGGCCATCATGAACGAGAGCGCCGAGACGGGTGACCGCCGTGACGCTGCCCGCCGCGTGCTGGCCTACGAGCCCTCCACGGAGCTGCCCGCCTGGCTGGAGGCCGCGGCACAGCTCGAGGCGGCGCGCAGCTGTGAGGCCCGCCGCGTGGCCCTGGACCGTATCCGCGAGCTGGGCGACCGGCGCGCCCGCCCGGCGGTGGACCACCTGGACACGCAGCCGCGCCGTGGCTGCGGTCGCAACGGCCGCACCGACTGCTACGGGTGCATCCGCGACAGCCTGTCCGACACGCTGGACGTGCTGAACGCGCCCACCCCGCCCCCCGCCGCAGCCACCCCGCCGCGCTAGCGGTCCGCGCTCTCGTCGCGCTCCCGTCGCAGCGGGTGCGGCGCGCCCAGCGGTCGCGCTTCCACGACGCGCGCCCAGAGCGTCCGCACGCTACGGCGAGACGTCCGAGTCCAGCGTCCATCGCCCGCGGGGGTGACGCCGCCGCCGCCCACACGCGATGTCGTCCGGGCGGTTGTTGGGCACCAGCCACTCCAGGTTGCCGGGGCGCGAGCGGGTGCCGCTGTAGCGCAGGCCGGGCCGGAACAGGCGCGCTGGGTCGCAGTTCTGCCCGTTGTACATGAACTCGAAGTGCACGTGCGGGCCGCGGCTGATGCCGGTGCTGCCCACCTCGGCCAACACGCCCCCGGCGCGCACGCGCTCGCCCGCGACCACGAAGTTCACGGAGTTGTGCGCGTACAGGGTGATCCAGCCGCCCTGGTGGATGACCAGCACGATGTTGCCGTAGCCGCGGATGCCGTCGCCCGAGTAGCCCACCAGGCCCGGGGCCGACGCGCGCACGTTCCAGCCGATGTCCCCTGCGATGTCCACCGCCAGGTGGTAGCCCTGCTCGCCGGAGCCGTAGCCGCGCACGAAGCGCCCGTTGGTCACCGGCCAGCGCAGCGTGCCCGCGAAGCGCCCCGCGTTGCCGCCCGCCGCGCGCAGCCAGCGGTCTTCCACCAGACCGCCCAGCAGCTTGTGCCCCGCGCGGTCGGTCCCGAGCCCCAGCAGGCGCGCGCGTCCCAGCGCCCGACGCTGCGCCGGTGTGATGGGCCGCTCGGCCGAGGCCTGCCGCGACCCCGGCCTGGGCCCGCGCCCAGGGATGAACAGCCGCCGCCCGGTGCGCAGGTCGCTCACGTCCTCACGGCTGAGGCTGTTGGCGCCCATGATCTCGCTGGCCCCCATGCGGTAGCGCCGCGCGATCTCCCAGATGGACTCGCGCTCGCCCACGGTGTGCCAGATGCCGCGCCCCTCGGGCCGCACCGAGCTGCGGATGTCGCTGGCCTCGATGCCCGGGATGAGGATGCGACGCCCCGGCCGCAGGCTGCGCACGTCGTCGTCGTTGAAGGTGTTGGCCTCGAGCAGCTGGTCCACCGTCTTGTCGTACGCGTTGGCCAGGTCCCACAGCGTCTCGCCTTCGCTCAGCGTGTGGTACGCGCCCGCCGCCAGCTGCTCGTCCGTGCCCCCGTCGCCGCTGCGTACGCCTCCGTCGGCCACCTCTTCCACGGCAAGCTCCACCCCTGCGTCCTCGGTGCTGCCCGAGGGCTCGAGCGGCCCGGTGACCCCGGGGATGCGCAGCACCTGGCCCGGGTGGATGCGCCGCGCGTCGCGGCGCGTCATCTCGTTGGCGTCCAGGATGTCGCGCACGGACACCCCGTAGAGCTGCGCGATGTCCCACAGGGTCTGGCCCTGGGCGATGGTGTGCTCGGCGAACTCGCCCTCGGCGCCCGCGTCGGCCTCTTCGGCGACGGACGGCTCGGCCGCCACCACGGGCTCCGGCTCTGTGCTCTCGGGCTCGTCACCACCGCCGCACGCTAGCGCGAAGCACAGCGCGGAGGAGGTGGCCAGCAGGGTCGTGGGGAGGGAACGAGTCACGAAGCGGGGGGAGGGTAGCAGGGGTTGCCGGGGAGTGCCCGGACGGTGCCCGGATGGGGGGTGGCTCGCCAACGCCGCGTGTCCGGCGTGTGTTCCCTGCGCCCGCTGCGGGTGCCCGTGCCTCGGCTCAGCGCCCGCGCAGGTTGTCGGCGAGCTCGTCCAGCGCGACACCGAAGTACGGGCAGGTGGGCGCGAGCGGTGCACACGGTCCACTGCGCAGCGCCGCGATGGCGGCGTCGAGCTCGGCGGCTGGCTCGTCGCGCGCGAGCAGCTCGAAGGCGTAGGCGCAGCCCAGAGGCCACACCAGGCGCACCACCGTGTCGGCGGTGGCGTTGGCGCAGGCCTCCACCTCGCCCACCGTGGCCTCGCACCCCGCGTAGGGTGTGAAGTCGTGCACGTCGCACATCAGGTCGGTCACGGGGATGTCCTCGGCCTCGGCCAGGCAGCGTGTCATCTCGGTCTCGCACGCCGGCTCACCGCGGATCAGGCCCAGCACCAGCGCGCCCGTCATGCACTCGCCGCGTTGCGCGAGCTCGAGCGGGTACAGCGCGTCGATGTAGCGCATCGCCTCTTCACAGAACGCCTGCTCCTCCTCGGGGCTCTGCCCCAGCAGCGGGCGCTCGGGAGGGACCCCGGACTGAAACGTCGGGACGCGCGCGGCGTCGCCACAGCCCTGCGCCAACAACGCGATCACCCCAGCGATGACGATGGCCCTCATGCGGACTCTTCCTTTTCGACGCGGTCGAACACGGACCACGGGACGAACACCGCGTACAGACGGTGCGGGGCGACGATGCCCTCCGCGGACACCCATTGGTCCGCGACCTCGCGGAGCGCCGCGGCCTCGTCCGCAGACACCAGCTCGGCCAGGGCGGCGCAGGCGGCGGCGCGCCAGGAGCCGAACTCGGTCTCCATGAGCCCATCCACGGCGGCCCTCAGCGCTCGCTCGGCCCCGACGTGGTCGCCAGCCTCCGCGGCGAGCGCACCCAGCACCATGTGTCCCGCGGGGCCCAGGCCGCCCAGGGGTTGGTCCAGCAGCGCGCGTGCGTGGCGGGTGGCCCGCCGAGTGTCTCCGTGGCGGGCCGCGCAGCACGCCACCAGCTGGTCCACACGCGCGCGGTTGATCTGGTGGCGCAACAGTCCCGCGCGCTGCGCCCGCTTGTGCGTCGCGACGGCCAGCCTGTAGGCCTCTGCAAACCGTCGCTCGTAGGCGTACACCACGGCCCGGGTCACGGCCTCGAGCAGGTGAGGCAGCAAGAACGGCTCCGCGGGCCAGCCGTCGAGGGCCTCGTCGAGCGCTTGGTGGGCGCCTGCTGGCTGGTCCACCGCGAGGTGCTGAAACGCCGCGCACGCGGTCCCCAGCACGGCGGTCGCGTAGCTGTCGCGTCGCCGCCGGGCGTCCTCGCGGTGCTCGGCCAGGTCGTGCAGGGCCGAGCGGTAGCGACCCCCGGCGATGGCCGAGAAGTACCGGAACAGCCGGCCCGTGGTGAGCTCCCACGAGGCTCCCGTGGCGGCGCCCAGCAGCACGGCCTCCGACTCGTGCAGGTCTCGCTCGGCGTCGGTCAGGCGCCACTCCGTGTACGCCAAGATGCCCCTGGCGAAGAGCGCGGCCGAGATGGCGTAGGGGTCGCCGCTGGCCTCGGCGCGCTGCTGCGCGTCCGCGATGATGGCCGCCCCGCGCACGCGGTTGCCCATGGCCGACCGCATCGCGCCCTCGCTCGCCAGCGCGATTGCCAGCTGGCGCGCGTCGCCGTACTGCCGCGCCAGCAGCAGCCGCCGCGTGTGGATCAAGGCGCCGCTGAGCGGGTCAATCAGCAGCAAGACGGCGCTGAGCGCCGTGAGCACGTCGATGCGCCGTCGCTGTCGCTCGTCGTCCTGCCCGGCCGGCACCTCGGACCGCAGCGCGAGGGTGGCGCGGGCCGCGAGCAACGCCGTGAGTGTGCTCGCCTTGCCACGTGGGAGGGTGATGGCCTCGTCCCGGGCGACGCTGCGATACACGTCCAGCGCCGCGTCCACGCGACCCGTCTGGAGCAGGCCCTCCGCAGCGAGGCGCCGCAGATCGCGCGCGTCCTGATCCGTGCGTCCTGCCGCGGCCGGCAGCGCCAGGGCGGCCGCTTCGCTCCCGCGCCCCGCGGCGACCAGCGCTTGGACCAGCTGCACGGCGAGGCGCCCCCGCTCCCCCTCGCTGGCGAGGCTGGCGGCGCGCCCCAGCAGCTTCGCGGCACGGTCGAAGGCCAGCTGCTGCATGGCCTGTTCAGCCGCCGTGCGCGCGTGCGCCACTGCCAGCGTCCGGTGTCCCGCCTCCGCGTGGTGGTGCGCGAGGTGCTCGTGCATGGCGGGCTCTTCGACCTCCAGCGCCTGTGCCAGCAGCTGGTGGTAGTCCCGACGCAGCTCGGCCGTCAGCGTCCCGCCGACCACCTCGCGCAGCCGGTCGTGCTGCGTGTCCAACATGAGCGTGCCGCCCACGTTGTCTTCGCGCACCCAGTGGTTGCCGGTGAGCACGGCCGTGGGGTCGTCCTCCTCCACGTCGCCGAGCGCGCGGCGCGCCACCTTCAGGGGCAGCGGGCCCTCCGACACCGCGACCAGGTGCAGCAGGCGGCTGGCCGCGGGCGAGAGCCGTGAGAAGCGCGTGCGGATCGCGTGGTCCACCGACTCCACCGAGTCGATGGCGCGACCGGCCTCTGCTTCTGCGCGCACCAGCCGGGCGAGCTCGACGATCCCAATCGGCAGCCCTTCGGCGGCCGTCGCGATGGAGTCCGCCAGCCGCGCGCTGTCGGCCGAGTCGTCCCCCAGCAGCGACGCGGCCAAGGCGACCGCGGCGGCGTGATCGAGGGGGCCGACGGGCAGCTCCAGGAACTCCCAGCGGAGGGACGCGTCGTTGATTGCCCGACGCAGCAGCGACGCGAAGCGCGGCGGGGCCTCGTCGGCTTGCCTGTAGCTCACCAGGAGGCCGACGCCGCCCAGCGACGAGGTGTTGGCGAGCGCGCCCGCCAGCGCGAGGCTGTCGGCGTCCGCCCACTGCACGTCGTCGAGCGAAATCACCACCGGACAGTACGCAGCGAGGCCGCTCAGCAGCTTTCGGACGGCGCGAAACGCCCGGTCACGCGTGTGTTGGCGCGCCTCCACACCAAGCGGCTCCGTGGTGTCGGCGTGGAACCCCACCAGCGCGGAGAGAGCCGGGAAGATGCGTGCCAGCGCGGCCACGTCTTCGCCACCGAGCGCGCGGAGCACCTCGCTCACCCGCTCGGAGTGCGCCGTGACCAGCTGGTCGATCACGCGATCGAAGGCGTTGAACGGGACGACCTCGCGTGGGTAGCACCGGCCCGTCAGCACCACGGCGCGCTTCTTGGCCCCGAACGCTTGGAGCGCCCGCGTGACCAGCGCCGACTTCCCCGCTCCGGACACGCCTCGGATGAGCACGATGGCACCGCGGCCCCGCGCGAGACGCGCGAGGATGTCCTCCAGCGCAGCCAGCTCCTTGTCACGCTGCACCAGCGGGGCGCCGCGTGGACCGGGGGGCAGGGAGGCGCGCGCGCCGGTGAGGCGCGCCAAGATCGCCGCGGCATCCGGTCGGGCCGCCGGGTCGCGCGCCAGCAGCGCCATGCTCAGCTCCGCCAGATCCGGCGCGACCTCGGGCGCCAGCTCGTGCAGGGGCCGCGGCTCCGCGGTGAGCTTCGCGACGATGATGCTCGTCGCGTTCCCTTCGAACGGCCGCACGCCGGACAGGGCCTCGTACAGCATCACGCCGAGGGCGTACCAGTCCGTGGCGGGGCCCAGGTGGGTCTCCCCGCGAGCCTGCTCGGGGGCCATGTAGGCGACCGTGCCCACGATGCGCCCACTCCCCCGGCCGAGCTCCGTCGCGACGGGCTGCACCAGACCGAAGTCGAGCAGCACCACGCGCCCGCCGCGCGACACCATGCAGTTGTTGGGCTTCAAGTCCCGATGCACGAGGCCCTCGGCGTGCAGCGCCGACAGCCCGTGCACCAGCTGCTCCACCGCCCGGCGCAGGCGCGCCTCGTCGACCCGTGTCACGCCCGCGTCGCCGTGTGTGTCCGTTTGGGCGGCGTCGTCGCCGTCGGTCCAGCCGGACGAGCCGAGCGTGCGGGCCACCACGGTGCTCACGTGCGGTGCGGCGCGCAGGTCTCCGCCCGGGCGACAGTGCTCGAGGAAGTCCACGCCATCGATCAGCTCCATCGTGAAGAAGGAGCCCTGTGGCTGCACCACCAGGTCGAGCAGCCGCACCAGGTTGGGGTGCTGCAGGTCCGCCAGCACCCGGAACTCGCGCTTCAGCGCCAGCGTGCCCTGGGCGCTCCCGTCGGGGATGAGCTTCAGCGCGACGTTTAGGCCGCGCGCCGCATCGAAGGCCTCCAGCACCACCCCCATGCCGCCACGGCCGAGCTCACGGATGACCTCGAAGCGCTTGCTGATCGCTACCAGCGTGGTCGCGGCGTCGTTGGTCATGGCCTGATGGTGAGGGCTACGCTCTCACGCGTGGTGACCTTCCGTCCAGCCCGGCTCCGCGGGCGTGCCACAGAGCACGTCACGCGTGCGCCGTCGATGCGTCCGCGCCGGGTTGCGGATGGCGACGGCTCGGACGACAACAGGGCGGTGCCTGCTGGAACGGACGACTCGAACCACGCGGACCAGACACCCGACGGCCAGCGGGCGACGCAGGCGGTCGCGCCGGTTGCGCTGACCGTGGCCGGCTCGGACCCTTCGGGCGGGGCTGGCGCCCAGGCGGACCTCAAGACCTTCCACCAGCACGGCGTGTATGGCGCGGCCGTGATGAGCCTGCTCACCGTGCAGAACACGCGCGGCTGCGAGCAGGTGGTGGTGCTGGACGCGGCGCTGGTGGCGGCGCAGCTGCGCGCCGTGCTGACCGACCTGCCGGTGCGTGTGCTCAAGACGGGCGCGCTTGGCTCGGCGGCCAACGTGCGCGCGGTGGCCGAGTGCCTGCGCGACGCGTCCGCCCGCCGTCCGCCCCGCGTGGGCGAGCCCGATGTGGCGCAGCCGCTCCTGTGCGTGGTGGACCCGGTGCGCTTGGCCTCGGCCGGCCCGGGGGGCGCGCTGCTGGCCGAGGACGCGCGTGACGTCCTGCGCCGTGAGCTGCTGCCCCAGGTGACCGTGCTCACCCCCAACCTGGCCGAGGCCGCTTGGCTCACGGGGCGCGAGGTGCAGACCCTGCCCCAGGCCCGCGACGCCGCCCGGGCGCTGCTCGACCTCGGACCCCGCGCCGTGCTGGTGAAGGGGGGGCACCTCAGAGGGCCCGCCGTGGACGTGCTGGCGATCGACGGATCGCTACACGAGCTGCGCGCCGAACGCGTGGAGACGCGTGCCGGGCACGGGACGGGCTGCAGCCTGGCGAGCGCCATCGCGGCCCGTCTGGCCCATGGGGAGCCCATGCTTCCCGCGGTGATTCACGCCAAAGCCTGGGTGCGCGAGGCGCTCGTGACGGCCCCGGAGCGAGGGGGCGGGACCTGGCCCTTGAACCACTTCGCGCCCGTGCCTTTGCGCGCCCGTGACGACTGACGGGCTTGCTCTGCCGCGTGGCCCTTGGTATCTGCGCAGCCGCACGCACTCCTGAACGCGAGTGCAGTCGTTGGGCGATATGGCCAAGAAACCAAAGAAAACGCAGCCCGAGCTGCCCATCCAAGACTTCGCGGACGCCTCGCTGGCCGAGGAGACCCGCCGCCGCTACCTCAACTACGCGCTGAGCGTCATCACCGCGCGCGCCCTGCCGGACGTGCGGGACGGCCTCAAGCCCGTGCAGCGGCGCATCCTCTACACCATGCACAACGAGCTGCGCCTGCGCAGCGACGCCAAGCACCGCAAGAGCGCCGCGGTGGTGGGCGACGTGATGGGCAAGTTCCATCCGCACGGCGACACCGCGCTCTACGAGGCCATGGTCCGCATGGCCCAGACGTTCTCCATGCGCCTGCCGCTGGTGGACGGCCGCGGCAACTTCGGCTCCCCGGATGGGGACTCGCCCGCCGCCATGCGTTACACGGAGGCGCGCCTCCAGGCGCTGGCCAACGAGCTGCTGGACGACCTGGGCAACCGCACGGTGGGCTTCCGCCCGAACTACGACGGCACGCGCTTCGAGCCCGAGGTGCTGCCCGCGCGCTTCCCCAACCTGCTGGTGAACGGCTCGCAGGGCATCGCGGTGGGCATGGCCACCAGCATCCCGCCGCACAACCTGGGCGAGGTGGTGAAGGCCTGCCTCGCGATGATCGACGACCCGGACATCTCGCTCAAGGGCGTGCTCAAGTTCATCAAGGGGCCGGACTTCCCCACGGGCGGTGAGCTGCTGGCGAGCAAGGCGGAGATCGAAGAGGTCTACGCTACGGGCAGCGGCAGCCTGAAGCTGCGCGGCACGTGGAAGCTCGAGCCCGGCGACAGCAAGCGCGACCCCGACCTGATCGCCATCAACGCCATCCCGTACGGTGTGGAGCGGCGCGCGGTGGTCGAGAAGATCGCCGAGATCATCATCGCCAAGAAGCTGCCGGGGCTGGTGGACGTGCGCGACGAGTCCACCGAGGACTGCCGCATCGTGTGCGAGCTGAAGCCGGGCGCCGACCCCAACCTGGTGATGGCGTACGTCAACAAGCACACGCCGCTGCAGATGAGCATGCAGGTGAACCTGACGTGCTTGATCCCCACCAACGACTACGACATCGCGGACGGCGTGCCCGAGGCCGGCGTGGAGATCGTCGTCCCCGGCGGCGACGTGTGCGCGCCGCAGCGGGTGGACCTGCTGACCGCGCTGCGGCACTTCCTCGACTTCCGGCTGGAGGTCATCACGCGCCGGCTGCGCTTCGAGCTGCTCAAGCTGTGGGAGCGCATCCACATCTTGGAAGGCTACGTCATCGTCTTCGACGCGCTGGACGAGACCATCAAGATCATCCGCAACAGCGAGGACAAGGCCGACGCGGCCGCCAAGCTGACCAAGCGCTTCGGGCTGAGCGACCTGCAGGTCGACCACATCCTCGAGCTGCGCCTGCACCGCCTGGCCAAGCTGCAGATCCTGGTCATCCGCGAGGAGCTGGCCGAGAAGCAGGCGCGCGCCGCCATCATCGTGCAGCAGCTGGGCAACCAGAAGTCGCGCTGGAACATCGTGCGCGCCGAGCTGCACGAGCTGCAGGACAAGTACCTGGACCTGCGGCGCACCAAGATCCTCACCAACGTGGACGAGCCGGCCTTCGACGCCGAGGAGTTCATCGTGGACGAGGACGCCATGGTGGTCGTCACGGTGCAGGGCTGGGTCAAGCGTCAGGGCAGCGTCAAGGACGTGTCCAAGGTGCGCGTGCGCGAGGGGGACCAGGTGCTCGCCATCGTGGGCGGCTCCACGCGCTCCAGCGTCGCGTTCTTCTCCAACCAGGGCACGTGCTACGTCACGCGCATCGTGGACATCCCGGCCACGACGGGGCACGGCTCGCCCATCCCGACCTTGTTCAAGATGGGGGACGGCGAACGCATCATCTACGCGGTGGGCATGGACCCGCGCATGCTGGACGTGCCCGCGCCCACCGAGGGCAGCAGCGAGCCGGAGGCGCCGTTCGTGGTGGCGGTCACCAAGCAGGGCATGTCGCTGCGGCTGTCGCTGCGCGGGCACCGCGACCCCAGCACCAAGGCCGGGCGCAAGTTCACGCGCCTCAAGGACGGCGACGAGGTGGTCTTCGTGGGCTTGGTCGACGAGGGCAACGCGCTGGCTTGCTGTACCCGTGAGGGGCGCGCGCTGGTATGCAACAGCGACGAGGTCAACGCGCTGGCTGGCGCTGGCCGCGGCGTGACGCTCATCAAGCTCAGCGGCGACGACTACGTCATGGGCGCGGGCGTGCTCACGCGCGACTCCGACGTGCTCCTGGTCAAGCGTGAGGGCGGCAACGAGTACCGCATCACGACCCGCAAGTACGAGCTGGTCTCGCGCGGCGGCAAGGGCTTCTCTCTCTTCAAGCGCGGCTCGGTGGAGAAGGTCGTCATGGACCTGCCCGAGGCCCCCGAGATTCCGGCAGGTGACGCATGAGTTACTCCGCAGATCAGATCGAGGTCCTCGAGGGCCTGGAGCCGGTGCGCAAGCGCCCCGCCATGTACATCGGCGGCACGGACCGCACGGGCTACCACCACCTCCTGTGGGAGATCGTGGACAACTGCGTGGACGAGGCCATCAACGGGCATGCGTCGCGCATCGAGGTCACCATCGACGCGGACCTCAAGGGGGCGCGCGTGGCCGACAACGGGCGCGGCATCCCGGTGGACAAGCACCCCAAGTTCAAGAAGAGCGCGCTCGAGCTCATCCTCTGCACGCTGCACGCGGGCGGCAAGTTCGGCGGCAAGGGCTACGCGGTGTCGGGCGGCTTGCATGGCGTGGGCTCGTCCGTGGTGAACGCGCTCAGCGAGCGGCTCGAGGCCACCATCTGTCGTGAGGGCAGCGAGTACCGCCAGAGCTACGAGCGCGGCGTGCCCCTCGCGCCCGTCAAGAAGGTGGGCGAGGCGCGCAAGAAGGGCACGGAGATCTACTTCAAGCCCGACCCGCAGATCTTCGGCAAGAGCGGCGCGTTCGAGCCGGACCGCATCCGCGAGCGGCTGGAGGCCACGAGCTACCTGCACCGTGGGCTCAAGATCGTGCTGCGCTTGGAGAGCGATGGCTCGCGCGAGGAGTTCCACCACCCGAACGGCATCGCGGACTTCCTCACCAAGCTGGTGGCGCAACGCAAGAAGCCCCCCATCCACCCGGTGGCCTTCACCTACGAGCGCGAGGGAGACCCGCGCGTGGAGGTGGCGCTGCAGTGGACCGAGGGCACCGACGAGCTCATCAAGAGCTACGCCAACGGCATCCCCACGGGCAACGGCGGTACGCACGAGAACGGCTTCAAGCAGGCGGTGAACAAGGCCATCCGCGGCTACATGGACGCGCACAACATCGCGCCCAAGGGCCTGAAGATCGTGGCGGAGGACATCCGCGAGGGCGTGGTGGCGCTGGTCAGCGCCTACGTGAGCGAGCCGCAGTTCCAGGGCCAGACCAAGGACCGCCTGAACAACGCCGAGGTCACCGCGCCCATCGAGAACGCGGTGCGCACGGCGCTCGAGCAGTGGCTGCACAACAACTCGTCGGCGGCCGAGGCCATCATCGCGCGCATCATCATCTCGGCGCGCGCGCGCCAGGCCAGCCGCGCGGCCAGCGCGCAGGTGAGCCGCAAGACCGCGGTCAGCCACCGCCTGAACCTGCCCGGCAAGCTGAGCGACTGCGCCAGCACGGACCCGGCGGACTGCGAGCTGTTCCTGGTCGAGGGTGACTCGGCCGGTGGCAACGCGAAGGCGGCGCGCGACCGGCGCACGCAGGCCATCTTGCCGCTGCGCGGTAAGGTGCTGAACGCCGAGCGCGCGACCGACGCGCAGGTGCTGGCCAACAAGGAGCTGCAGAACATCGTCAGCGCCTTGGGCACGGGCATCGGCAAGGGCTTCGACCTGAGCAAGCTGCGCTACAACCGCATCTTCCTGCTGATGGACGCCGACAGCGATGGGCACCACATCGCCACGCTCTTGCTGACGTTCTTCTACCGAAAGATGCCGTCGCTCATCCGCAACGGGCACGTGTTCCTGGCGCAGCCGCCGCTGTTCCGCATCGACGCGGGCAAGGAGACGTACTGGGCGCTGGACGAGCAGCAGCGCGACCGCGTGCTGCGCGGGCTGCCGCGCAACGTGAAGCCCGACATCAGCCGCTTCAAGGGGTTGGGCGAGATGCCGGCGAGCGACCTGAAGGAGACCACGCTGGACCCGCGCCAGCGGCGCGCGCTGCGCGTGACCATCGAGGACGCGCTCGAGGCGGAGACGGTCATCAGCCAGCTGATGGGGAAGGACCCGCAGAGCCGGTACGAGTTCATCATGGAGCGCGCCCGACAGGCGGATGCGGAGGAGCTCGACTTGTAGCCTGTGCGGGGCGGTTGCGTCGGAGCGGGACGGCGGCGGGGTGGGTCCCGCGGCGGGGCCGGTCGCGCTGGGGCTCCCTTTGGTGCCTCCCCCATTTCTACGCGCCTTTGGCGCGTGAAATGGGGCCCCCCCAATCCCCTTGCTGAGACCCACCCCGCCGCCGTCCGGGTGACGTGATCGTGGGCGCGTGGGGATCCGTCGAGTTGCTCCGGATCCTTGGGCGCTTGGTGGGCTCGGATGGGCTCGGATGCGGCGGGTGGGGCTCGGTGGTGCGGGATGGATGGGTGTGTTTGGGGCTCGGGTGAGCTGGAGTTGGGCGGGTGGGGCTTGGTGGTGCGGGAATCGATGGACACGCGCGCGGCCAGGGGGCGTAGACTCGTGTCCTTCACACGCTGGAGGTACGCCATGACCGAGGTCGTCCGAGGAAAGCAGGCTCTCATCCGCTTCGAAGGCGAGAAGTGCATCCACTCGCGGCAGTGCGTGCTAGGGCGCCCCGACGTGTTCGTGCCGAACGTGGAGGGGGAGTGGATTCACCCCGACGCGGCGACGCCGGACGAGCTGCTCGCGTTGGCGCTGGGGTGCCCGTCGGGAGCCATCGAGGTGGAGCGCCTGGACGGCGGTCCGGGCGAGGTGCCGCCCAAGGTCAACCTCGCGCGCGTCCGCGAAAACGGGCCGCTGGCGCTCCACGCCGAGATGAGCATCGCGGGGCACGGGGAGCGGCTGCGCGCTACGCTGTGTCGCTGCGGAGCGTCTGCCCACAAGCCCTTCTGCGACGGGAGCCACACCGCGGCGTCGTTCCAGGCGACCGGCGAACCGGCCACCAAGCCCACCGAGCCGCTCGCGGTGCGGAACGGACCCATTCAGGTGAAGCCCCTGCCCAACGGGCCGCTGCAGGTGAAGGGCCCGCTCGAGATCGTCTCCGGCACCGGGCGCACCACCGACCGCACCGAGAAGGTGTTCTTCTGTCGCTGCGGACAGTCCGCGAACAAGCCCTACTGCGACGGCACGCACAACAAGGTCGGCTTCACCGCCGACTGATCCAGCCCGCACCCCGCGTCCCGGTCCCGCACCCCGCGTCCCACCCCGCGTCCAACCCGCACCACCCGAACCCGTCACGGCCCCACCAGCCCCTCCAAGCCGAACGACCCCGCGAGTTCACCCGCCGCGCCCGTCGAACAAGCGCCTCCTCGGACCAGTCCCCGCCCACCGGACGCGCACCCCACTCGTTCACCCGCCGAGCGCCCAGAGCCCCACGCCACACGGAAGCCGTCGCGCAGGAGGCCTCGGCACAGGGGATTGGGGGGGCCCGATTTCAAGCGCCAACGGCGCGCCGAAATGGGGGAGGCACCGAAGGGAGCGCCTGCGCGACCGGCCCCGGCGCCGAGGCCTCCTGCGCGGCGGCGTCCAGCAAGCCGAGGCCCACTTCGCGACGACGTTCGTTGAGCCTCCGAGCAGCCAACCGCCGGGCGCAGACGGACAGAACAACCACTTTTTTGACCACCGCCCCCCAAGTGAACTACCGGAAGAGAGAGGCGTTTCATTAACTGCCTCAGGAACCGAGCAACGAGGACTCATGTCGTCACCTCATGGTGTCTGTCGCGTCTGCGAGCGCGACTTCGAAGTACGCTTTCGCTACCAGGTCCGCGAAGAAGCGGGCGCGTTCGTCTATGTGTGCTCCATGGTCTGTCAGCAGCGCCTGCTCTCGGGTGCGCTCGACGCGGAGCAAGTCGGCGCGCAGCCCGGCGCGTCTCGCGCGGCGGCCCCGCACTGCGTCTGCGATGTCTGCGCGCGCGCGTTCGAGCTCGAGTACCCGTTCCAAGCGGCCGTGACCGACGGCGAGCGCCGCTACTACTGCTCCACGGAGTGCCGCGCCGCCGGTACCGAGCGAAGCGAGACGGGCAGCGGTCTCATGGCGCCGACGCGCACCGTGCGCCGCATCGCCGTGTTCAACCACAAGGGCGGCACCGGCAAGACCACTACCAGCGTGAACCTCGCGGCTGGTCTGGCCGAGGCCGGCTACAACGTCCTGCTGGTCGACGCCGACGGCCAGGGCAACGTGGGGGCCTCGCTGGGCATTCGGGGCGAGAAGACCCTCTACCACGTGCTGGTGCACGGCCTCGCCCCCGAAGACGCCGCCATTCCAGTCCGCAAGGGCCTCGACGTGATCACCTCCAACGAGACGCTGGCCGCCGCCGAGCTGCACCTGGCGCAGCGAGCCAGCCGCGACCGCGTGCTGCGCGAGCGCCTTGGAACGCTCGGCGATTCGTACGACGTGGTCGTGCTGGACTGCGCGCCCGCGCTCTCGCTCATGAACCAGAACGCGCTGGTCTACGCCGACAGCGTCATCGTCCCCGTGTCCTGCGACTACCTGTCGCTGGTCGGCGTGAAGCAGGTGCTCAAGACCCTCCGCAACGTGCGCGAACTGCTGAAGCACGACGTCGACATCGTAGGGGTGCTGCCCACGTTCTACGACAGCCGCAACCGTGTGGCCCGCGACGCGGTGGACGCGCTGCGCAAACACTTCGGCGAGAAGTGCCTGCCGCCGGTGCGGGTCAACACGCGCCTGCGCGAAGCCCCCACGGCCAAGCAGAGCATCTTCGAGTACGACCCGGAGTGCCACGGCGCTGCAGACTATCGCCAGCTGGTGCAGCACGTCCTGTCGGTCACCGAGCCCGCGTCGCGCGGCGCCTCGGCCGGCTTTCAGGAGCTGTTGGCGTCGGCCTGAGTGGGGCCCGACACGGCCTGGTGTAGAGAGAAGGAGAGAGAGATGAGTCACGAACCGGCACGCGCGATGGATGAGCTATTCGACGGAGACGAGGTGCGCGAGGTCCTCCGCGAGTCGTTCTACAAACCGACGCCTGCGCCGGTGGTCAAGCCGCTCGCCAAGGTCAAGGCCAAGCGCAAGCAGAAGCCCAAGCCCAGCCATTACGAGGTGCTCTGCATCTCGATGTACCGCGACGACCTCGCCCGGCTGGACGCCGAAGTCGCGCGTTTGAAGGCCGAGGGACACACCAAGATGAGCCGCAGTGGCCTCATCCGCTTCGCCCTCGATCACATGGACACGAGCAAGCTCCCCAAGGCCTACTGAGCAATTTCGGGGCACCCACTTGGCGTTGCCCGGGCGACGCGGCACTATGGAAGGCGCTGTGAAACGCTTTTCTTGGATGTGGGTCGCCTGCTTCATGTGTGCCGTCTCGGCCACGGGGTGTGGGCTGGTGCTGGACACTCAGGCGCGTGACGGGAGCGGCAGCGACGCCGGAACCGGCCGACGGGACATCGGCGGGCTCGAGTGCACAGAAGCCTCCGAGTGCGACGACTTCAACGTCTGCAACGGCATCGAACAGTGCGTGGACAACCACTGCGTCGGCACTGACGCCATCCTCGACTGCGACGATGGCGTGACGTGTACGTCCGACCAGTGCGATCCCGCCATGGGCTGCCTGAACGTTCCGTCCGACGCCGTCTGTCCCGACCGTCAGTACTGCGACGTGGTCGCCGACTGCCAGCCCCTTCCGTCGTGCGACGATGCGTCGGACTGCAACCTGGGCGACCCGTGTGCCGGCCCCGTCACGTGCGAGGACAACATGTGCGTGCGGGGGGCGCCCGTGGTGTGTCCTCTCCAGGGTCAGTGCCTGGTCGGCACCTGCGTGCTGGGTGCGTGCGTCTACGCTCCCAGCAGCGCGCGCTGCAACACGGACGCCGACAGCTGCGCCGTGTCCACCTGCAGCCCGAACGGCACCTGCTCGCAGCCGGTCCCCAGCAACGCCCTGTGCAACGACGGCATCGCCTGCACCACGGACATCTGCACCACCGCGGGGCAGGTCAACGCGCCACGCTGCCAGCATGTCCCCAACCACCAGTTCTGCGAAGACGGCGTCGACTGCACGGTCAACCTCTGCGCGCCGGACGACCCCACGGCCGACCTCCTCGGTGACGGTTGTGCCATGCGTCTCAACGACGACATCTGTCAGGACAGCGCCGACCTCGGCGAGTGCGTGAAGGCCATCTGCTTGCCCAGCGGTTGCGACGATGGCCGCGAGCTCGATCGCTGTCCGGAGGGTGGCGCCTGCGACATCCGCACGGGCTACTGCGAGTACTCCGAAGGGTGCCCCAACAACTGCCTCGACTACGGCAGCCCGTGCGCGCCCGCCGTGTGCATCGACAACGAGTGCGTCACGGTACAGACCGACCCCTGCGTGGCCATCGCGGACTGCGCCATCGGCTACTGCGACGTCTCTGGCGCGGTGCCGCGCTGCGCCGTGCGTCCAGACCCGACGTGTTTGCCGGTGATCGTCGTCGGGACCGCCCCGTAGCCAGCACCGCGCCACCTGCACCGAGACGCGGGGGCGCATGACCTCCGCGCGGCTGCCCGCATAGCGTCCACTTCGTTTCCGGTTATACTCCGGCGCCTTACCAACGCGACGGAGTAACCCCCCGTGACCGATTCCCATCAGACAAGCGCGTTCCGCGAGGCCCTCACCTTCGACGATGTTCTCCTCGAGCCCGGCTACGCGGACTTCCTGCCCAAGGACGCCGACGTCAGCACCCGGCTGACACGAGGGCTCGAGCTGCGCATCCCCATCGTGTCCAGCGCGATGGACACGGTCACGGAGTGGCGCACGGCGGTCATCATGGCCCGCGAAGGTGGGATCGGCATCATCCACAAGAACCTGACGCCGGAAGAGCAGGCCACGCAGGTCCTCAAGGTGAAACGCGCCGAGAGCGGGATGATCGTGGACCCCGTCACGGTGCGGCCCGATCAGCCCCTCGCGCAGGCGCTGGACATCATGCGTCAGCACGACATCTCGGGGCTCCCGGTCGTGCAGGACGGCAAGCCGGTGGGCATCCTGACCAGCCGCGACGTGCGCTTCGAGACCAACCTCGACCAGCCCGTCATGAGCCTCATGACGCGCGACCTGGTCACGGTCTCGCCCGGCGTGGAGACGCAGGCCGCCAAGAGCATCCTCCACAAGCACCGCATCGAGAAGCTGCTGGTGGTGGGCGAGCAGGGCGAGCTGGTGGGGCTCATCACCATCAAGGACCTCCTGCAGGCCGAGCGCTATCCGCACGCGATCAAGGACGCATACGGGCGCCTGCGTGTGGGCGCGGCGACGGGGGTGGGCGCCGAGAGCGCGCAGCGCATCCGGCTGCTGGCGGAGGCGGGCGTCGACGTCATCGTCATCGACACGGCGCATGGGCACAGCAAGGGCGTCATCGACGCCGTCCGCGCTACCAAGAAGGCCTACCCGCACCTCGAGCTGGTGGCCGGCAACGTGGCCACCGCCGCCGCCACGGAGGCGCTCATCGAGGCCGGCGCCGACGCCGTCAAGGTCGGCATTGGGCCCGGCTCCATCTGCACCACCCGCGTGGTGGCAGGCATCGGCATGCCGCAGGTCACGGCCATCAAGGACTGCGCGGCCGTGGGCCGCAAGCACGGTGTGCCCATCATCGCGGACGGCGGCGTGAAGTACAGCGGCGACGTGGTGAAGGCCATCGCGTGCGGCGCCAGCACCGTCATGATCGGCTCGCTCTTCGCCGGCACCGACGAGGCGCCGGGCGAGCTGGTGCTGTTCCAGGGCCGCACGTTCAAGAGCTACCGCGGCATGGGCAGCGTGGGCGCCATGCGCAAGGGCTCGGCCGACCGCTACTCGCAGGGCGACGTGGTGGACGCCGAGAAGCTGGTGCCCGAGGGCATCGAGGGCCGCGTCCCCTACGCCGGTCCGCTAAGCTCGGTGGTCTATCAGCTCGTGGGCGGCTTGCGCGCGGGCATGGGCTACACCGGCTGCCAGACCGTCGAGAAGCTGCAGACGCAGTCGCGCTTCATCCGCATGACGGGCGCGGGGCTCAAGGAGAGCCACGTGCACGACGTGGTGGTCACCGAGGAAGCCCCGAACTACCGGCGCGGCTGAGCCGCCCCGCCTGATAGAGTCGCGGCCATGCCTGCCTCCAGCGACCCCTTCGTCCAGTGGTTCCGGTCGTCGGCGCCGTACATCCACGCGCACCGCGGGCGCACCTTCGTCATCCTGTTCGGCGGCGAGCTGCTGCAGTCGCGGGGGGCGCGGGACTTCATCCACGACGTGGCGTTGCTGCAGAGCCTCGGCATCCGCGTGGTGCTGGTCGCTGGGGCACGGCCGCAGATCGACGCGGCGCTGGCCCGCCGCGGCGCGGAGCCGCGCTACGTGTCCGGCATGCGGGTCACCGACGACGTGGCGCTCGCTTGCGTCAAGGAGGCCGCGGGCACCATCCACGTGGAGCTGGAGGCGCTGTTCTCCACCAGCTTGCCCAACTCACCCATGGCCGGTGCGCGCGTGCGCGTCGCGTCGGGCAACTTCGTCACGGCGCGCCCCGTGGGCGTCATCGACGGCGTGGACTACGAGCACAGCGGCTTGGTGCGCAAGATCGACGCCGAGGCCATCGGGCAGCGGTTGGATGACGGCGCGGTGGTGCTGCTCAGCAGCATCGGCTACTCGCTCACCGGCGACGCGTTCAACGTGGGCACCCCCGACGTCGCGTCGGCTGCGGCGGTGGCGCTCAAGGCCGACAAGATCATCTGCCTCACCGAGGGCAAGCCGCTGACGGACGGGCGCGGGAACGCGCTGCACGAGATCACACCGTCCGAGGCCGAGCGCATGGTCGCCGCGAAGCGGCGCTTGGGGCGCGACGTCCGGCGTCACCTCGAGGCCGCCGCGGTGGCGGTGCGACGCGGTGTGCGGCGCGGCCACCTCATCGAGCGCACGGCGGACGGTGCGCTCCTGCGCGAACTGTTCACGCGCGACGGCGTGGGGACCCTGGTCACGGGTGAGGCGTTCGAGGACGTGCGCCAGGCGCGCCGCGCCGACGTGGGCGGTATCCACGCGCTGATCGAGCCGCTCGAAGAGCGCGGCGTGCTCATCCGCCGCTCGCGCGAGATGCTGGAAGACGACATCGACCACTTCACGGTCATCGAGCGTGACGGAATGATCGTGGCCTGCGCGGCGCTCTATCCGTACCCCGAGAAGAAGATGGCCGAGCTGGCGTGCGTGGTGGTCTCCGAGGAGTACCGGCACACCGGCCGCGGCGAAGAGCTGCTGGGCTTCGTCGAGAAGCGCTGCAGGGACCGGGGGTTCACGCGCGTGTTCGTGCTCACCACGCAGACGGCGCACTGGTTCATCGAGCGGGGCTTCGAGCCCGCCCGCAGGACCGACCTGCCCGCCTTGAAGCGCGCCAAGGTGGACCCTGGCCGCGGCTCCAAGGTGTTCATCAAGAAGCTCCCGCGCGGCGACTGACGCGGGCTGCCATCCAGGAGAAACGCATGTCCGAGAACCAGACGTTCACCGTGAGCCTCGAGCTGATCGAGAACTACCGCTTCCAGGTCGACTTCGGCGACTTCGGTCAGCTGCTGACGGACGAGCCCGCGCCGCTGGGCGACGGTCAGGGACCGAACCCGGGGCGCCTGTTGGCCGCGTCCGTGGCCAACTGCCTCGCGGCCAGCCTGCTGTTCGCGGTCCGCAAGTACAAGGAAGAGCCGGGCAAGGTGCGCGCCGAGGTGACCGGCACCATGGCGCGCGTCGAGGGCCGTCAGCGCATCACCCACATGGCCGTGCAGCTCACGCTCGGGAACGCCGCCGCGAACATCCCACACCTCGAGCGCGTGCTGGCGCAGTTCGAGGACTTCTGCGTCGTGACGCAGAGCGTGCGGCGCGGCGTCGAGGTGGCGGTCACGGTCGTCGACAGCGAGGGCGCCGTCGTCAAGGTCGGCTGAACACGTCGTTCAAACGCGGACCACGACCACCGTGATGTTGTCTTGCGTGCCTTCCGCGAAGGCACGCGCCACCACGCGCTCGCTCGCCTCTTCACACTCCGCGTCGTCCACGGCGTCCAGGATGGCGTCGCCCCCCAGCACGTCGTGTACTCCGTCGCTGCACAGCACGAACGTGTCGCCCGCCTGCGCGTCCACCACGCGGAAGTCGGGCTGCGCGTTCGCGTTGGCCGCGATCACGCGCGTGACCATGTGGCGGTAGTGCGGCGGCAGGTGCGCCAGCATGCTCTCGCACCCTGCGGCCTCCAGGTCGGCGGTCAGCGAGTGGTCGCGCGTCATCTGCTCGATGTGGCCGTCACGGATGCGGTAGACGCGGCTGTCCCCAACGTGGGCGATCAGCACCTTGCTGTCGTGCACGTGGAGCGCTGCGAGCGTGGACCCCATCTCACGCAGGCGCCCCTGCGCCTCCTGCTGCACCTCCCGGTGCGCCATGCGGATGGCCAGGGCCATGCGCTCCTCCGCTTCGCTCGGGCCGTCGAGGGCGCTGGCGGACGGCGCGATGTCGTCGGTGAACTCGTCCGGCTTCGCGAAGAACGCGGCCAGGGTGTCCACGACGAGGCGGCTCGCGACCTCCCCGCCCTCGTAGCCGCCCATGCCGTCGGCCACCAAGAACAAGCCCAGCTCCGGCTCGATGCGGTAGCTGTCTTCGTTGTTCGGCCGGCGGCCGATGTGGGTGACGCCCGATGCTTGCACGTACTTCCTCCGCTGGCTCGCCAACCATTGCGAGGTCCGTGCCAGCGCGAAGGTCCGGGAGGGGCTTCCAAAAACGAGTGATTTCGCGGCCGATTTCCAGGAAACAAATGTGACGCTTTCGTTCCTGCACCGGCGCCGTGCAAGCTTGCACCACGTGAGGCGATGCTGCGCCCCCGCTCGCGGGCACCTCCCAGCGCCTGGACCCCCCCTTGAACCGTGCTACTCCGTCCGACCCGCGTTTCCCATCCTCGGACCCCCACCCTCGGCTGCCATGACGACTTCTTCCGCCCCCGCGACCGAATCGGACCAAGAGCTCGACCAGATCGTCGAGGAAGAGCAGAAGGTCCTGGCGCGTGTCCAGCGTACGCTGCTCGCGCGCGAAGATGGGCCCCGGCGCTCGCTCAGCCAGGCCGACTACGACGCGGAGCTGGTGGCGTTGCGCGACCAGATCCGCGACGCCCGCCTCGAGGACATTCCGCCGCTGGTCGAGGAGATGGAGCGCCTGCAGCAGGTGGCGCTGCGGCGCGCGCAGGTGAGCGAGGGGCAGATCGACAAGCGCTCGCCGTACTTCGGGCGCCTGCTGCTCGAAGAGGACGAGAAGAAGCGTGAGGTGCTGATCGGGCGCGCCACGTTCTTGGACCCGAAGACGGGCATCCGCATCGTGGACTGGCGGGACGCGCCGGTCAGCCGCATCTACTACCGCTACGAGGAGGGCGACGACTACGAGGAGACCTTCGGCGACCGCGACGTGGAGGGCGAGGTGCTGCTGCGACGCACGCTCGGCATCTCCGACGGTCGCCTGAAGCGCATCGGGTCGCCGCAGGGCAGCTTCCAGCTGCGCGCCGATGGCAGCTGGCGGCGGCTCGGGCAGAGCGCCGTCGCACTCTCGGGCGGGCAGGGCGCGGCCATGCGGCCCGAGTCGCACCACAAGCCGGGCACGCTCGGCGTGGGCGACGCCGACGCGCGCGAGGACAAGAGCCTGTCGGAGATCACGGCGCTGATCGACCCGCGGCAGTTCGAGCTCATCAGCCGCCCCACGTCCGGGGTGGTGGTCATCCAGGGCGGCGCCGGCAGCGGCAAGACCACCATCGGACTCCACCGGCTGGCCTACCTGGCGTTCCAGGACAAGCAGCGCTTCACGCCCGAGAACATGCTCGTGGTGGTCTTCAACGACGCGCTGGTGCGCTACATCTCGCGCGTGCTCCCGTCGCTCGGCGCCGAGGGTGTGCACGTGGTCACCTACGAGCGCTGGGCCGAGAAGGCGCGCCGCCGGCACTTCCCGCACGTGCCCATCTCCGTGGCGGACGACACCCCCGCGCACGTCATCCGGCTCAAGAAGCACCCGCGCCTCAAAGAGGTCTTCGACGAGCGCATCGCGCAGATCTCGGCCGACATCTCGGCGCGGATCGTGGACATCGGCAAGCGCCACGAGGGTGGGGGGCGTGCGCTGCGCGCGTTCGAGGAGAGCGCAGGGCAGCCCATCATCGCGCGCCTGCACCTGCTCTCCGCGTGGCTCGACAACGCCGAGAACGAGTCGCGGCAGGTGAACGCGGCGGGGCGCCACGAGCTGCAGCGCACCATCACCCAAGAGGTGGAGCGCTCGGGTGACGTGGTGGCCCTGTGGGCCGACCTGCTCACCGACGCGGGCCTGCTGCGTGCCGCGTTCCAACGCGACGACGCGCCGGGCCTGTCCGAGGCGGAGCTCGAGTGGTGCCACGCCTACTGCACGCGGCGCTGCACGGACATCGTCGCCTACCGCGAGGAGCGGCTGGACCGGGAGCGCGACGAGGACGCCGCGCCACAGGAGGCCAGCGACCACGACCACGGTATCGACGGCGCGAGCGAGAAGGACACCGTGTCGCTCGACCGCGAGGACGACGCGCTCTTGCTGCACGCCTATCAGCAGCTGGTGGGTCCGCTGCGCGCGAAGAAGCGCCAGGCGCTGACCTACGAGCACGCGTTCGTGGACGAGGCGCAGGACCTGAGCCCGGTCGAGATGTCGGTGGTGCTGGACACCGTCTCCGGCCGCGGCGGCGACAAGAGCGTGACCTTCGCGGGCGACGTGGCCCAGCGGCTCCACATGGACAACGGCTTCACCGACTGGCGCACCGTGCTCGCGCAGCTGGGCCTGTCGCACGTGGAGATCGAGCCCCTGAAGCTGAGCTACCGCTCGACGGCCCCCATCATCGAGTTCGCGACCGACATCCTGGGTCACTTGCGCAACGAGGTGACGGGGCAGGCCACGCGCGGCGGCGCCCCGGTGGAGCTGTTCCGCTTCGGGAGCAGCGGCGAGACGGTGGGCTTCTTGTCCGAGGCGCTGCGCAACCTGGTGCTGGCGGAGCCGCTCGCGTCGGTGGCCGTCATCACGCGCTACCCCGAGCAGGCCGACGAGTACGCCGAGGGGCTCAAGCGTGGCGAGGTGCCCAACCTGCGGCGCATCGCCGATCAGGACTTCCCGTTCCGGCCCGGTGTCGACGTGACCGACGTGCGCCAGGTCAAGGGCCTCGAGTTCGACTACGTGGTGCTGGTGGAGTGCAACTCCACCACGTACCCGCAGGACGACGAGGCGCGCCACCTCCTGCACATCGCCGCCACGCGCGCGGCGCACCAGCTGTGGATCACGGCCAGCGGCACGCCGTCGCTGCTGCTGCCCGAAGCGCTGCGCGCCGAGGCGGGCTGAGACGCATCGTGGGGCTCGCGCGCACCTTCACGCGCTTCGACCCCGCGTGGATCCTCTACGAGGATGAGCACCTCGTCGCGCTGAACAAGCCGGCGGGCATGCCCAGCCAGAGCGCTCGGCCGGAGTCGCCGGACGACGCCCGCTTTCGGCTCTCCGGCTTCCTGGACGAGCGCGCCGAAGCGCAGGGCGCGCCGCTCGGTGAGCGGGGCCGGGACGGTCGCGCCTACCTCGGCGTGCACCAGCGTCTCGACCAGGAGACCTCGGGCGTGCTGCTGTTCGCCAAGGCGCGCGCCGCCAACCCGGGCCTGGCCGAGCAGTTCGAGGGGCGCCAAGTGGAGAAGCGCTACGTGGCCTGGGTGGCCGGAGACGTGACGCGGCTGCCCGCCTCCTTGCGGCTCGAGGACGTGCTTGTGCCGGGGCGTGACGGGCGCACCGAGGTGTTGGGGAGCAAGGACGCACGGGGGAGCCGTGGACGTCCGCCGCTGCAGGGCGCGTCAGAGACACGGAGTGCGCCCGGCACGGCGGGTGCGGGACGCGCGCGCGGCGAGAGGGGCGGGCCTGCGGCCGGCGCCGGGCAGCGCGCGGTCACGCACGTGCGGCGCGTGAAGGTCGAGGGTCACCTCGCCTTGGTCGACGTGCGCATCGAGACCGGCCGCACCCACCAGATCCGCGCCCAGCTCGCGGCCCGCGGCTTTCCCCTCGTGGGGGACACGCTCTACGGCGGGCCCCCAGCCCCACGGCTGATGCTGCACGCCGAGGAGCTGCGCCTGCGCCACCCGCTCACGGGGGCGGCGCTGCGCTTGTGCGCGCCTGCCTTGCCGGACCACCTGCGTCTCGCAGGTGTCGCGCCCGAGCGCTCCCCGGACGCGTTGGCCGAGGCCTTCCGGGCGGCGCTGCGGCGCGCCGGAGCGCGACGCTACGGGCTGTTCGTCGAGCACGAGCGCGGCGTCACCACCGCGTTCCGCCTGCTGCACGAGGAGGGGGACGGCGCGCCCGGGCTGGCCGTGGACGTCTACGACGAGCATCTGCTCGTGCACCTCCGCGACGAGGCCCTGGCCGCTCACGAAGACACGTTGCTCTCCGTGCTGGCGGAGCTGGGCCCACGCGGCGTCTACCTCAAGCGTCGCCCCAAGCAGAGCAACACGCTGGCCGACACGCGCACCGAGGCACTGGCTCCGGAGCGCCCCGCGTGGGGTGAACCCACCGACGAGCCCGAGGTCACGGTGCACGAGGCTGGCGTCCCGTATCGTGTGCGCCTCGGCGACGGTCTGAGCACCGGGCTGTTCCTGGACCAGCGCGACAACCGCGGACGCGTCCGTGAGCTGGCTCGGGGGCGCAGCGTGCTCAACCTCTTCGCGTACACGGGGCCCTTCACGGTAGCGGCCGTGGCGGGTGGGGCCGCGCGCACGTGCACGCTGGACGTGGCGGCTCCCGCGCTGAGCTGGGCCGAGGCCCAGGTGAGTGCGTTGGTGGCCTCCTCGTCGCGCGGCACTTCCGGGGCAGTTCGCGCAGACGTCACGCCCGTCGCGGACGCCGCGGATGGCGCCGACACGCGACGGCACACCTTCGTACGCACGGACGTCTTCGCCTGGCTGCGCTCCCAGCGGCACGACGGGCAGCGCTTCGAGCTCGTCGTCGTGGATCCGCCGACCTACTCCAAGACCAAGCGCACCCGCTGGACGTCGGGCAGCGACTGGGTCGAGCTGTGCGCGCTCTCTGCGCGGGTCGCCGCGCGCGGGGGGCTCCTGCTGCTGTGCAGCAACGACCGCCGCATGACGCCGCGGGCGTTCCGCGGACACATCCGAGAAGGCCTCGCCCAGGCCGGGCGCGACGGGCGCATCGTCGACTGCGCGCTCCCCCTCGACTTCCCCGAGCCGCCCGTAGGCCCGACCATGAAGTCCTGCTTGGTGCACCTCGACGTGGCTCCCGCGAACCCCGGTGGTTCGCGGCCCCGCACCAGCTCGGCACAGCCTCGGGAGCGCTCGAGCAAGCGCACGCCGCCGGCAGCACCGCGCAAGGCCCCACGGCGTTCTCGCGGTCGCTAGGCCGTGCCCACCGTCATAGCGCCGTGTCCCGCCGCGTCAGAATCGGAGCGGAAACTGCACGAGCGCACCCGCCGCGGTCGTCGGGAGACGGATCTGGCGGAAGCCGACGGCGACACACTGCGACACCTGTGCGTTCTGGCGGGATGGTTCCACTGCCACCAAGTCTACGGACCCGTCGGCCTCCACGTAGAACGTCACCGTGAGCATGTACTCGCTCGGAGGCACCCCGAGGCCGGCGATGCACCGCCTCGCGTGCGGCACGGCGCGGGACGCGATGTTCCTGCGGATCTCTTCGCGCGACGCCGTCCCGTCGTTCGTGTGGCGTCGAGCCCGAACCCGACCGAGGGGGTCGGCGGGTCGATTCGGGTCACGCGCCGGCGTGAGCGGCGTTGCCGGAGGAGTCACCGTGGTATGCGCAGGAGACTGCGTGTTGGCGACGGGCGGCACGGGCGCGGTGCTTGGCCGTTCTGCCAGGCTGCTGGCGTATGTCTCGAGGTCCCTGCACGCGAGGTCGACGCCATGGGCGCACGACTGCTGCAGCAACTCGCGGGCTCGTGGGCGGTCTTCCGTGGTTCCGATGCCATCCAGGTACAGGAACGCCAGCAAGCGGCACGAGTCCCAGTGCTCTGCGGTGCACTGGCCACTCAGCAACGCGTACGCGCGGTCGGGATTGTGCAAGTGGTCCGGTCCATTCACCAGCAGGAACGCGAGGTAGTAGCAGGCGCTGACCTCGCCCACGGCGCACGCTCGCTCGTAGAGCTGTGCGGCGCGGCTCTTGTCGGCCTGGACACCGCGGCCCGTGTCGATGAGGCGGCCGAGGCGCGTACACGCGGGCATGTGTCCGCCCTCGCACGACCGCGCGAGGGTGCTCCGCTGGCGCTCCGGGTCCGCGGGACCGCCCTGCCCACGCTCGTAGGCAACGGCCAGGTTCCAGCAGGCGAGCATCGAGCCGAGGTCGCACCCACGCGACATGAGCGCACGACCGCGCACGGCGTCGACGTCGACGCCCGCTCCGGTCATGTAGCGGAACCCCAGGTGGTCGCAGGCGCTCGGGTCTCCGCTGTCGCACGCGCGGGCTGCGACAGCCATGGCCCTGGCGTCGTCGACGGGTCCCCCCGAGCCACTGCGCAGCATCGTGCTCAAGTGCGCGCAGGCGCGGAGCAGGCCGCCGTCGCATGCGACCGAGTACAGTCGACGAGCGTTCGGCAGGTCACGGGGGACGCCGATGCCTCCTCTCTGGAGCAGCCCCGCGAGCAGACAAGCCTCGAGCTGGCCCGCCGCGCACGCGTTGGTGGCGTCGTTCGCCACCTGGGCGACGAGCGCGCGCCCCTCTGGGGTGCCGGCCTGCTCGCGGCACTCGTCCAGGTTCCCGCGCGCGCAGTCGCTGGCCGGTGCCAGGTGAGGCGGGAGGTAGCAGCACGCGTCGCTGCTCTGGATCTCGGTCGCGCTACACTCGCGTCGGCACTCTTGCGCAGCGGCCCGTGAGCCGCCCGCCGTCCAGACACCCGCGACGCCCATCAGCCCCAGCACGAACCAAGCGGGCCAGGTGGTCACGCGCGCGCCTGATGCGGGGTCCGCCCCACTCGCGGTGCCGGTCGACACCCTCGGGTGGCGTGCGCTGCCCTCGTCGTCCTCTTCCGTTCGAACACCAACGCTCATCGCAGCCACCTCTCGCCGTGGACATCTGTGCGCGAGGCTTTTCGGGCCTTCGACGGGCCGACAGTACCACGCGCGCCCGCTTGACGAGCCCACGGCGCGGCTTCTTCACTCGAGCAGCAGAGTTCAGGCGCGCAGGTCGCGCAGCTTCACCACACGGGTGCGCGGCTGGGGCGCGCTTTCGGCGTGGATCCAGCGCCAGCACATGGTGCCCTGGTCGTGCCCCACGGTCTGGATCCAGTTGGGCAGCCCAGGGTCCTGGTGCGCCACCACCACGCGCACGGAGCCGTCCGGCTCGTACTTGGCCAGGTGCTTGTTCGTGTGCACGCGGAAGTAGCGGTAGTCCAGGGACTCCATCCAGTAGTTGTTGAGCTGGAAGTTCCAGAACTGGCACTCGGGCGGCGTCACCTCGATCACGAGGGCCTCGTCCGGCGCCAGCCGCCAGTGGCTGTGGTAGTAGCGGATGTTGGGGTCACCCCCCGCCTTGTTGCTCACCTCCTGGTCGAACATGGGCAGCTCGTTCGTGTGCTGCTGGAAGTCGCGCGCCCACTTGGCGAACAGCACGGACGCGCCCGCCACGAGCGTGGTCGTCTGCTCGAGGGCCTCGTCCAGCCGCTGCGCGGTGAGCGGTGTGGGCGCCGAGTCGCCGTCGATGCGCTCCACGGTCAGGTCTGCGATCTGCTCGGTCTCCCGGTCCAGGAACGTCTGGCGCACGATCAGCAGGTTGGTCTCGGGCTCCATGGGCAGCCAGTTGCCCGAGGCGGGGCGCTCGCAGCTCACCAGGATCTCGAACGTGCCGTCCGCGGCGATCTCCATGTTCAGCGCGTCGAGGCGACCGGTGGGCGGCATCCCGCCCTCGCCCTCCCCGTAGTTGCCCTTCTGCGTGCCGAAGTTGAGCTGTGCCACGGTCCCGCGGGTGCCCCGGATGCGATAGGTCATGGCGCCGCTGATGGCGCAGTTCTGGTAGTAGTTGTCCGGGTTGTCTGCGCCCATCTTGACCGTCTCGTGCACCATGCGGCGCAGCACGGGCGCGGCCGGGTCGTTGAACTCGAGGAAGTTCTCGAGCCCGGCGCGCATCAAGCGGGTCAGGTAGCGGTAGCCCTCGGTCAGGTTCTCGACGTCGTTCGGTGCGCCGGGGAAGGCGAGGGTGGCCCCCGCCGCGCGCAGATCGTCGCAGAAGTCGTCCCAGACCTTGCCGGTGACCACGCGCTCCTCGGCCAACGAGCGTTCGTCGTGGCCGCGGAGCTTGAGGGCGAACAGGGAGGCTCGGCGGTAGCCTCCCATGAGGCGGAACAGCATCTTGCGCATCGGGATCCTCTCGTATGCAACGGCGGAGGCCAGTGGCGACCGCCGGGCGGGGGGCGCGCAGGATACCCGAGGCGGGCGGCGAGCGGGGCTCGGGCTGCCCATGTGCCGGGAGTTGGGGAGCGATCAGTCGCGCTCGTGCCACAGGGGTTGCGGTTCTCGGCGCGCTGTGCAATACCGCAGCCGTCGCCTGTGGTTTGGCCGTGGGCGGCGTGCCGAGCTCACAGGGCCCCCCCTGACCCCAGCTCCAAACGCGACGGTGGGAGCAGCCGTCGACAAGGCTCGGCCCCAGCCCACATGCACCGTGCACAACGCTGAGTTCGTGCTTCGCGCTTTCGAAGCGAAGCCGAGGAGACGCCTTCCATGGGTGATAGCGCAGTGAGCGACCTCACTGATGAGTTGAACGACGACAACCTCGACGACGCCGACGGCGACGAGGACCAAGACGACGATCGCCTGAGTGTGCCCTTCGACGAGCTCCCGCCCGTCGCACAGCGGGTGTCGAAGATGAGCGACCGCGCCATCCAGCGCGTCACCGGCGGCAACGCGTTCCTACGCGGGCGCCTCTACGCGCGCCGCAAGTCCGTCGAAGATCTGGTCGCCGAGGGCGACACCGTCACGGGCGAGATCAACGTGCGCTCTTCGGACGAGCCGTACACCACGTCCGCCACGGTGAATGACGAGGACGTGTGGACCTCGCACTGCACTTGCCCGGGGTGGCGCGGCGCAGACGGACACTGCAAGCACGTCGCCGCCATCATCGTCGCCCTGCGCGACCAGGTGCGCCCGCCGAAGCCCAAAGACGGACAGTCGGGGGGCGAAGCCGAGGGCGAGCTGGACGGCGAAGAGCCCAACGGCAACGGCAAGAAGAAGAAAAAGAAGAAGGGCAAAGAGCCCAAGGCCGAGCTGGTGCACGTGCCGCAGACCGTCTCGGTGGGCGGCACCAAGCGCCGTCGCAGCCGACGTCGTCGCCGCGGCACCGCCGCCGACGGCAAGATCGAGGTGCTCTCCGCCCGTGACCTCCAGGGTCCGCTGGGCGAGTCGCGTGGGCTGTTCGACCTGTGGTTGCCGCCCGAGGCCCTGCAGCGCCCCTACGACTTCGAGTACCGCATGGCGGTGCGCCCCACGACCTTCGTCGTGACCCCCGTCATCGCGGGCACGCGGCGCTCGGCGCCCATCATCGAGGCGCTCGAGGCCTTCAACATGGTCGCCCCCGCGGACCGGCCCTTGTTTCGTGCGCTGGCGCGCCACGCCAACCGCTCACAGCCGGCCACCGCCGAGATCCGCGGTGAGGACGCTTCCGAGGTGCTGGCCATGCTCAAGGGCCGCCGCGTGCTGCTCGAGCCCGCCAGCATGGAGCTGCGCTTCTCCACCGAGGTGCTCAAGCCGCGCGTCGAGCTGGACCGCGCCAATGCGGACCACATGCGCGTGAAGGTGGCCTTCGCGCTCGACAGCGGTCGGCGCTTCCCCATCGGCAGCGGCAGCTGGTTCGAGGGCACGCCGGGCTGGCACATCGACGTGACCGACGGCGTGGCCCGCCCGCTCGCCGACTCGGTGAGCCCCGCCATGCTCACCCGGCTGCGGCAGCAGTCCGCGTTGGTACACCCCAACGACGATCTGCCGCGCCTGCTGACCGACTTCATCCCCCGCGTCGCCATGGTGCTCGGGTCCGAGCTGCCTGACCTCAGCTCCGCCGCCGACTTGGTGGACGAGTCCGCGCAGATCCGGATGAAGGCGCACGGCGACATCGTCAACGCGCAGGTGAAGTTCGACGTCATCTACGGGTCCCAGACGTTCGAGGTGCCGTCCATCGGCCTGCCCCCGCCGCTCGCGTTCCTGCCGCCCAAGAAGCCCGGCGGGCGCCCGCGCATCGTGCGCCGCGACGTGGGCCTCGAGCTGACCGCCATCCAGTACCTCACCAACATGGGCTTCGAGCCCGACGACGACGGCGAGTACATGGAGGCCGTGGGCGACGAGGCGGTCGCGTTCTGGACCCAGGGCGTGGGCCAGCTCCCGGCCGAGTGGGACAAGCTCATCCCCGAAGGGCTGCGCGCGGTGAAGATCCGCAAGGAGACCGTGCAGGCCCGCATGAGCGTCGCCAGCGGGGTGGACTGGCTGTCGCTCGACATGGTGTTCGGCACGGGCAAGCTCGTGGTCGCCGAGGACGAGCTGCTCGCGTGCCTCGAGAGCGGCCGCAAGCTGGTGAAGCTCGAGGACGGCAGCTACGCGCCGGTCGACGTGGACGAGGTGGGCGACATCCTCGCGCGCATGGCAGAGATCGCGGCGGGCTCGGACGCGAGCAAGATCCCGCTGTCGCAGGCAGGCCGCATCAACGACCTGATGAAGCTGGTGCCCAACGCCAAGGTCAGCACCTCGGCCAAGGAGCTGTTCGCCAAGCTGCACAACATCGACGAGGTCCCGAGCGTGGCCAAGCCGCGTACGCTCAAGGCCACGCTGCGTCCCTACCAGAAGCTCGGCTTCTCGTGGCTGGTGTTCCTGCACGACCTGGCGAGCGGCGGCATCCTGGCCGACGACATGGGTCTCGGTAAGACGCTGCAGACCATCGGTCTGCTCGCGTGGGCCAAGGGGCAGCTCGACGACAAGCTCAACCTCGTCGTCGCTCCGACGTCGGTGGTGCCCAACTGGGAGCGTGAGATTCGCAAGTTCGCGCCCTCGCTCGAGACGGTCGTCTGGCAAGGCGCGGACAGGCACGACAAGCGCGACACGCTCACCAAGGCCGACGTGCTGATCACCAGCTACGCGCTGCTGCGGCGCGACGAAGAGTTCCTTCAGTCGCTCGACCTGCGCTACGTCATCCTCGACGAGGCGCAGCACATCAAGAATCCCCTCAGTCAGACGGCGCGGGCCGCCAAGAAGCTCCACAGCGAGCGGCGCTTGGCCCTCACGGGTACGCCCATCGAGAACCGCCTGAGCGAGCTCTGGAGCATCTTCGACTTCGTGTCCCCGGGCCTGCTCGGGCAGCTCAAGACCTTCGAGGAGAAGGTTGCGCGGCCCATCGACCGGGGTGACGAAGAGACGGCGCGCAAGCTGCGCAACACCATCCAGCCCTTCGTGCTGCGACGCCTCAAGAAGGACGTGGCCGTGGACCTGCCCGAGAAGATCGAGCAGGAGATCGTGGTGCCGCTGGCCGACTCGCAGCAGGGTCTCTACAAGCAGATCCTCGAGCAGGTGCGCAAGAGCGTGCTGAGCGAGGTGGAGAGCAAGGGCGTCGGCAAGACGCACATCCAGATCCTCGCCGCCCTCACGCGCCTGCGACAGGTGGCCTGCGACCCGCGCCTCATGAAGCTGGAGGACCAAGAGTTCTCGGACATGGACAGCGGCAAGCTGGGCGCCCTGCGCGAGATCATCAGCGAGGCCGTGGCGGGCGACCACCGCGTGCTGGTGTTCAGCCAGTTCGTACAGATGCTCCAGCTCATCCGCGCGGCGCTCGACGCCGACGGGGTCAAGTACGAGTACCTGGACGGTTCGACGGACGACCGCATGGAGCGCGTGGACCGCTTCAACGCCAGCAACGACGTCCCGGTCTTCCTCATCTCGCTCAAGGCGGGTGGCACGGGCCTCAACCTGACGGGCGCCGACACGGTCGTGCACTTCGACCCGTGGTGGAACCCGGCCGTCGAGGACCAGGCCACCGACCGCGCGCACCGCATCGGGCAGGACAAGGTCGTCACCGTCTACCGCCTCATCGCGGCCGGCACGGTGGAGGAGAAGATCCTCGACCTGTCCGCCAAGAAGCGGGAGCTGGTCAGCAACGTGCTGTCCTCCGAGGGCAGCCCGCTCAAGGGGCTCACCAAGGCCGATGTGGAGTCGCTCTTCAGCGACTGACGGTGCGCCTCGGGTGACGACCGGGGTGGACCAACGCGCGTCGCGGCTGCTCGTGGCCGCGTGCGCTGCGCTCGTGATCGCGATCGCGCCGGGCTCCACCGCGCGGGCCGACGACACGCACTATCAGAGCGTGCTCATCGGTGACCGTGCGTTTGGGATGGGCGGCGCGGCCACCGGCTTGGCGGCCGACACGTCCAGCACCTTCTACAACCCGGGCGCGCTCGCGGAGCTCCCCAACCGGAGCTTCTCTGCCAGCTTGGGACTCACCGCCTTCGAGCGAACGCGCGTGCGCGCGGGGGTCCGGGGTCCCGGCTCGGTGGCCGACCTCACGCAGAGCGGCTCGCGCTCGCTGCCCGTGTTCTCTGCGGCCCTCCTGCGCTTCGGTCCTCACGGCGCCGACGGCCTCAAGCGGCACGCCATCGCGTTCAGCACGCTCTACCCGGCCACCGCGGACGTGTCGCTCCGCGTGGACCTGATGAACCCGGAAACGGGCATTCCGTCCACGGCGCGTGTGGACCACAACTATCGGCTCACGCTCTACGGCCTGAGCTATGCGCTGCACCTGTCGCACACCATCGCGTTCGGGATCACGGCGTTCCTCGCCACGCAGCGCATGAGTCATCGCGAGACGCTCTTCGTGGCCGGGGGCGGCGTCCCCACGCCGGACGGGGGCTTCAGCGAGGTGTCGCATTTCTCGGCCATCACGCGTATCGCGGGGCGCAGCTTCGGCGTGTTGCCGCGCATCGGCTTCTTCTATCGACCGAACCAGCACGTGTCGTTCGGGCTCACGTTCCAGCCGCCCGCCATCCCGCTCAAGGGGCGCGCTTCGCTGTCGCAACAGACGGCCATCGCCATCGCCGACTCGGGTACCGGCGTGACCACCACGTACTTCGAGCCGGTCGAGCAGCGCGGCATGGACGTACGCATGCCCATCCCGTGGATGATCCGTCTGGGCGTCGGGGGCCACGTGAACGACTCCCTCACGTTGGCCTTCGACGCGTCGCTGCACGGTCGCGTGCGCTCTCGTGCGCTCCTCCCGGAGGTCGACGCGGGAGCCATGCAGCGGGCGCTCTTCATGTCGTTCGACACGGCGCGTCGCACGACCTTCGACATGGCGCTCGGCGCCGAGTGGGTCATGCGCGACGGGGTGACCTGGCGCGTGGGGGCCTTCACCAACCGCAGCGCCGCGCCGCGCGTACCGGACAACACCAGCACCTATCGCCTGGAGCGCGTGCATCACTACGGCGCGTCCTTCGGCTTGGGTGTGCACGTGGGTGCCTACCACCTGACGCTGGGCCTCGCCGGGTCTCGCGGGCGCGGGTCGGCCCTCTCGGTCGATACCGACCCTGCGAGCACCACCATCTACGCGCGCACCGGCGTGGAAGAGCGCGTGCTCTATCTGTTCGTGACGGGCGCCACGCGCTCGGTGGCGCGTCTCGCTCGGAGCGCGCTCCACCGCGTGCGCCATCGTGGGCAGGAAGTGGACGAGGATGCGGACGCGTCCGACGAGGATCGCGAAGAGCACCCCGACGCGGTCGACGCCGAGCAAGCGCGCCGTCGTCGTCGCACCTCCCGCGCACGCCGCCCCGCGGACGTCCGGCCAGAGGACGAGCACGTCCCACCGCCCTGAGCGTACGAGGGCGAGCGCCCCGAGGGAGACGTGGCGCGGGCGCTCAGAGCCCGCGGCGGAAGCGGCTGGTGAAGGCCTCGAAGCCCAACGGGTCGCCGTCGATCCGCAGCTCGCCGGACGCGAGCGCAGCGACTGGCGATGTCATGTCGGTCGCGAGGCGCCGCCAGACACCGGTGGTCGTGTGAACGACGGCGAGCGGCTCGGGGGTCCCGGGGAGGGGGGTTCGGCTGGCGACGACCTCCGCGACACCTCGGCGCACCGTGACGAAGAACGTCTCGTCCGTGTCGCTGAAGTCGAAGCGCACCGTCTCGTGCGTGTCCGAGCCCAGCTCGGGGATGAGGCGCGTGACCATGATCTCGAAGAACTGGTGGATGGGCACCGCGTCCAACATGCTGGGCGCCGGACGGGGCACCAGCGGCTCCGCCTCTCCCGCGCGCAGCTCGTGGGCGCTCTCCAACAGGTAGCCGCGCCCATTGCTGTTGCCGACCGCCTGCGCCACGTCTGCCAACGTGTCGGCGAGCTCGCGCGCGCCCTCGCTCCCGGCGGTGGCGTCCAGGGATCCGGCGTCGCGCAGCAGCGTCAGGAGGTGCAACGCCCAGCGCGGGTCGGCCTCGCGTCGCGCCTCACGCGCCGCGGACAGCACCGCTTCCCGCCCGCCCATCATCCGCACACTGCGCTCTGCCACGACGTCCGCTGCGACGGGGTACAGTGTCTCCGGGCGACCATCGAACCATCCCAGGTGAGCGTCGTAGATGGCGCGCGCCGACCAGTCCAGCTGCCCATAGAGCGGTGCGAGGGCGGGATCTTCGGCCAGCCCACGCGGGAGCGACATCTCCTCCGCGATGCGGTCCACGGGCACCCCGGCGTTCGCCTGCGCGACGACGCGATCCCGCACCCACTGGATTCCGTCGCGGTAGCGCGTCAGCGCCGCCCCGATGAGGTCCTGGCCGGAGATCGGCACCGTGTGCGATGGAACGAGGTGGCGTGGCGAGAGGGCGCGCATGCGGTCCAGCGACCGGATCCAGTCGTCCACGGGGCGTGGGCTCGTGCCGCGGATGGTGTAGAGGTTCGGGAACGCCCGGTAGTAGTTGTCGCCAGGGAGCAGCACCTCGCTCTGTGGGAGCCACACGAAGAGCTGGTCGTGGGTCTCGCCGTGAGCTTCGTGCAGCTCGATCCGCACGCCCCCGACCTCGAAGCTCGCCTCGCCCGAGAACGTGCGCGTGGGCAGCACGATGCCGGACTCCATGGCCGCCTCGAGATCCACGCGGCGACCGAGCGCGGAGCACGGAAGGCTCTCGGCATCGACGTGCCAGCCGAACTGCCGCGCCCCCCGCACCGTCTCCGCGAGACGAAACGAACCATACTGTTTCAAGAAGTGGTCCCGGAAGGCCTCTGTGGCCCAGACCTCGGTTCCCTCTTCCATCCAGGCGCTCGCTCCTCCAATATGGTCGATGTGACTGTGCGTGAGCACGATGGCGCGCACCCCCCCAGGCGCCTCGCGCAAGAGCGCTTCGCGGACTATCCGGGCCCGCGCGGGGCTCATGCCGACATCGACCACGACGTGCCCATCCGGGCTCGTGATCAGGATGGTGTTCGCCAGGTCGTAGCCCACCGCGACGAGCACGTTGTCGGCCACGCGGAGGACACGCGGACGACCGACGGCGTCCTCGCAGTGCGCGTCGAGCACCGCGGGGGTGCTGACGGGGCGTACCGTGTCCACCACGCGCCGCGTCGGGCGCCGCGCCATCACCCAGGCTCCCACTGCGGCGAAGGCCAACACGAGCAGACCCGCCACCACCCACCTTCGGCGACTCGAGAGGGGACTCGCAGCGCTCGGATCGATGCTCTTCATGGGCTGACAATATGTTAGTAAGGCACGAATGTCAATGACACGCGATCCACGAGACCCCGCCCCGCCCAGCACTCGCACACGCCGCAGCGCCGACGAGGCGCGCAACGACATCCTCGACGCCGCTCAGGCTGCGTTCGAGCAGGGAGGCCCCGAGGCCGTGCGGCTCAAACCCATCGCCCAAGCGTGCGGGGTGACCCACTCGGGGGTGCTCTACCACTTCGGCTCGCGCGAAGGTCTGTTGGAGGCGCTCTTCCAACGAGCGGCGCTCGCCCTCCGAGAGGACACGCTGTCGGCCGTCAACGGCGCGTGGGTGGGCGGTCGCATGGACGTCGAGGAGCTGCTCACGAGCGTCTACGAGCGCGTGGCCGACCCCTCTCGTGCGACGCTGCTGGCCTACCTGCTGGCACACGGACGCGATCCGTTCCCCGCGGCGAACGAGCAGGGGCTCGCGCGCATCGCTCAGGGTATCAGCGCGTTCTCGTCGGGGTTCATGAAGAACGGCAAGCTGTCCGACGAGGACGCAGCTTTCGGCCTCGAGCTGATGGCCCTCGTCATGTTCGGCGATCTGCTGGTGGGAGACCACGTGCGCGCGCGGTTGCGTGACGAGCCGGTGGACGAACAACGGGAGCGCTTTCGGAAGCGCTTCTCCGCGCTGCTGTTGGCCATCGGAGGCGTCAAAGAGGAGTAGCGCACGCGGCGGTCCCGGTCGTTCCCGAGGGATGTTCGGGTCGCGCGGTCGCCCGCACATGGCGGTGGACGGAAGTGTGACGAGAAGGCACATTCGGAGTCTCGTGGACCAAGAATTGGAAGACCTCCGGGCCGCCCTCGACGGCGTGGACAGCAAGCTCGTGGACACCCTCGTGGAGCGTCGCGACCTGGTGAAGCAGGTGGCGCGCTTCAAGGTCGCCAGGGGGCGTGGCATCCGTGACCCGCAACGCGAGCAGGAGCTGCTGGAGAAGCTGGTCGCCCGCGGTGAGTCCGCCGGGCTCGACTCCCACTTCGTCACGCGCCTGTTCCGCGAGATCATCGACCACTCCGTGCGCTTGCAGCAGGAGTATTTCTCGACATCCGGCGACCCGAACGGGGCTCCGCGGCGCACCATCGTCGTGGCGTTTCAGGGGGGGGAGGGGGCCTACAGTCACCTCGCCGCCACGCGGCACTTCGGCGCCCGCGACGCGAAGGTGCTCTACGAGGGCTTCCCCAGCTTCAAGCTCATGCTGGAGGCGGTGAAGAACGGGATGGCCGACTACGCCGTGCTCCCCATCGAGAACAGCATCGCCGGCTCCATCAACGAGAACTACGACTTGCTCGCCAAGATGGACCTGCACCTGGTCGGCGAAGAGATGCAGCGCGTGGAGCACTGCCTGATCGGCGTGGCCGAGGTTCCCCTCACCAAGATCCGTCGCATCTTCTCGCACCCGGTGGCGCTCGCCCAGTGCGGCGCCTTCCTCGCGACGCTCACCAACTGTCACGCAGAGGCCTTCAGCGACACAGCGCTCTCGGTGCGTCGTGTCAAGGACGAGCAGGATCTGTCGCAGGCTGCCATCGCCAGTGAAGAGGCCGCGCGAGTGTACGGACTGCCCGTGCTGGCGCGCGGCATCGCGGATCAGAAGGACAACTTCACGCGCATGGTGATGGTGGCCAAGGAGCCCGTCGTCTATGACGCTGCGCTGCAGTGCAAGACCTCGCTCATCCTGTCCACCAAGCACGAGGGCGGCGCGCTCCTGAAAGTGCTGCAGACACTCGCGAACCACGGGTTGAACCTCACCAAGCTCGAGTCGCGTCCGCAGCCCGACTCGCCGTTCGAGTACGTCTTCTACGTGGACTTCGAGGGCAACACCGTCACGCCCGAGACGCAGGCTGCGCTCGAGGAGCTGCGCGCGTGCACGTCGTTCCTGCGCGTGCTGGGCTCGTACCCGGCGCGTCGTCCGAGTTGACGGTGCGCCCGAGGCGGCGCCGCTGTTCGAGCTCGCGCGGGGCGGGGGGAGCCTGAGCGATGGGGCTGCTCGACCGCGTGGGGCGCTTCCTGGACGACGTGCTGCTCCTGCCCGACGACGTCCGCGAGACGCTCGAGACGGGTGAGGAGGCGCTCAGCGCAGAGCTGTTCGTCGAGGCCGAGCGGATGTTCATGGACGTGCTCGCGACGCGTCCAGGGCTCGGCCGCGCCGCCCTGGGGCTGGCGCGCGCGCGCGCGGGCCTGGGTGACCAGGCGGGAGCGCTCGCCGCGCTGACCGAGGCGCGCACGCACTCGACGTTGGACCCGAGCGTGTCGCTGTGGGCGGCGCGCATGGCGCTCGAGGCCGGTCAGCTGCCGCTGGCTGCCGACGCCGCGCGAGATGCTGCGCGTGCGCTCGCCGAGGAAGGAGGGCCACGGTTTGCGGATGCATGCCGGTTGCGCGCCGAGGCCGAGTGGCGGCGCGAGCGCCCAGACCGGGCTGTGCGCGAGCTCCGCAAGGCCCTCAGCGCCACGCCTCAGGACCACGCGCTTGCCGTGCGTCTGATCGAAGCGTGCGTCGCCGCGGCCCGAGTGCCTGATGCACAGCGGGCGGCCGAGGCACTCGATCCGGCGTCGCTGATGCCCGACCACGCGGCGCGCGTTGGACTTGCGCTCTCTCGCGCAGGGCTCGCCGAGCCTTCGCTCAGCTGGCTGCGCCGCGCCGCTGATTCGGGAGACGCCACGGCGCTGATCGCGCTCGCCGAAGGCCAGCTGGCTGCGGGTCGGCTCTCCGAGGCAGAGCTGCACGCGCGCTCTGCCATCGCACGAGGCGGAGGGGCGCGCGCTCTAGCGACCTTGGCCGACGTGCTGGTGGCGGGGCGCCGCGGCGCGGAGGCCGCCGAGGCCGTGTCTGCGGCCGCACACGCCAGTGCCGACGTCGAGCTGCACCGCGGCGCCGTGCGTGTGGCCGACCCCGACGATGTGCCGGCGCTCACGCGCTACGCCGACGCGCTCGCCCGCGTGGCTCCGGGCGACCCCGTCGAGCAGCTGGCGCGTGGTCTTGTCGCGCTCGCGCGCGGCGACATCGCGACGGCCGCGCAGCTCGACCCCGGCGACGAGCCGCGCGGCGTGCTCCTCCGCGCGCGCGTGGCGCTGCGCCAGGGGCGCCCGGCCGACGCGCTCGCCTTCCTCGACTCCTTCGGCCACGCGGCTCGCGGCCGCTCCTACGCGGCGGTCGACGCGGCGCGGGTCGGCGAGCTCCGCAAGGCGGCGCTCAAGGCCAGCTGGACCGACGCCGCAGCCGGCGAGGTGGACCTACCAGGCGCCATCGACGCCGTGGCGCGCTTTGCCGAGAGTCGCGGCCTGGACGATGTCACGCGCGCCGCGCGTGGGCTGCGCGACGAGCTCGACCGCCCGCTCCTGCTCGCTGTGCTTGGCGAGTTCAACGCCGGCAAGAGCACGCTCATCAACGCCATCATCGGCGCCGAGGTGGCGCCCATGGGCATCGTCCCGACCACCGCCACGCTCAACGTGCTGCGCGGCGGCGCAGCGCGGCGCGTGCGCCTGGTGCGTGTGGACGGCAGCACGCGCGAGGGCGACTACGACTCGCTGCGCGACCTGCTGGCGGACGCCGAGGCCGCGGACGAGAGCGTGGACCACGTCGAGATCGTCCTGCCCAGCGAGGACCTCGAGCGTGTGTGGATCATGGATGCGCCCGGCACCAACGCGCTCGATCCCGCGCACGAGCGGCTGGCGCGCGAGGCGGCGCGGCGGGCGGACGCCGTGTTGTGGGTCTTCGATGCTGCGCAGGCGGGCAAGAAGACCGAGGCGAGCTTCTACGCAGCCTTCCGTGGCTCGGGGCGCAAGGTCATCCCGGTGCTGAACAAGCGCGACCGGCTGTCTGCCGACGACCTCGCGCGTGTCTCCGCGGTGGTACGCGCCAGCTGGGCGGCGGACGAAGCCGACGTCTCGGCGGGCGAGCCGATGGGCGACCTCGTGACGGTCTCCGGCCGCTCCGCGCTCAAGGCCAAGCTGGCGGGCGACGAGCAGGCGTTGACGGACAGTGGCTTCGTAGCGTTCCTAGCTCACCTCGATCGTGAGGTCTTCGCGCGCTCACGCGAGCTCAAGCGCCGCGCGTGCACCTCGCGATTGCTCGCGGTGCTCGACCGCGCGCTCGAGACGGAGCGCGAGCTGCTCGAAGCGCAGGGACGCATCGTCGCACGGCTCAATGCCCGCGCGGGGCGCGTGGGGGCGCGTCAGGCAGACCTCACGGACCAGGCGCGCGATGTGGTGCGCGCCGTGGTCGCGGGCGAGGAGGCCGCCCTCGAAGCGGCCGCCGACGAGCTGCTCAGCGTCCTCAAGCCGCGCGGCGCCACCTTCGGCCGCAGCGCGCTGTCGGCCGACGATCAGGCGTTCCTTGGCGAGCTGCTCGAGCGGCGCTTCACCTTGGCGCTGGAGCAGGCGGAGCGGCGTCTGGTCGCCCAGGTGCGCGGCGTCCTCGCGCAGGCCATGGCGGGCACGCGCCCAGAGGAAGAGCAAGACTCGCCCATCGACCTCGACCTGCGGGTGCGGGCCGCGCTCGCGTCGCCGTTCTCGGCCTACCTCGGGTACCAGCGGGGCCTCCTCCGCGGCGGGGGGTTGCGTCGGCTGTTCGACGAAGCGCTGCCGCGGGCCGTGGCCAACCGCCAGGGAGCGGTCGCGGCCTTGTCCGTGGTGCGCGCCGACGCGCGGGCGGAGTTGGGGGGCGCGCTGCGCGATGCGCTCGGCGAGCTGGTCGGCTCCCTGGAGCGCGCGGTGCTGGCGGAGGCGCGCGCCGCGGAGCAGCACGCGGAGCACCTGAGCTCGGAGGTGTTCGGCCCGCTGCGCGCCCTGCGTGAGGTGCTGGCCGAGATGATGCGCGTCGCCGAAGATTCTCTTCGGGTCGCTAGATTCGGGAGCGCCTGAGGCGCTATACTGACCCTTGGCCCAATCCCGGGCTCGGAGCCTTCATGGAGATCAAACAGCAGCTCAAGCTCTCGCAGCAGCTGGTGATGACCCCTCAGCTGCAACAGGCCATCAAGCTGCTGCAGATGTCGCGTATGGAGCTGACCGAGCTGGTCCACGAGGAGCTGCTCGAGAACCCCGTCCTGGAGGACTCCATGGACGGACGCGACGCCCGCGAGGTGACCCCCACCACGGAGGCGGTGCACCAAGCGCACGGCGAGGACGGGGGGCCGACGGGCCCCGATGGCGAGAGCCGCTCCAGCACGGAGGCGGTGGACTCGAAGCGCGAGGAGATCGACTGGGAGCGTTACCTCGAGGCCCACGCGCTGCAGCAGGCCATGCCTGGCTTCCGGGGCCGCGGTGGCGATGACGAGATGCCCGGCTTCGAGCAGACGCTCACGCGCGCCGAAGACCTCGTGGATCACCTTGCGTGGCAGCTGCGCATGGGCGACTTCGTGGAGGACGAGCAGCGCTTCGGGGCGCTGGTCATCGGCAACCTCGACACGCGTGGCTACCTCGCCATGGAGGGGGTCGCGCCGCAGGACGTCGTTCCGCGCCTCGCCGAGGAAGCGGGCCTCGACGCGGAGGACGCCGAGGAGGTGCTCGGCATGATGCAGCAGTTCGACCCGCTGGGCGTCTGCTCGCGCACGCTCGAGGAGTGCCTGGAGGTGCAGGCCAGGCACTTCGGCATGGACGAGCTGTGCATCAAGGTCATCCGCCATCACCTCGGCAACCTCGAACGCAAGAACTATGGCGCCATCGCCAAGGACCTCGACGTCGCGGTGGAAGAGGTCTACGACATCGCGCAGATGATCGCGGAGTTCGAGCCGCGGCCAGGTCGCAACTACTTCACGGAAGAGCCGCGCTACATCACGCCAGACGTGTACGTCCACAAGGTGGGCGACGAGTACTTCGTGGTGGCCAACGACGACGGCATGCCGCGCCTGAAGATCAGTGGGTTCTACCGAACGGCCATGTCCGGCAACCCGCAGGCCAAGGAGTACATCCAGAACAAGATGCGCAGCGCGCAGTGGCTCATCCGGAGCATCGATCAGCGCCGCAAGACCATCCTCAAGGTCACCGAGTGCATCGTCGAGAAGCAGCGCGAGTTCTTCGACCTGGGCATCGAGCACCTGAAGCCGATGATCCTGCGCGACGTGGCCGAGGCGGTGGGCATGCACGAGAGCACCATCTCGCGCGTGACCAGCAACAAGTACGTCCACACGCCGCGCGGCATCTTCGAGCTGAAGTACTTCTTCAACAGCGCCATCCGGCGCGACAACGACACCGACATCGCGAGCGAGAGCGTCAAGCAGGCCATCAAGAAAATCGTCGGCGGGGAGGACGAGCGGTCGCCCTACAGCGACCAGAAGCTCGTCGAGATCCTCGCGCAGGACGGCATCCAAATCGCCCGCCGAACCGTCGCGAAGTATCGCGAGATGTTGGGCATTCTTAGCAGCAGCAAACGGAAGAAATACTTTTAGCGCTTGTTCTTAGTTCGACACCCCAGCCACGCCCCGGAGGCACGATGCGAATCAACTTCACCTTTCGCCACCTCGAACCGTCAGACGGCATCAAGTCCTACGCGACCGAAAAGGTCGCCCGCTTGCAGAAGTTCCTGCGGGCGCCGCTGACCGCCGAGGTGACCGTCGCCACCGAGCGACACCTTCACCAAGTCGATGTGAGCGTCGTGTGTGAAGGGCAGCGCTACGCTGCCACGGAAGAGTCGGAGGACATGTACGCCTCGATCGACATGGTGCTCGACAAGATCGACCGTCAGGTCCGCAGCCGGAAGGACGCCGAGACCGCCAAGATGCGGCACGCACACGAGTCCGTGCACCTCGGCAAGCACGGCGCCTGACGGACAGCGCGGTAGCCGCCGTGCGCACCGATCCGCGAGTCCCCCCATCCTGCAGCGAGCGCTACGGGGTGGGGGGATCTCCAATTCAGAAGCGACCCGCGTTGGCCGAGAGCGTGCTCATGACCGCGGCGACCGACTCACTGGCCAGCAACGCCGCGCGCACCCCTTCGTCCCGTACGGCGCGGCTCACGCGCGCCAGGGCCTTCAGGTGCGCGCTGGGCTGGTTCAGCGGACCCAAGATAGCGACGACCAGCGTGACGGGGTCCCCGTCGATGGCGTCGAACTCCACGCCGCGCGGGATGATGGCCAACACTGCGCGCATCTCGCTCAGCGCTCCGAGGCGCCCGTGGGGTATGGCGACCCCGCTCCCAGCGCCCGTGCTGGCGAGGCGCTCACGATCCTCCAGGACCTGCAACACGGCCCGCGCGGACAGCGTGGGGTCGTCCGTCGCGAAGACGTCCGCGACGGCGCTGAGCAGCGCGTGCTTGTCCGCCGGCTCGATACCCAGCAAGACCCTCTCAGCGCTCAGCAGTTCGACCAACATCCGATGGCGCAGAACTACCGCAGCGCGGCCTCGGACGCAACGCACTTGCGCGGGTGTTCACACACTCGTCAGTCGTCCGCGTCGGCGATCCCGGCGTCACGGTGCAGCGAGCGGACGAAGTCGCGCGCGGCGTGGCGCCCGGCCCGCTTGAGGAGCTGGTTGCGCGCCGCCACCTCGAGGATGACCGCCATGTTGCGGCCCGGACGCACGGGGATGCGGACCATGGACAGCGAAACCCCCAGCAACGTGTGCCGGAGCTCGTCCAGGCCGAGCCGCTCGAAGTGGTCGGCCTCGTCCCAATGGCACAGCTCCACCACCAGCTCGACGGGCACGGTGTCGCGCACGGCCGTCGCCCCGAACAGGTCGCGCACGTTCACGATGCCGATACCTCGCAGCTCGATGTGGTGGCGAAGCCGCGGCGGGGGCGCGCCGTGCACCTCCATGCTCGGCGTGCGTGTGAGCAGCACGTTGTCGTCGGCCACCAAGCGGTGGCCGCGCTCGACCAGGGCCAGGGCCGTCTCGCTCTTGCCGATACCGCTAGGGCCCGTGAGCAGCAGCCCGACGCCGTGTACCTGCACGAGCACGCCATGAACCGATTCGCGCGGGGCGAGCAACTCGTCCAGCGCGTGGTGCAGGGTCGCGATGGTGCCGGTCGAGCGTGGCTGCGACACCGCAAGTGGGGTCCCCGTGGCCTCGGCTCCCGCGACCAGCTCAGGGAAGGGGGTCGCGCCCCGCGTCACCACGATCAGGCACGGGCCCATGGCCAGCAGCACTCCCAACTTCTTCGCGCGCTCGGCTTGGTCGAAGGTCTCGAGGTACGTCATCTCGGTCTCGCCCAACAGCTGCACGCGTGTGGGGACGAGCCCATGGCGATGCCCCGCGAGCACCAGGCCAGCCTTCTGGATGCGCGCGTGCGTGACGCGCCGCACCAACCCCGCTCCGCCTGCCACCAGCTGCACCTCGGCCGCGACGCGTGGGGTGGCGAGCAGCTCGCGCGTGGTGGTCGTTCGGGCCCGCGCCTCGCTGCCTTCCTTCGCGCGCTCGCTGTCGGTCATGGCGCGAGCGTAGCAGTCCGCCGGTCACGGCACGGAGGCAAAGCACAGTGACCGCTTGCAGTGTGCTCGTCACTGCTAGACTCCTGGTGTGTCGAGCTTGCACGTCGTCGTCGTCACGGGCCTGTCGGGCGCAGGGCGCAGCACCGCGCTGCGCGTGTTGGAAGACCTCGACTTCTTCTGCGTGGACAACCTCCCGCCCAGCCTGGCCCCAGCATTGCTCGACACGCTCGCTGGCGACGCGGTGGTGCGCGGCATCGGGCTCGGGATCGACGTCCGCACGGGGGGTCTCCTCGAGGGGGTGAGCGGCGTGCTCGACTCGCTGGTCGGCAGCGGCCATCAGGTGGAGGTGCTGTTCCTGGACTGTGCCGACGAGATCCTCGTGCGGCGCTTCAGCGAGTCTCGTCGCCCCCACAAGCTGGCGCCCGGTGGTGAGCTCTGGGAGGCCATCCAGGCAGAGCGCGCGCGTTTGGCCAAGCTCCGAGCGCGAGCGACGCACGTGGTGGACACCACACGCCTCAGCGTGCACGACCTCCGACGCGCCATCGTGGAGTTCGTCGAGCGGGGGGCTGTGGGTGCGCGTATGGTGACGCGCGTCGTGTCCTTCGGCTTCAAGTACGGCATCCCGACGGATGCCGACCTGGTGTTCGATCTGCGCCACCTTCCCAACCCCTACTTCGAGCCTTCGCTGCGCCCACTGAGCGGCCAGGACCCGACCGTGTCGCGCTTCGTGTTGGACGCGCCAGCCACACAGGAGTTCTACGCGGACGTTCGGCAGCTGCTGGTCAATGCGCTTCCCCGCTACGAGAAAGAGGGCAAGAGCTACCTGACGATCGCGCTGGGCTGCACGGGGGGGCGACATCGTTCCGTCGCGACCGCGGAGGCTCTCGGGGCGGAGCTGCGTGCCCTCGGGCGCGAGGTCACGGTCGCGCACCGTGACGTGGAGCGGGTCAAGGCGTGATCGAGGCCGCGACCGACGAGGTCTACGACGAGGTCGTGATCGTGAACCGTCTAGGACTCCACGCGCGCGCGGCGTCCAAGCTGGTCACGCTCGCCGCGCGCTTCGAGGCTGTCGTCATGCTGTCGAAGGACGGGCACCGCGTGGACGCGAAGAGCATCATGGGCGTGCTGCTGCTGTGCGGGACGCCTGGCTCCACGCTCGGCGTGACCGCCAGCGGACCAGACGCCACCGCCGCAGTGCGCGCTATCGTCGACCTGGTCCGCGATCGCTTTGGAGAGAGCGAGTGAGCACGCGCTTCACGCTCTCCGGCGTGGCGGTGTCGGTGGGGGTGGCCATCGGCCCGGCGTGGGTGGTGGACCCACGGGGCGTGCCCGCCACACGACGGGTGTCTCTCGAGCGTGTGCCAGGTGAGCTGGCGCGCCTGAGCGCCGCCATAGAGCGCGCCCGTACGGAGCTGCTCCAGGCGCTGCACGACGCGTCGGACCTGCCGAGCGGGCCGCTGCGCGACATCCTCGAGGCGCATCGGCAGCTGACCTGCGACCCGACGCTGCGTGAACACATCGAGAAGCTCATCGAGGAGGAGCAGAGCAGCGCCGAGAGCGCGGTGGTCAAGGTGATGGAGGGCTTCGCGCGCGCTCTCGAGGGCAACGACGGCGCGTACTTGCGGGAGCTCACCCACGACGTGGAGCAGGTCATGGGCCACCTGCTGGACGCGCTCCAGGGGCACTCGCCCAGCGCGGACCCGCCTCCCGGCGCGGTGCTGATCGTGCGTGATCTCCCGCCGCGCGACGCCGTGCGTCTGCGTGAGCGCGGCGTCGTCGGGCTGGTGGCCACGCGCGGGAGCGCCACCAGTCACACGGCCTTGCTGGCACGGGCGCTTGGCATCCCAGCCGTGGTGGGCGTGCGCGACGCGTTGCTCACCATCGAGAACGGTGCGCTGGTCGAGGTGGACGGCTTCGCCGGATCCTGCCACGTCCGTCCCAGCGACGAGGAGCAGAGCCGCGCGCGGGCGCGGGCGACGCGCTTCGCTACCTTCTTGAGCGAGCTGGCGGCGCGGGCGCGTGAGCCCGTGCTCACCGCCGACGGCGAGCCCATCGACTTGCGCGCCAACATCGAGCTGCCCAGCGAGGCTGCCGAGCTGGCGGCGCGCGGAGCCCGGGGCGTGGGGCTGTTCCGAAGCGAGTACCTGTTCCTCGCGAGCCGCGCGCCCCTCGGCGAAGACGAGCAGGTGCGGACGTACGCCACGCTGCTGCGCGACGTACGGCCGCACCCCGTCACCTTTCGTACGTTCGACCTTGGCGCTGACAAGCTCGGCGATGCACCGCGCGAGCGCCGTGGCCCGCACCGTAGGGCCGCGCGCCCCGCGAATCCTGCGCTGGCGCCGCGTGGTCTGCGGCTTGCGCTCGCGTCGCGCGAGGCGTTCGAGCGACAGCTGCGCGCGGTACTGCGTGCTTCCAGCGACGTGCCCGAGGCGCCCGCCGAGCTGCTGTTCCCGATGGTCGCGAGCCGCGCCGACCTGCTCGCGGCGCTGTCGCTCTACCGCGACGTGCGCGCCGCGCTCGTGTCGGAGGGGGTCGTGCTGCCGGACATGCGCGTTGGCGCCATGATCGAGGTGCCTGCGGCCGTGCTCATGGTCGACGTGCTGCTTCCGCACGTGGACTTCGTCGCGCTGGGGACGAACGACTTGCTGCAGTACAGCCTGGCCATCGACCGCGCCGACCCGGGCTCCACGCGCTGGGCGCGCGCGTACGAGCCCGCGCTGCTGCGCTCGGTGCACCACGTGGCGTCGGCTGCACGGGCACAGGACAAGGACGTTCGCGTGTGCGGCGACGCGGCCTCGGACCCCATCGCGCTTCCGCTGCTGCTGGGTCTCGGGGTGCGCCACCTCTCGCTCCAGCCCGCGGCCCTGCCCATCGCCGCCGCAACCCTCCGGCGCCTCGAGCGTGCCGTGGTGGCGCCGCTGGCGTGTGAGGCGCTGGCGTTGGGTGATGCCGACGAGGTGGAAGCGCACGTCGGGAGCGCGCTGCGCGCGACGCTGGCGGACCTGTGGTCCGAGCAGGGCTACACGCCGCCCGCGGCCTCGTGAGCGGCGCCCGTCGCGTCTCGTTTGACGCGCTCACCGTCGCCCACGACGCCTCGAGGCACGCGATGGGCTCCTCACGGAGCCATCTGGTGTGCGCCGCGTCAGTCTGCGCCCGACGGCAGCGCGGCAGACAGCGGGGGCGCGGAAAGCACACGCGCGCGCAGCTCGTCGCTGGGCACGATGCACACGTCACTCGCGCCGAACAGGCGGTAGCGCACGCGCGCGAACAGACGGTACTGCAGGTTCAGCAGGAACAGCGGCACGAAGCGCAGCATGAAGGCCACCCTGTACAGGGCGGGCCAGATGATGCGCCCCGCCGCGCCGTCGAGGTGCAGGCGCTCGTTGGGGCCACCGGCGTCGGTCACCAGGTAGACCGTGTCGATGTCGCTCGGGTCGTGGCCATTGCGGCGCAGCAGCGTCTGCCCGAGCTCCGACTGGATGTGCACGAAGTAGAAGCGACCCGTGCGGTCCGCCCGTGCGATGTGCGCCACCAGCCGGTTGCAGAAGATGCAGTAGCCGTCCACGAGGACGACGTCGTGCCCCAGCGCCTCCGCGGGGAGGGCGGGGGCTGCGGGGTGGGAGAGTGCGTGGTCCATGGGGGTACCACGCACGAGGCGCCTTGGTGGTTACACGCCCGACGTGGCGGGAGAGCCGAGCGGCGCGTCGTCGGCGGGGCCTACTTGGCGGGGGTGCCGGGAGGCACGTCGTCGGCCGCCGCCAGCAGACGCAGCCCGTCGTGGGTGTCGGTGGCCAGCACCATGCCCTGCGACACCAGCCCGGCCAGCTTGCGGGGGGCCAGGTTGGCGACCACCACCACGCGTCGGCCGGTCATCTGCTCCGGGGTGAAGTGCTCGGCGATGCCCGCGACGATCTGGCGCGGCGCGGGCTCTCCCAGGTCCACCTCGAGCCGCAGCAGGCGGTCCTTCTTGGGCACCTTCTCGGCGCTCAGCACGAGGCCCACGCGCAGGTCGACCTTGGCGAAGTCGTCGTACTCGATGGTCCCGTCTTCGGTGCCTTCGGGCTTCGCCAGCCGCGCGTCCGTGCTCGAAGCGTCAGCCGTGGGCTTCTTCTTGGGCTTGTCGGCCTTGGTCTTGGTCTCTGTCGTGGGAGCTGCATCGGCGGGCGGCGCGGGCACCAACCGCTCGAGCAGCGCGGCCTCTTGCTTGGCGTCGATCTTGGGGAAGACGGGCTTACCCGCCACCACCGCAGTGCCCGCCGGCAGCTCGCCGAAGCGCGCCGGCCACGCGTCGACGCCCACCGCGGGCGCGAGGGGCGCGAGCCCGAGTTGGGCGCGCAGCTCGTTCGCCTTGTTGGGCATCACGGGAGCGAGCATGACCGACAAGAAGCGCACGCACTCGAGGGTCACGTACGACACCTCGGCCAGGCGCCCCAGCTTCGCCTCGTCCTTACTGAGGTTCCACGGCTCCTCGTCGTTCACGTACTTGTTCGCCGCGTCGATCAGCTCCTTGATGGCGTCCAGCGCACGGTTGAGCTGCACGGCGTCGAGGTTGTCGCGCACCTGCGCGGCCAGCGCCTCGGCCTGCGCTGCCAGGGCCGCGTCCGCCCCGGAGAGCGCGCCCACCTCGGGCACCTTGCCGTCGAACTTCTTCAGGAACGGCAGGATGCGGTTGAGCAGGTTGCCGAGCCCGTTGCCCAGCTCGTTGTTGTACCGGGCGATGAGGTTCTTGTGGTTGAAGTCCCCGTCCTGCCCGAAGCTCACCTCGCGCAGGAAGTAGTAGCGCAGCACGTCCGCGCCGAAGGCCTCCACCAGGGGCGCGGGCGGCAAGAAGTTGCCGAGCCCCTTGCTCATCTTCTCGCCGTTCACCGTGAGCCAGCCGTGCGCCCACACCTGCGAGGGCACGCGCAGGCCCGTGCTCATCAGGAAGGCGGGCCAGAAGATGGTGTGGAAGCGGAGGATGTCCTTGCCCACGATGTGGACCACGTCCGCGTCCGGGCCCCAGAACTGGTCGTAGAGCGGCGCCTCGCCCGGCTCGGCCGGGCCACCCAGCGCCGATATGTAGTTCACCAGCGCGTCCAGCCACACGTACATCACGTGCTCTGGCTTGCCCGGGACGGGGATGCCCCACGAGAAGCTCGAGCGCGAGATGCTCAGGTCCTTGAGGCCCGCACGCACGAAGCTCTTGACCTCGTTGTAGCGTCCCTCGGGCTTCACGAAGTCCGGGTTGGCGTCGTAGAACTTCAGCAGGGGCTCCGTGTACGCGGAGAGCCGGAAGAAGTAGCACTGCTCGCGGATCTTCTCGACGGGCTTCTTGTGGTCTGGGCAGATGTTGCCCTCCAGCAGCTCCTTCTCGGTCTTGAAGCTCTCGCAGCCGACGCAGTACCAGTCCTCGTAGTCGTCGAGGTACACGTCGCCCTTGGCCTCCAGCAGCTTCCAGAAGCGCTGCGTGGCCTCCTTGTGGCGCGCCGACGTCGTGCGGATGAAGTCGTCGTTCGTGATGTCCAGCTGCTGCCAGGCCTCCTCGAAGGGGGGCACCATGGAGTCCACGAAGGCCTGTGGGTCTTGCCCCAGCTCCTTGGCGCGCCGCTCGATCTTGAGGCCGTGCTCGTCGAGCCCCGTCAGGAAGCGCGTCGGCTGCCCGCGCAGCCGGTGGTAGCGCGCCAACATGTCCGCCGCGGCCGTGCTGTAGGCGTGCCCGATGTGGGGCTTGTCGTTGACGTAGTAGATCGGGGTGGTGACGTAGAAGGGCTTCATGGTCGGTCTCGCTAGCCGTCCGAGAACGGACTGCTAGTGGGCCTGTTACCAGCATTCCGGTCCCTTGGCGACCACCTGCGCGGTGACCCTACTGCGCGCGCACCCAGCCCTCCCACATGGGCGCCGAGAACTCCTCGAAGGGGGGGCACGACACGCCGAGAGGCTCCAGCAGCGCGCGCGCGTTGCTGTCGTCGTAGACCGTCTGCGTGAAGACCTGGCTGTACACCGACGCGGGGATGGACGTGACACGCGTCACCGCGCGCGCGAGCCACCCGGGCACCAGGCGGCCCCCGAAGCGCGCCATCCGGTTCGCGATGCGCGCCAGCACGGGCACGCGCAGGCGGAACACGCGCGGGCCATGCGCCAGCTCGAAGAGCCGCTGCACCAGCGCGCCCACGCTCGGCGGGTCGTGGGCGACGAGCGTGAACGAGCTGGTCTGCTCGTCCGCTGGCGCCGCATGGGCGATGGCCACCATGGCGCGCGCCACGTAGTCCACCGGGACGAGCGGCATGCGCCCTCCTTCGATGCACAGCAGCGGCAGCCAGCGCGGCAGCCAGCGGGCCACCAGGCGCACCAGCGCGAAGAAGTAGTACGGGCCGTCGATCTTGGCGTACTCGCCGCGTTTCGAGTCGCCGACCACGATGCCGGGACGGAGCACGCGCACGGGCACGGTCGCGCGCGTCCGTACGATGCGCTCCGCCTCGAACTTGCTCTGGTAGTAGGGGTGGTCGAGCGCTTGCCCCACGTCGAAGTCCGACTCGTGGTAGACGCCCGAAACGAACGGCCCCGCGACCGCGACGCTGGACACGTGGTGCAGCGTCACCGGGCCCTCGAGCCCGTTCACGAAGTCGACCACGCGCTCCGTGCCGCGTTCGTTGATCTCGGCCGCCTCCTCCTCGCTCATCGCCATGTCGTAGATGGCGGCCAGGTGGAAGACGTGATCGATGTGTTCGGGCAGGTCGGCGCGGTCCAAGACGAGGGTGGGGTGCGCGAGATCGCCTGGGACGCAGTGCACCCGAGCTGCTGCATCTCCGTAGCGCGTGAGCCCCGCAACGAAGCGAGCCTGGGAGGCCGGGCGGACGAGCGCGTACACCTGCGCGTCGGGGCGCTCGAGCAGCTGAGCCAGCAAGAAGCGGCCGACGAAGCCAGTGGCACCTGTGACGAAGTAGTTCATGGGATTCTGTGGGGGTTCCCGCTGGAGCGCAGGTCTTGGGTATGATACAAGATCGGTATCATTGTTTCAACCGACCGCGTCGGCAGGCGCGTCGGACCTCTCCCTCGGACGAGTCTGCCCATGACGTCAGCCACGCCCTCATCGCCTTTCACGGCGCGCCAACAGCGCGGTCTCGCGGCCTTGTGCGACACGTTCGTGGGCCCCGTGCGTCCACCTCGCGAACGCGCGGAGGACCCCACCGGCTTCTTCGCGCGGCGCGCCTCGGAGCTCGACGTGGCCCCTCGCGTCGCCGCTCACTTGGCCCGGGCCTTGGGCCCTGCCGACCTCACGGCCACCGGCAGGTTGCTCGACGGGCTCGCGCTGCTGCAGCTCGAACGCATGCCTCAGAGGGCGCGCGAGGCGGTGGTGGTCGCACTGCGGAAGAGCTCGCCGGACGCGGCGGCGGGCGTCGCAGGGCTGGCGGCCCTGACGGCGTTCTACCACTACGGCTCGGTGGGCCCGGATGGACGCAACCCCAACTGGCTCGAGACGGGCTATCCGGGGCCTCCACCGGTGGAGGTTGCCTCGCCCACGCTGACGCCGTTTGCGCCGGAAGTGAACGCCGGTGCCGTGACGCTCGACGCCGATGTCGTGGTGGTGGGCTCCGGCTCCGGCGGGGGAGTGGTCGCCGCGACGCTCGCCGCCGGCGGGCGCAGCGTGATCGTGCTCGAGGCGGGCGGCTTCGTACCCGAGGCGGACATGCCCAGCGACGACGCAACGGGCTTCGAGCGCATGTACTGGCGCGGTGGAGCGCAGTCCACGGTGGAAGGCACCTTGGGCGTGCTCGCGGGCCGAACCCTCGGCGGCGGCTCCACCATCAACTGGCAGAACTGCGTCCAGCCTCCGGAGCACGTGCGACACACGTGGGCGCACGAGCACGGGCTCCGCGGGCTCGACGGCGCCGAGTTTCAGGGAGACCTCGACGCGGTCGCCCAGCGCATTGGCATCACCACGTCCTGCAGCGACGTGAACGGCGTCAATCAGCGGTTGTTCGACGGCGCGGCGGCTCTCGGTCTGCACGCGTATGTAGCCGCGCGCAACGTGGACGAGGCGCGCTACTCGCCGCACACCGCAGGACACGTGGCGTTCGGGGACCGCAGCGGCGCCAAGCTCGGCTCGCTGCGCACGTGGCTGCCCGACGCGGTGACCCATGGGGCCCGTGTCGTGGTCGGCGCGCGCGTCGATGTGGTGCTCACGGCGCAGGGGAGGGCGTCTGGCGTGCGCGGGAGGGTTCGTGTCGGACGCGACGAGCTGCCGCTCACGGTGCGCGCGAAGACCGTCGTAGTGGCCTGCGGCGCGCTCGAGACACCGGCGTTGCTCTTGCGGTCCGGCATGGGTGGTCCCGCTGCGGGGCGCTTCCTGCGCGTGCATCCTGCGCCGGCCGTGTTTGCCATTTACGACCGCGTACAGCGCGGCTGGTGGGGCGGCCCCATGACCGCCGTGGTGGACGAGTTTGCGCGCGTCGTGGAAGGACATGGCTACCTCATCGAGGCGGGGCACTTCCACCCGGGGCTCACAGCCGCGAGCTTCCCTTGGGCGTCCGCGCGACAGCACAAGATGGTGCTCGCCCAGCAGGCCTACACGGCAGGCTCCGTCGCGGTGGTCCGCGACCACGGCAGCGGCTGCGTGCGGCTCGATGCGGCGGGGGAGGCGCAGGTCAGCTGGCCTGGGGACGACCCCGTGGACCGTGAGCTGATCGTACGCGGCGTGGCCGACATGATCCGGCTCCATGCGGCTGCTGGCGCGAAGGAGATCTACGACTACGCGCTGCCGCGTCCCGTCTTCCGGAGGGGCGACGACGTGGAGCGTGCCGCCGCCGCCGCGCGCGACGTGCCCCTCGGGCCAGGCGGTCGCGTCCCTTTCTGTGCCCATCAGATGGGGTCTGCCCGGATGGGCACCTGCTCGACGACCTCCGTCGCGGACCCCGACGGGCAGCTGCACGGGACCCGGGGGGTGTGGGTGGGAGACACGTCGGCGTTCCCCACGGCGGTCGGTGCCAACCCGATGTGGACCTGCATGGCGCTCGCCCGACGCACTGCGCGCGCCATCCTTGCGGCGGGCTGAGACCGAGTGCTCGCGGGGACGACCAGCATGTACACGCGTTTCGGCTGATTGGAGTATCGTGTGGACCCGAGCCTCATGAACACGGAACGCGAGCTCACCGACGACGACGATCAGGACACGCAGAGCCCCGTCGACTCGACCCGTCGCCTGGTGGGTGGGCGGCCGCTGCCGCTGCTGTTTCCGCCTGGGTCGCTGGACCCGATCTCTGCCGGCGTCGAAGGGCCTCAGCGCGAGGAGCCGCGCTACCACGGGCACGAAGTGCTGGGCGCGGGTGGCATGGGCGAGGTGCACCGAGCGCACGACGGACGCGTGGGGCGTACGGTCGCGATCAAGTCCATGGTCCCCGACGCGGCGCGCACACCGGAGCTGCGTGCGCGTTTCTTGCGGGAGGCGCGCGTCCAGGCGCAGCTCGAGCATCCCTCGATCGTGCCGGTCTACGACCTCGACTGGGACGAGCGCGACCACCCGTACTTCAGCATGCGGCGTGTCGCGGGTGTGACGCTGACCGACGTGTTCCGCTTGCTGCGCGAAGGAGACGCGGAGATCACGGCGACGTATTCGCTGCAGCGCCTGCTCAGCAACTTCCAGCAGTTCTGCCTGGCGCTGCACTACGCACACAGCCGCGGCGTAGTGCACCGAGACATCAAGCCCCCCAACATCATGTTCGGGACGTTTGGCGAGGTCTACGTGCTGGACTGGGGCATCGCCAAGGTGGGCAGCGACGCGGACGTCGACCTGCTGCCCGGACGGGGCACGGTGTCCGACAGTCAGACCATGGCCAACGAGGTGCTGGGCACCCCGGGTTACATGGCCCCCGAGCAGTACCGCGACAGCAGCGACGTGGACGCGCGCGCGGACATCTACTCGCTGGGTTGCATCCTGTTCCAGATGCTCACGCTGCAGCCCCTGCACCGCTTCGCTTCGGCGATGGACCGGCGTCGCTCGACGCTGGCGGGGGTCGACGCGCGCGCCTCGGTGCGCACCCCCGACCGGGGCATCCCGCCCGAGCTGGACGCGATCTGTGTGCGCGCCACGGCGGTAGATCCGGCAGCGCGCTTCCAGACCGCGCGCGAGCTGCACGATGCCGTCCAAGCGTTCTTGGACGGTGACCGAGACGACCGGCTGCGCGAGGAGCTGGCCCAGGCCCACGTGGAGCAGGCCCGTGACGCGGCCCGACGCCTTCGTGAGGGCGGCGGGGTGGACGCCGAGCTGCGCCAGCAAGCTTTCGCCGAGGCCGGCCGCGCGCTGGCCCTCAACCCCCGCGACCAGGACGCGGCCACGCTGCTGGCGCACATGATGCTCGAGGCGCCGAAGGAGATGCCCGCCGAGGTGTTCGCGGCCAACGAGGCGGTCGTGCTGAAGGAGCTCGTCGAGGGCGTGCGATTGGCCTCACTCGCGCTCCTGGGCGTGGTGGTGTGCTCCGTGTTCCTGCCGCTGCTCGGGGCCATCCGCTCGTACGCGTCGGTCGCGGTGATCCTCGTGGCGCTGGCTGTCGCAGGACTCTTCGGCCTGTTCGTCACCGCCGTCCGCAAGGACATCACCCGCCGCGACATGGTCCTCTTGTGCGTCCCCGTGTGCGTCGCCATCGCGGGCTTCTCGCAGATCGTCGGCCCGCTCGTCGTGCCGCCCGTGCTCGCCATCGGCTTTGCATCCCTGGTGGCCACCGCGCACTGGCTGGGCTGGTACCGCGCGCTCATCATCGGCATGGTCACCCTCGCCTGGCTCGTGCCCGCCACCCTCGACTGGTTGGGCCTCGGCGGCCCGCCCGCCTACACCTTCGAGAACGGCCTGATGGTCGCCTTCCCCCGCATGATGGAGATCCCCGAGGCCGCCACCCGAGGCGGCCTGATGGCACTCTTCCTCGCCGCGAGCCTCGTCGTCTCCGCGCTCCTCTGGCGCTACTCCAGCTGGGTCGCCGAGAGCCGCCGCAAACTCCACCTCCACGCCTGGCACCTCGAGAGCCTCCTCCCCCGCGACACCGAACAGTCCTCCCGCAGCGCCGCCCGCCCCCTCCCGCCCACCACCCCTGACTGATCCAGCCCCGCCAACCGTCGCGCAATCCCCAGCACCACACACTCTCTCGAGTCCCATCCGCCAACCGTCGCGCCCAGGCGAGCCTTCCAAGCCCCAAGCGGACCTCGCGTCAACCGTTGCGCGCGCTCGAGGCCCCACACACGCTCTCTCGAGTCCCCGCCGCCAACAGCCGCGCCCAGGCGAGCCTTCCTCGCCCCAAGCGGACCTCGCGCGTCGTTCCAACTCCCGGCGCGCACGTCGCGCCAAGGACGTCGCGGAGGGAGAGGGGACTGCCGGCCACGGGCGTTGGGGGGGGCCCGTTTCAAGCGCCTTGGCGCGCCGAAACGGGGGAGGCACCACAGGGAGCGCCTGCGCGACCGGGCCCGTGACCGGCAGTCCCCTCTCCCGTCCACGATCCCCCCTGCAACGTCACCACCGCCGCGAGCGAGCCACAGACGCGCGAGATCCGCGGCCAGCGCGCAAGCTGGTTGACGCAGGGTGGACTCGCGCGGCAGGTTTGGCCCATGCGGTACAAGAAGTCGGCCGTGAGCTCGTCTCAGATCGTGCAAGCGGCCATCCGGGTGCTCGCGCGGCAGGGGTACGCGCGCACCAGCCTCATGGACATCGCGCGTGAAGCGGGCATGAGCAAAGGCGCGGTTCACTACCACTTCCCCACCAAAGAGTCGCTCATCGAGGTGGTGCTCACCACCGCCACCGACGCCGTGCAGCAGCGCACCATCGCCGCGTGGAGCTCGGGCGGTGACCCCCTGCAGTCGCTCCACAACAGCCTCGAAGAGCTGTGGAAGGCGCGCGCCGAGCGCACCGACGAGGCGCTGGTGGTGGCCGACCTGCTCGCGCAGAGCCTCTACGACGACAACCTGCGCCCGCACCTGGCGGACTACTATCGCCTCGCCGCCGAGCAGATCTACGTCTACCTGAGCGGCGAGCTCGACCGCGTGGGCATCAAGCCCGCCATCTCCATGGAGATCTTGCCGCGCATCATCATCGGCCTGCTGGACGGGCTCGTGATGCAGGCGTTCGTGGAGCCCGACGTGCTCAACGCGGCCGACGTGGTGCGCGCGGTCGAGTCCCTGGGGCTCGCGCTGTTCGGCGTGCCGAGGCTCCCCGCGTGACGCGCGACGCCGCGTTCGACCGCGGGCGGGGCCACTTCGAGGGCATCCATGCGCAACCCCACGCGCTGTCCGTGCTGTCGTCGGCGCTCGAGGGCGGTCGGGTGGCGTCCTCTTACTTGTTCGAGGGGCCAGCAGGAGTGGGCAAGCAACTGGCCGCCATCGCGCTCGCCAAGACGCAGCTCGCGCGCCTGGGCGCGGGCCGCGACGCCCTCGAGCGCGTGGACCACGGCAACCACCCCGACGTGCGCGTCTTCGAGCCGCGCGAGGAGGGGAAGGGCAACGTGCAGGTGCAGTACCTGCGCGAGGAGATCCTCCCGCTGGCGCAGTACGCGCCGTTCGAGGCCGGGGCCACGTTCTTCATCTTCCCGCGCGCCGACGTGTCGTTCCCCGAGACGCACCCGGGCGCCGCCAACGCGCTGCTCAAGACGCTCGAGGAGCCGCGCCCGTCGGTGCACTTCGTGCTGCTGGCCGAGCGCCCCGACAAGCTCCTCTCCACCATCCGCTCACGCTGTCAGCGCGTGCGCTTCTATCCGCTGCCCTACGAGGAGATGGACGCCATCCTGGCCAAGCACGACGTGTCCGAGGCGGTGCGTGGACCCGCCATCGCGCTCGCCGGCGGGAGCGCCGAGCGCGCGCTGCGGCTCACCGAGGAGGGCGTCGCCGAGCGCTTGCTGCAGCTGGCCTTCCAGGTGGACGACGTCACCCGCGGCGCACGCGTGGGCGACTACGTGGACGCCGCCGCGGCGCTCGCGGCCGAGCCCGACGTGCAGCTGGGCCTCGACACGCTCGTCGCCTTCTACCGCGACCTCGCGGCCTCCGCGCTCGGCGCGGGGCGCGAGCAGCTTGCGTTCCGGCACGTGGCCGACGAGATCGAAGCGCGCGCCCGCACGCTCGGCGCGAGGCGCGCGGCCGCCCGTGTCGAGGCCATCACCTCGGTGTTCGAGGGGCTCGACCGCAACGCCAACCCGCGCGTCACGATGGACGCGCTCGTGTACCAACTGCGCCATGCCCACTGACCCCAGCACCCCTCCCGTCGACGCCATCCTGCTCGTGTCCTTCGGCGGCCCCGAGGGTCCGGACGACGTGTTGCCCTTCTTGGAGAACGTGACGCGCGGCAAGCCCGTGCCTCGCGAGCGCCTGCTCGCCGTCGCCGAGCACTACCAGCACTTCGGCGGCAAGAGCCCCATCAACGATCACTGCCGCGCGCTCATCGCCGCGCTGCGCGTCGAGCTGGACGCCCACGGCGTGTCGCTGCCCATCTACTGGGGCAACCGCAACTGGCACCCGCTGCTGCCCGACACCCTGCGCGCCATGCGGGCCGACGGCGTGCAGCGCGCGCTGGCCGTGTTCACCAGCGCGTTCAGCAGCTACAGCGGGTGCCGGCAGTACCAAGAGAACGTCGCAGCCGCGCAGGCCGAGGTGGGCGAGGGCGCGCCCGTCGTCGACAAGGTGCGCCCCTTCTACAACCACCCGGGGTTCCTCGGTGCCGTCGTCGAGCGCACGCGCGAAGCGCTGGCCACGCTGAACGACGACGAGCGGGGCAGGGCACACCTGCTGTTCACCGCGCACAGCATCCCCACCGCCATGGCCGCGACCTGCGCGTACGAGGCGCAGCTGGTGAGCGCCGCAGGGATGGTCGCCCGTGCGCTCGACGCGGCCTCCCACGAGGTGGTCTACCAGAGCCGCTCCGGGCCGCCGCAGGTGCCGTGGCTGGAGCCCGACGTATGCGACCACCTCGAGGCCCTCGCGGCACGCGGTGTAGGGCCGGTCGTGGTGGTGCCCATTGGCTTCCTCTCCGACCACGTGGAGGTGTTGTGGGACCTCGACGAGGAGGCGCGCCTCGCGGCCGAGAGGCTGGGGGTCCGCTTCGTGCGCGCCGCGACCGTGGGCACGCACCCGCTGTTCGTCAGCGCGTTGCGCGAGCTCATCCAGGAGGGGCTCGGGCAGGCGACGCCGCGCGTTCTGGGGGATGCTCCAGCGCTGCCCGCGCGCTGCCCACCTGGCTGCTGTGCCTACGCGCCGCAGCGCCCGGCGCGCCTCTGAACGCGGGCGCGGGACACGGCCGCTTGGGCATCTGGCGCGTGCGCAGCTACCATCGGCAGCGCATGCGCGCGCGCCCGCACACCTCTGCGCTCCTCCTGCTCTTCCAGCTCCTCGCGGTGCTCTCGTCGCTGCTCGGCCTGCCCGGGTGTTCGCGGCCCGCTGCGGCCGTGCGGGAGCCCGAGAACGCAGCGCCGCCCGAGCCGGAGGCCCCGCCCGAAGCGCCGGGCCCCGTCACGCTGAGCGTCATCGGGACGAACGATGTCCACGGGCGCGTCGGCCGTATGGCGGTCGTCGGTGGATACGTCGCGAACCTGCGGCGCGCACGTGAGCGCGATGGGGGCGCCGTCGTTCTCCTCGACGCGGGAGACATGTTCCAGGGCACGCTCGAGTCCAACATGGCCGAGGGCGCGCCCATGGTGGCGGCCTTCAATGCGCTCCGCTACGACGCGGCCGCGCTCGGTAACCACGAGTTCGACTACGGCCCCGAGGGCTCGGACGCCACACCCAGCCGCGCCGACCAGGACCCCCGCGGTGCCCTGCGCGCGCGCGTGGCCGAGATGCGCTTCCCGCTGCTGGTGGCGAACCTGCGCTACCGCGACGGGCGCCCGCTCGACTGGCCCGGCGTGCGCCCCTTCGTGATGCTCGACGACACGCACACCGCAGGCGTGAAGGTGGGCGTCATCGGCGGGACCACGGCCGAGGCGCTCGAGTCCACGCTGGCCGACAACGTGCGGGACCTCGAGGTCATGCCGCTGGCACCCGCCGTGAAGGAAGCCGCAGCGACACTGCGCGCGGCAGGGGCGCAGGTGGTGCTCCTGACGGTCCACGCGGGCGGGCGCTGCGGCAGCTTCGACGACCCGCACGACCTGCGCAGCTGCGATCCCGACGAGGAGATCTTCGGGCTGGCGCGCGAGCTGGGGCCGGGCGTCGTCGACTTGGTGGTCGCGGGTCACTCGCACGCGGGGATCGCGCACGTCGTCCATGGCGTCCCCATCATCGAGAGCTACGCCAACGGGGCGGCGTTCGGACGCGCGGACCTGACACTGGTGCCCGGCGGTGGCGCGCCCGATGTACGGCTCTACCCGCCGCGTTTCATCTGCCGGAACGAACACGGCACGCTCGATGAGTGCGAGACGGGCGAGTACGAGGGGGCGCTCGTCACGCCGCACGAGGGCGTCCTCGCCGCCACGCGTGACGCGCTGGCCAACGCCGAGCAGCTGCGGGCGCGTCCGCTCGGCGTGGAGGTGCCCGTGCCCCTGCAGCGCCGCCACCGCGACGAGGGGCCGCTCGGGAACCTGCTCACGGACCTCATGCTCGCGCTCTATCCGGCGTCCGACTTGGCCGTGCTGAACGCGGGGGGGGTGCGGCACTCCATCGCGGCGGGGCCGCTCACGTACGGAGAGCTGTACGAGGCCATCCCCTTCGACAACCGCTTCGCGCTGGTGCGCATGTCCGCGCGCGAGGTGCGCGAGATGTACGAGGCCAACCTCGGCTCCGACAACGGCCTGCTCCTGCTCAGCGGGATGCGCGTGCGGGCCCGCTGCGCGCACGGGGCGCTCACCGTGCAGCTCCTCGACGCGCGCGGGCGGTCCGTCCCCGACTCGCGCGCGCTGCAGATGGTCACCAACGACTTTCTGGCGACGGGCGACCGCCACGCGTTTGGCAGGCTGCGCGCGGAGGGCGCGGTGACCATCGAGGCTGGCCCTCCGATGCGCGACCGCATCGCCCAGCTGCTGTCCGAGCGCGGGGGGAGCATCGACGGACGTTCGCCCGCGCTCTTCGACCCGGCCCACCTGCGGGTGGACTATCAGGGCGAGCGTCCGGTGCGCTGCGCCCCTCGGCGTTGAAGCGAGCCGAGACGCGGCGAGCGCAGTCGTAAGCCGCGGCCCGAGGGGAGCGCGCCCAGCCGAGAGCCTCTCAGTCCTGAAGCGGCACGCCCAGCTCCCGGCCCAGCTGGGTCAGCAGCGTGCGCATGACGTCCGCGCGCCGCGTGGCTTCCGCTCGGCCGGCGTCGGTACGCATGGTCTCCGCCAGCCCGAACAGCTTGGTGAAGAAGTGGTCCACGCTGTAGCGCTTGTCGTCGAGCGCGCGCTCGACGGCCCATGGGTCGCTGGCGTGAAAGTAGTTCGCGCCCATGTGCGTGCCGGTCGAAATGGTGCGGAACACCCCGATCACCCCGAGCGCCTCGAGCCGGTCTGCGTCCTGCAGGGCGTCGCCGAGCGCCGAAGTGGGTGCCTCGCCCCGGCTGAAGCTGTGCGTGCGCACCGCGTCGCCCACGCGCGCCGCTGCCTCGGGCGCGAAGCCGAGCTCCAGCAGCCACGTGCGCGCCATCGCCGCGCTCTGCTCGCTCGCCAGCGCGCGGTCTGGGTGATCCTTGGGGAGGTTCACCACGTCGTGCAGCAGCGCGGCGGCGATCATCTCGCGTTCGTCCACATGCCCTTCGCCCAGCTGGAGGCCAGCACGCGCCACGCGCAGAGCGTGCTCCACGTCGTGCCCCGAGTCTCCCGCGAGCCGCGGCGCCACGCGCTCCATGATGGTCGTGAGCGCGGGGTCACCGGCGATCAGGTCGAGCAGCGCAGCGCGCGTCAGCGCGCCGGGAGGCGAGGCGGGGGAGGCCGACATGCGCGCACGCTACGCGACGTGACCGTTGCCGTCACCCAGCAGCTGGCCGATGGCGGCCGTCCACATCTCGGGCCTATCGCGCATGTGGCTGATGCGCCGCGCCCGGCGCTTGGCCTCCACCGGCGTGGGGTCCTTGAGCAGGCGGGTCATCTCGTCGCGCAGTTTCTTGCGCGCCTCGTGCACGCGCCACGCGATGGTGCCCTCGGTGGTGTCGAGCACGACGGCCGCCTCGCTGTAGTTGAGCCCCTGCAGCGTGGTCAGCACGACGGTGGTGCGCAGCATCGGGCTGAGCCGGTCGAACGCGGCCAGCAGGTGCCCATAGGCCTCCTGGAGCTCCAGCGTGCGCGCCGGGTCGCCGGCCGCGTCCACGGCGACGGCGGCGGTGATGCGTGGGTCGTCGAGGGGCGTGGTGGGGCGGCGCCCGCGGTTGCGCTTGATGTTGAGCGCGCGGTGCAGCGCGATGCGGTACAGCCACGTGAAGAACTGGCTGCGGCCCTCGAACTCGGGCAGCCGTGCGTAGGCGCGTAGGAAGGCGTCTTGCGTGATGTCGTCGGCGTCGGACGGGCTCCCCGTGAGGTGCAGCGCCAAGGCGTAGATGCGGGGCCTATAGCGAATGACGAGCGCCTCGAACGCGCGCTGGTCCCCGGCCTTCGCGGCCGCGACCAGCTCGGCCGCCTCGCGGCCGCGCGCCTCTGCCCCCTGTGGGCCGCGCTCGTCGTCTTGGGTCGTCATCTGGCTATGGGAACCGTGAGGCGCGTCATCCTTGGGTCAGAGTTTGCAGGAAGGTCAGATCACTCATGATGCCCGCCGCGGCTCGTCCACGGAACCCTACATGAAGGATGTTGTGCGACATATTCGCACAACATGGCGACCCCGCGTATCATCGGGGCTCTGGCCCGCTCCTCGAGCCAGATTCTCGTGACATTCTGGGTGTCGGCCATCCGACACCCGGCCGCCCGGGACTCCCCTGCGTGTCCCAGGCGGCTCCTTGATCGACCCCAACCGATCTGTTAAGACCATTCTCCCGCGTTCGTGGATGAAAGAACGCACGCCGTGGGTTTGGGTCGACCACGGGCTGGCCTGACCCCACCCTTGCACCGAACCCCGGTCTTTCACCCCCATTGTACTGTCCTCTAGGCGAGCCCCGCGGCTCGCAGGTTCGTCCCGATGCTATTCGACTGGCTATACGGACTCTTCTCCAACGACCTCGCCATCGACCTTGGCACGGCCACGACGCTCATCTACGTCAAGGGCCGTGGCATCGTCAGCTGTGAGCCCTCGGTCGTTGCGGTACAGCGCGACCCGCGCGGCGGCAAGAAGGTGCTCGAGGTGGGCAAGGCGGCCAAGGAGATGCTCGGGCGCACCCCCGGCTCCGTGGTGGCCGTGCGTCCCCTCCGTGATGGCGTCATCGCCGACTTCGAGATCACCGAGGCGATGCTGCGCTACTTCATCAACAAGGCGCACAACCGCAGCACCCTGGTGCGTCCCCGCATCATCATCTGCGTCCCCTTCGGCATCACCGAGGTGGAGAAGCGCGCCGTCAAGGAAGCCGCCGAGGGCGCTCGTGCCCGCGAGGTCTACCTCATCGAGGAGCCCATGGCGGCCGCCATCGGTGCAGGCCTGCCCATCACCGAGCCCAGCGGCAACATGGTCGTGGACATCGGAGGCGGCACCACCGAGGTGGCGGTCATCTCGCTGGCCGGCATCGTGTACTCGCAGTCGGTGCGCGTCGGCGGCGACAAGATGGACGACGCGATCGTCGCGTACATGAAGCGCAAGTACAACCTGCTGGTGGGCGAGCAGACCGCCGAGCGCGTGAAGTGCACCATCGGCAACGCCCACGCCGGCGAAGACACCCTCAGCATGGAGGTCAAGGGCCGCGACCTGGTCGCGGGTGTGCCCAAGACCGTGGTGGTCAACGGCGACGAGATCCGCGACGCCCTCAGCGAGCCCATCAACGCCATCGTCGAGGCCGTGATGACGGCGCTCGAGCGCACGCCGCCCGAGCTCTCGGCCGACATCGTCGACAAGGGCATCGTGCTCACGGGGGGCGGCGCCCTCCTGCGCAACCTGGACGTCCTGCTCCGCGAGGAGACAGGCCTGCCCGTGATGGTGGCGGACGATCCGATCAGCGCAGTCGTGCTGGGCTCGGGGAAGGTCCTCGACCACCCGCGGCTGCTCAAGGAAGTGACGATCCAATAGCCGCTGACCTCGCTCGCTGCGGCGACGGCGGGGCTCCCGACTGGGATCCGAAGGGCGCATGAATACACTTCGGCGGTTTCGAGATGCGGTGATCTCCGTAGCGCTGTTGATCCTGCCGTTCCTCGTCCTGCAGGCCAACCTGAAGGACCCGTCGAAGGTCAACGCGCTCGACAAGGTCATCATCGAGCTGAGCGGCTGGCTGCAAGAGGCCGGGGTGAGCGCGGCGGACTCGGTCGGCGCCGTCATCCAGGAGTACTTCTACCTGGTGGACGTCGGCCGCGAGAACGAGCGCCTGCGCCTCGACAACACCCGCTATCGGGAAGAAAACCGCCAGCTCCGGCTGTTGGGTCACGAGAACGAGCGCCTGCGGCAGCTGCTCGAGCTGCGGACGCGCATCGGCGGTGACTCGGTGAGCGCACAAGTGATCGGCAAAGACACCTCGGAGTACTTCCGCGTCGTGCGCCTGGTCGTGGACCGGGGCGAGCGCGACCGCGTGCGCGTGGGTATGCCGGTGGTGTCCTCCGAGGGATTGGTGGGGCAGGTGTCGAGGCTCACGGGCCACCGCGCGGACGTGCGCCTGACGGTCGATCAGCAGAGCGCCGTGGACATCATCATCCCCCGCACGGGCACCCGCGGCATGCTCCGCGGGACGGGTGAGCGCAACCGCTACGCGGCCCGCATCGAGTACCTCGAGCGCACCGACGAGATCCGCGAGGGCGACGACGTCTATACCAGCGGCCTCGGCCACCGCTTCCCGGCCAGCATCCTCGTGGGGCAGGTCACGCAGGTGACGCGGCGCGAGTTCGGCCTCTACCAGCAGGCCGAGGTCACTCCGTCCGTGGACTTCTCGTCCCTCGAGGAGGTGCTCATCTTGACCAGTGGGTCGCGGGAGCAGACCGCCGACGAGCGCTCGGCCGACGTGCCCGACGTGGAGCTGGAGGGGCGTCGATGAGCGTGGTGGCCCGCAGCGTCCTGATCGTGGCGCTGGGCTTCGCGCTCTTGCTGCTGCGGTCGGTCATGTGGCGGGCGTTCGCGTTCGGCGCCTTCACGCCGCAGCTGGTGCTGCCGATCGCGATCTTCGTGGGGGTGTCGCCCGACGTGAAGCTGCTGCGCGGGGCCGTCATCGCGTTCGTCATCGGCTACCTCTCGGACCACTTCACGGGCCTGCCCATGAGCGTCCACACCTTCCTCACCGTGGCCACGTACTTCATCGTGCGCGGTATGGGGCTGCGCGTGTTTCTGCGTGGTCCGTGGTTTCAGGTGGGCCTCACCTTCGTCGCGTCCATCCTGTTCGGCTTGGCCACTACGGGCGTGCGCTCCGTGTTCGAGGCTGAGGCGCCCTTCGCAGTCGAGGGGGGCTCGCGCCTCCTGGTGTTCAGCACGGTGTCGACAGCCTTGATGACGGCCATCGTGTCCCCCGCGGTGTTCGCGACGATGCGCGCCATCGAGGACACGGCGACCGGCCGCAGGGAGACGGCCAGCGCATGATCATGCTCTCCCAGCGCCGCGAGGTCGGCGAGTTCCGCAAGCGCTACAAGTGGTTCGCGCTCGTGGCGTTCCTCGCCTACGGCGCGCTCATGGTGCGCATGCTGTCGCTGCAGGTGGTGCAGGCCGACGAGTGGTCCGCGGCGTCCCTCGACAACATCACCAAGACGCTCACGGAGCGCGCCACACGTGGCATCATCCGCGACACGCGCGGGCAGACCATCGCCACCAACCGGGCGTCGTACACGGTCTACGCGACACCGTCGCTGCTGTCGGACGAGCAGATCGAGCTCACCACCAGTTTGATGGGGCTCACGGCCGAGGATGCGCAGGCCTTCCGGCGCCGCATCCAGACCGTGGACGTGCGCAGGCGGTCGCACCAGATCCGCGCCTTCGCAGACGTGACGCGCGACCAGGTGGCGGCGCTCGAGGAACACGGGCCCGACCTGCCTGGCATCGACGTCGTGGCAGGGCCGGTGCGGCAGTACGCCTTCGGCGCGCTCGGTGCGCACACGGTGGGCTACCTGAACGAGGTGAGCGCCGAGGACCTCGAGCGCCTCGCCGACCAGAACTACTACCGCGCGGGCGACCGACTGGGTCGCATGGGCATCGAGCGCAGCTTGGAGAGCGTGCTGCGTGGTCGGCGCGGCTTCCGGCACGTGATGGTCAACGCGCGCGGCCGGCGGCTGAGCGAGCAGGAGGCGCCGCAGCTCGAGGGGGAGATGCACCGGCCCGCCGTGCCGGGCCACGACGTGGTGCTCACGCTCGACATGGAGCTCATGCGCATGGCGCAGCGGGCGTTCCAGGGGCATCCGTCTGGTGGTGTCGTCGTGGTGGACGTGCACTCGGGGCGCATCCGCGCGCTGTACTCGAAGCCTTCGTACGACCTGAACGAGCTCACCGGGCGCATGTCGCAGGAGCGCTACAACGAGCTGGTCGAGAACCCGCACCGGCCCCTGATCGACAAGACCATCTACGACACATTCTTCCCGGGCTCCACGTTCAAGCCCTTCAGCGCGCTCTCCGCGCTGCAAGAGGGCGCCATGGACCCGCGCGAGCGCGTCTTCTGCGAGGGCTCGCTCACCATCGGTCGGCAGCGCATGCGCTGCACGGCGCGGCACGAGGACGTGGACATGCGCTCCGCCCTCGTGCAGTCGTGCAACGTCTACTTCTGGGCCCTGGCCGAGCGCGTGGGCCTCGACCGCCTCAACCGTTACGCACGCGACTTCGGCCTGGCCGAGCGCACGGGCATCGGCATCAACAGCGAGGCGCGCGGGTTCCTCGCGTCGCGCGAGTGGTACGAGGAGCACTACGGTCAGTTCCGCGTGGGCTACACGCTCAACACCGCCATCGGTCAGGGAAACACGCGCGTGACGCTGCTGCAGCTGGCCCTCGCGTACGCCGCGCTGGCGAACGGCGGCGTGCTCTATGCGCCGCAGCTCATCGAGCGCATCGAGACGCCCGACGGAGCGGTGGTGGAAGAGCCCGAGCCGCACGTGCGCCGCCGCCTGGGCATCGACCCAGAGCACCTGGCCTTCAACGCCGAGGCGCTGCGGGGCGTCGTCAACGACGAAGAGGGTACCGCGTACGGCGCGCTCATCGCGGGCGGCGTGTCCATCAGCGGTAAGACGGGCACGGCCGAGGTCGCGCCCGGCAGCCAGCGCTCGGGTGACGCGCGGCGCGCCGCCTACTTCCGCCAGTCGCACGCGTGGTTCGCGGGCTTCGCGCCCTCGGAAGATCCGCAGGTGGCCATCGTGGTGCTCGTCGAGCACGGCGGCGCTGGCGGTCGTAACGCGGCGCCCATCGCCACGCGTATCCTGCAGGAGTACCTGGCGGGCAGCGTGCCGCGCACCGAGCCCGCGCGAGGCAGTGAGAGCGGCGGCGCGAGACGCGGAACGCCGGCCCGTCGAGGCCGGGCTGCCCGAGGGGGACGCTAGCCATGGCCCTCGGACGCGGACTCCGTGAGACCTTCGACTGGCCGCTCTTCGTGTGCGTCATGTCGATCGCCATCCTGGGCGTGATCAACCTGTACAGCGCCACCAGCGCCAACCGGCAGTACTCGGACCTGTACATCCAGCAGATCTACTGGCTCACGCTCGGGGCCGGCGTCGGCACGCTGGTGGCTGCCGTCGACTACCGCCACTTCGAACGCTTCGGCTGGTTCGCGTACGGCGGCGGCGTGGTGCTGCTGGTGCTGGTCTTCCTCCTGGGCCGCAGCATCCGCGGCAGCACGCGCTGGATCCCCATCGGCACCTTCTCGCTGCAGCCCAGCGAGCTCATGAAGGTGGCGCTCATCGTTGCGCTCGCGAAGTTCCTGCACGACGACACGAAGACGGACGGTCGCGCCCTGAAGGACCTCATCATCCCGGGGCTGATCCTGGCCGTGCCCATGGGGCTCATCCTGGCGCAGCCGGACCTCGGCACGGCGCTGATCTGCGCGTTCATCTTCGGCACCATCATGGTGCTCACGCAGCTCAAGTGGCGCTCCTTGTTCACGCTCTTCGCGGTGTTCGTGGCCAGCGCCCCGCTCACCTGGCGCTACGCGCTGCGCGACTACCAGAAGGGCCGCATCCTCTCGTTCATGGCTCAGTTCACGGGCGAGCAGGACATCCAGGACGCGGGCTGGCACACGCACCAGAGCCTGGTCTCCATCGGCAGCGGCGGCTTCTGGGGCAAGGGCTACATGGAGGGCACGCAGAACCAGTTCGGCTTCCTGCCGGACCAGCACTCGGACTTCCCCTTCTCGGTCTGGGCCGAGGAGCAGGGCCTCTTGGGCACCATGCTGCTGCTCGGGCTCTACCTGTTCCTGGTGCTGTGGGGGCTGCGCATCGCGTCGCAGGCCAAGGACCGCTTCGGCGCCGTCTGCGCGGTCGGTGTGTCCGCGCTCATCTTCTGGCAGTCGGTCATCAACCTCGGGATGGTCTCCGGCATGCTGCCCGTCGTGGGCATGACGCTGCCGCTGTTCAGCTACGGCGGCTCGTCCGTGCTCACGATCGCGATGGGCATCGGCCTGCTGATGAACATCAGCATGCGCCGGTTCCAGTACTGAGGACGAAGGGCACCCCCGGGGGTGCCCCTCCGCTCAGAGGTCCACTTCGACGCCCACCTGCACCATGAAGGGGCGGTACGGGCGCGCGCCGAAGGGGCGGCGAGACACCAGCGGCTGGGCGTTGGTGAGGTTCTCGAGGCGCAGCGTGATGTCGAAGCGGTCCAGCACGCGGTAGCTGCCGGTCACGTCCACGATCAGGTAGCGGTCCGTGTGGATGGAGTCGTCAGCGATCTCGGGCATCTCGCCCACGAACGTGCCGGAGGTGTGCACTGCCCAGCCCGCGGCCTCGAGGCCCAGCTGGAGCGACCACTGGTGCTCGGGCACGTAAGGCACGGGGTCGCCCACGTGCACGTTGCCCAGCTGCGGATCGGCGGACTCGGTGAACGTCGTGCGGAAGCGCGCGTGCGTGTACGTGTAGGACAGGTGCATGGGCAGGGTCAGGTCGTGCCCGAGGTCGAGGTTGTAGGTGGCTTGCAGCTCCACGCCGCCGATCAGCACGTCGCCCGCGTTGAACTGCCGGTCGAGGTCCGAAGCGTCGCAGCCGCCGCTACCCCCACACGAGGTGACGAACTCCTGATAGTCGTTCACGAAGCCGATCAGCTCGGCGTTGATGCCCGCGTCCTCGTCGAGGTAGCGCACGCCGGCCTCGTAGGCGATGGAGGTCTCGACGTTCACGTCGTCGCCCGCGCCCGGTCCGAGGGGGCTGAAGCCGCGGTGCACGCCCGCCAGCGCCGCGAAGTGGTCCGTGAACGCGTAGGTGGCGCCCAGGCCCGGCAGCAGCACCAGGTAGGTCTGTGTCGAGCTGCGCGGCCCGCTGCTGTCGAGCAGCTCGCGCAGCGTGGCGCGGATGCTCTCCACGCGGAAACCGGGCTTCAGCGTCAGGCCCGCGTAGGTCATGGAGTACGCGGCGTGCGCGGCCAGCGCCACGGCCGACGCGATGTTGCGCGTGATGGTGGTCGGGTCGTCGCCGTTCGGCACCATGGAGCCCTGCGTGAGCGAGTAGGCGTGCTCCACGTGGTTGCGGTTCACCTCGTCGTAGTGCAGCCGCAGGCCCATCACCAGCTCCTGCTCCACGCGCTGGCCGAAGTTCGCGTGCAGCTCGGTCTGGATGCCCTGCGAGATGAAGTCGCGCGCGTTGTCGACCACGAGCAGGTCGTGATCGGGCCCGAAGTCGGACGAGTCGTTCTGCCCGGAGAGCACGCGGTAGAAGCTGTCGCGCGCGCCGGTCGGGTTGGTGAGCACGTCGAAGAGCGAGGGCCCCGTTCCGTCGCGCTCGCCGACGAAGCGGTTGAGGCGGCGCCAGGTGCGCTCGAAGTCGTGGCGGTAGGCCGTGGTGACCAGCTGGACGTGCTCGCCGATGACCAGGTGGTGACGCAGCTCCACCTGGGTGCGCCACCAGATCATCCGGTCGAGCTGGGTGGCGGCGTAGCGGCGGTAGGGGTTCTGCTGGAAGTCGGCGTCGGAGAGGCCCGTGTACGTCTCGTTGCTGCGCTCGCGCGAGAAGCCCAGCTTGAGCTCGAGGCGCTGGAAGATGGGCTCGCCCGGCGTGGTCTGCACGAAGCTGCGCAGCATGAACTCGCTGCGGTTGAAGCCGCTGTCCGGGTCGCCGTGGTCGATGTCGCGGAAGCCCGTGGTGCCGAGGTGGATGCCCTCGAAGAGGATGCCCGCGTGGCGCGTGCTGCCGCCGTAGTGGAAGTGCGCGCGGCGGTACTGGAAGCGGCCGTAGGACAGCTCGAACGCGCCGCCCGGCGTGGTGGGGATCTCGCGCGTCCGCAGGTTGATGGCGCCCGCGATGGTGTTGGGTCCGAAGAGGACCGCGGCGGGGCCCTTGTAGATGTCGACGCCCACCATGCGGGAGAAGATGGGGAAGTAGTACGCGGCGGGCGCGGCGTAGGGCGCGGGCCCGAACAGCACGCCGTCCTCCATGAGCGTCACCTTGCGGCTGCGGTCGGGCGTGGTGCCGCGCAGGCCGATGTTCGGGCGCAGACCGAAGCCGTCTTCTTGGCGCACGTACACGCCGGGCACCTGCTGGAGCGCGCTGTTGATGTCGTCGTAGTCGTACGCGTCGAGCACCTCGGCGCTCAGCTGCTGGACCGACCCTCCGGTGCGGAAGGGGTCGACGGGGGCGCGCACGCGATAGGTGCCGACCGTCCACTCGTCGTCGTCCTCTTCCTCTTCCTCGTCGCCGTCTTCTCCATCTTCCGCGCCCTCGCCCTCGCCCTCGCCCTCCGCCTCTTCGTCGGCGAGCTCCTCCGACAGCGCGGCGAAGTCGAAGCCTCCCTCATCGTCGCCTTCATCGTCAGCCGTGTCGTCCTCGGGGGCGCCGTCTGCGGTGCCATCGCCATCGGCAGTGCCCTCTCCCTGGTTGGCGTCAGGCGTCTGCTCAGGGTTGGGCGCCGGGGCGTCCTCATCCTCTTCGCCTTCGCCCTCCGAGTCACTGGGCGGCGCCTCTTCGGCTGGCGCGGGGGTCGGCGCCGGGGACGTCGGGGGCGCCGTGGGAGCCTGTGGCTGGGCCTGGGCGGGCAGCGGCGCAATGGCGATAAGCAGAGTGAGTACGAGGAGTTGGCGCATGAACAGAGCTTGTTCTGAAGATGAAAGTGACTTTCAATAACACGTGCACCGGGTGCCGTCGAGTCGTCACGAGGCGTCCGCGCGCACGCCATCGCGCGACATCGGAGCCTGCCTGCATCGCAGCGACGTCCGTCGGTCCGCTCAGCCCGGCCACCAGCGTCGGTGGGCGTCCGGGTCGACCGCAAAGTCGGCAGCCACCAGTAGGTCGCCCCAGTCGGGCTTGGCGCGCGCGACTGCCTGTCGCAGGGCTTCGAGGCTCACCGCTGCACTCGAGCGCGGCCCAGCGAATGCGCTCGATCGACTCGGCCGTCGCACCTCCGAGGTGCGACGCGTTCGCCCCGCACTCCTCTCGCAGGAGCTGCTCCGCTCGGGGGTGCTGCGGCTCGGCGAACAGGAGAGCGAGGCGTTCCCTCGTGCCATCGCTCGGGCGTACCGGGCTTCGCTGTGAACGCGACCAATGGAGGGTGGTACGCTCGGCGCTCGATGAGGCCCGGTGAGACGTTTGCAGACCGGTTCGTGCTCGAGCGCAGCGTGGGCGCCGGGGGAATGGGCGCGGTTCACCTCGCGCGTGACCAGCGCACCGGCGCGCGCGTGGCGCTGAAGACGCTGACGCTCAGCGGCGACTCGGCGCGCGCGCGCTTCGAGCGAGAGGCGCTGGTGCTGGCCGCGCTCGAGCACCCCAACATCGTCGGCTACGTGGGGCACGGGCTCCCAGAGGACGGCACGCCCTGGCTGGCGATGGAGTGGCTCGAAGGGGTCGCGCCAGACGAGGTGGAGCTCAGCGTGGGCGACGCGCTGCGGGTGGTGCGCGGCGCGGCCCGAGGGTTGGCGGCGGCGCACGCGCGTGGCGTGATCCACCGCGACATCAAGCCCAGCAACCTGCTGCTGGTGGACGGTGACCCGGAGCGCGTGAAGCTGCTGGACTTCGGCATCGCGCGGGGGGGGCTGGAAGGGGGCCCGGCCGCGACGCTCACCGCCACGGGCGAGACCATCGGCACGCCGCACTTCATGGCCCCCGAGCAGGCGCGCGGCACCAAGGCGCTGGACCAGCGCGTGGACATCTACTCGCTGGGCGCCGTGCTCTACCAGCTGCTGTCGGGGCGCCCGCCGCTCGAGGGGCAGAGCGCGCTGGCCGTGCTGGCGAAGATCCTGCTGGAGGAGCCTCCGCCCATTCACGACTTGGTGGCGGGGCTGCCCGCCGACGTGGCCGCCCTGGTGCACGACATGCTGGCGCGTGACCCGCAGCAGCGGCTGCCCGACGCGGCCGCGGTGCTGGCGGCGCTGGATGCCCTGGGGCCAGTGCCCAGCGGCGCGCCGAGCCGTCAGCGGGTGCGGGCTGCGGCGCTGGGAGACGCCGAGCGGCGCCTGGCGTGCGTCGTGTTGGTGGGGGGCGAAGGAGACCCGCGCGAGGAGGTCGCCATGTTCGCGCCAACGCTGGCCTCGGGCGCGGGCCTGGACGCGCGCGCCCCGCTCTTGGACGTGGTGCGGCAGCACGGGGGGCACGCGGAGCTGCTGGCCGACGGAACGATGGTGGCGTCGTTCCCGGGTCAGCTGCCGACGGACCAAGCGCAGCGGGCGGCGCGCTGTGCCCTCGCGCTGCGCGGCGTGGTGGCCGGGCGCCCCATCGCGGTGGTGGCCGCGCACTCGCTGGTGAGCAGCGTGGTGCCCCTGGGCGACGCCCTGGAGCGGGGCGCGCAGATGCTGCACCGTGGCGAGGGGGCTGGCGAGGGCGACGGCGGTGGCGCAGAGGGCGCGAAGGCGAGCGCGGGCGTGCTGGTGGACGCCGTGGTGGAGGGCCTGCTGGGGCCGCGCTTCGAGTGCCGCCCGCTCACGCGCGAGCGCTTCGAGCTGGTGGACATGAGCGTGGACCGTGCGGCCAGCCGGCGTCTGTTGGGCGTGGATGTGCCCTGCGTGGGTCGCCGGCGCGAGGTGCAGCGCGTGACGTCGCTCTACGAGCAGTGCGTCGAGGACAGCGTGGCGCGCGCCATGATCGTCGTGGGCGGCGCCGGCGCGGGCAAGACGCGGCTGCTGCGCGAGGTGTGCGACGAGCTGCTGCGCGGCGACGACCCTGACCGCCCGGTGCCGTGCGTGTGGGAGGGGCGCGCCGACGCCACGCGCGTGGGGGCGCCGTATGGCGTGATGGGCGACCTCTTGCGTCGCGCGGCGGGCGTGCGCGAGGCCGAGCCGATCGCGGCCAAGCAGCTGAAGCTGGCGCGCTTCCTGGGCACGTACCTGAGCGGCGACGCGCTGAAGGACGCGCTGTTCTTCTTGGCGGAGATGGTGCGCGCGCCGTTCCCGAGCGAGGCCAGCGAGGCGCTGCGCGCGGCGCGCACGGACGCGACCAGCATGGCCGACGCCATCCGCGGCGCCGCCCTCTCGTGGCTGCGCGAGGCCACGCGCCGAGGCCCGCTGTTGCTGGTGCTGGACGACTTCCACCACGGCGACAGGCCCTCGCGCGAGCTGCTGCACCACGCGCTGCAGAAGCTGGCCGACGCGCCCCTGTGCGTGCTGGCGCTGGGGCGCCCCGAGGAAGAGCTGGCCGCGGGTGAGCTGTGGGCCGACTGCGAGCCCGAGACCTTGCACCTGAACAAGCTCACGGCGCGCGCCAGCGAGCAGCTGGTGCAGGTGGTGCTGGACGGAGTCGCGCGCGAGGGGCGCGCCACGCTGCCGCAGGGGGCCATCGCGTCCATCGTGGAGCGCGCCGACGGCAACCCCTTCTTCCTGGAGGAGATGCTGCGGGCGGCCATCGAGAGCCCCGACGACGCGCTGCCGGGCACCGTGCTGGCCATGCTGCAGACGCGCCTGGACGCGCTCGACGCCGACGCGCGGCGCGTGCTGCGGGCGGCCAGCGTGTTCGGGGTGCGCTTCTGGGGTGGGGCCGTGGGGCGCCTGCTGGGCCGCGAGGACGCGCCCGACGCCACGCTGGAGCACCTGGCCGAGCGCGAGCTGATCGAGCTGGTGGACGAGCGCGACGTGCCCTCCGAGTGGACCTGGCGCTTTCGTCAGGAGCTCACGCGCGAGGCCGCGTACGCCACGCTCACCACCGAGGACCGCGCGCTGGGGCACCGCTTGGCCGCGGCGTGGTTGCTGGAGCACGCGCTGGACGACCCGCTCGCGCTGGCGGGGCACTTCACGCTGGCGGGCCAGCCCGAGCGTGCTGCTGCGGCCTTGGCGCGCGCGGCCGAGCAGGCGCTGGACGCGGGAGACCACCACGCCACGCTGCGCCACGTCACGCGCGGGCTCGCGGCGCTCGAGGGTGCGGATGGATCGGTTCGGGCGGCTGAGGGGCTCACGGACGAGGACGCTGTTGGAGACGCGGTGGACGCGGCCCAGACGCGTGCGCGGCTGCGCGTGGCGGGCGCGGAGGCGCAGCGTTGGCTGGGCGCGTACGCGGCGTCGCTCGCGCTGGCGGACGACGCGCTCACGGACTTGGTGGCAGGGAGCGCGCCCTACTACCGTGCGCTGGGCTGCGTGGTGGTGGCCGCAGGGCAGACGGGGGCGCACCAGCGCTTGGACCGTGCGCTGGCGTCCCTGACGTCCACCACGGCCGCCGACAAGAGCGCCTCGCTATGGGAGCTCATCGCGCTCTGCCGGCTCGTGCATCAGCGCCTGGGCCAGCGCCGCCTGCCGGACGCCGACGCGCTGCTCACGCGTGCCCGCACGCTGGCCGCGACGCTCGGCGCCGAGAGCCCGGTCGTGGCGGCCTGGCTGCACACCACCTTCGCGGCGCGCGCTCACGTGGCGGGCGATTGGGTGGCCTACGTGCACGGCTCCGAGCGCGCCGTCGCGGCCTACGACGACGCGCACGACAAGCGCCACGCCTGCAACCAACGCGTGCGCCTGGGCTATGGCTTGATCGAGACCGCCCAGTACGAGCAGGCGGCGACCGTGCTGGCCCGCGCCGTGGAGGACGCCGCCGCGCTGGGGGTGCCGCTGATCGAGGGCTTCGCACTCCAGAACCTGGGCCTCGCGCAGCACCGTCTCGGACAGCTCGAGCTGGCACACGCGACGCTACGCAACGCCGAGGCCCTGGGCGGGCAGCACGGCCACCACGCCGTGGTCGCCGGTGCCTGCTACTACCTGTGCGACGTGCTGTTGGCGTTGGGCCGCGTGGAAGACGCCTCCGCGTGCGCCGACGTCGCCGCCAAGGGGTTTGCGGGGAGTCCGTTCCACCGAGGCCTCGCGCTGGCCGCGCAGGCGCGCGTGCTGCTGGCGCGCGGCGAGGCGGGTGAGGCGCTCTCACGCGTGGAGGAGGCCCAGCGCGACCGCATCTCCGTGGCGTTCGCGGAGAGCAGCGACGCGGTGGTGGATCTGACCGCGTGCGAGGTGCACGAAGCGCTTGGGGACGCGGCAGGTGCGCGGACGTGTGCGCAGGCGGGGATCGACCGGCTGTCGATCTACCTGGCCGCCGTGCAGGACGCGGCGACGCGCGAGCGCATGTTGGTGCGTGTTCCCGTGCACGCTGCGTTGATGCGGCGCGCGGCACGTTGAGCGGGCACGTCGCGCTCAGCTGGCTGTCGCCGCAAGCGCCTGGAAGCTCGAGTCGCGCGTCCGTTTCTCGGAACACAGTGTCGAAGGCGTCTCAGAGTCTCTGCGTCGCATCATTCAAGAGTGACTCACTTATAATTGACCAACACAGGCTCGATGGCCAGAATGATGGGCATGCGACCTCTCATTGGCAGGACGACTGAGCTTGCCCGGTTGCGGCGTGCCGCCGACGAGGCTCCACAGCTCGTCGTGATCCGGGGTCGTCGCCGCGTCGGCAAGTCGTTCCTCATCAACCACGCGTACGCCGACGCCAAGCGCTTCATCTACTTCCAGGCGGACGAGGGTGGGGAGCGTCTGCACCTCGATTTGCTGTCCGCCGAGTGCGCGCGGCTCAGCGGGGCCCCGGTCGCGTTCGCCGACTGGAACGTGGCGCTCGAGTACGTCCGACGCCTGGCCGAGGATGCGCCGCTCGTGCTCGCGCTCGACGAATTTCAGTGGATGTGGCTCGCGCAGGACGCGCTGCCGTCCATCCTCATGCGTCACTTCGACGCGTGGCAGCGAGACGGTGTGCGGGTGTGCCTCGTCATCGCCGGCAGCGAGCTGACGATGATGGAGCGGCTCGTGGAAGGCGACCGCCCGCTCTTCGGGCGCGCCGCGGCACGGCCGCTCATCGAGCCCTTCGACTACCGCTTGGCTGCGGAGTTCGGCCCGGCGAGAGCATCCGCAGAGGACAGGCTGCGGCGCTATGCCATTCTGGGTGGGACCCCGCAGTACCAAGTCTGGGCGGGTCGCGGGGACGTCGAGTCGGTGCTCAAGGAGCGCATCCTGCCGCCGGGTGAGTCGCTGAGCGAGGAACCTCTCCAGCTCCTCCGTGGCGAGCGCGGGCTCCGCGACCCGGGCGCCTACTTCGAGGTGCTGCAGGCCATCGCCCAGGGGCGGACGCAGTTCAACGAGATTGCGCAGGCCACTGGCTCGTCCGCGACCAACGCACTCGCGGCCCGACTGACGCGTCTCGAGGAGCTCGGGTACATCGCGCATCGCGTGCCCGTCGCCGGCAACGGGACGCGTTCCTACGCCATCAAGGACCCCTACTTCCGCTTCTGGTTCCGGTTCGTGGCGCCGAACCGCTCACGTCTGCAGGGCGGCCGCGTCGACGAGGTCTACGACGACATCGTCCATGCGCTCGACGACTTCATGGGCGCGTCGTTCGAGGCGGTGTGCCAGCGCTGGGCGCGCACGTATGCTCCAAGAGACAGCGTCTTCGCGACCGCTCCCGAGATCGGGGCATACTGGAACCGCACCCACAGCGTCGAGGTGGACCTCGTGGCGATGGCGAAGCGCAAGGTCCTCGCGCTCGGCTCCTGCAAGTGGTCCGCGACCGCGGACGCCCACGTCCTCGACCGACTCATCGAGCACCGCGCTGCAATAGCGGGTGGTGGCAACCCCGAGCTGTTCGTCTTCGCGCGTGGGTTTCATCGCACGCTCACGAAGCGCGCGAACGCGGGCGAGGTCACGCTCGTCAGCGCGCAGGACCTCTACGCTTGAACCCGCGCGTCAGGGAGCGGCCTGCGCTTGGGCCAGGTCCCCGAGCAGCTCGTCGATGTGGCCCATCACGACGCGCATCTGGTCCGGCTGCGGCAGCAGCGTGATGCGGAAGTGGTCCTTGTAGGGGACGTTGAAGCTCGTGCCGGGCGCGATGAGGACGTGCTTCTCTTCGAGTAGCGTCAGGGCGAACGCTTCGTCGTCGAAGCCGTTCGGGAACTTCGAGGTGTCGACCTTCACGAAGGCGTACATGGAGCCGCGCGGGGCGACGACGGACATGTAGGGGCTCTTGGCGACGGACTCGAGGATGGCGCGGCGGGTCTCGAAGAGGCGTCCGCCGGGGCGGATGAGGTCTTCGATGGACTGGCGGCCCCCGAGGGCGGTCTGCACGGCGAACTGGCCGGGGACGTTGGCGCACAGGCGCAGGCTGGCGAGCAGGTCGACGGCGCGCAGGTACTCGCGGGCGCGGCTCTTCTCGCCCGAGAAGGAGACCCAGCCCACGCGCAGGCCGCAGGCGCGGTAGATCTTGCTGAGCCCGCCGAAGGTCAGGCAGAGGGTCTTGTCCGTGAGCGTGGCGAGGGGCACGTACTCGGCGTCCTCGTACAGCATGTGGTCGTAGATCTCGTCCGCGCACAGCACCAGGTGGTGCTTCTCGGCCAGCTGCACGATCCCCTGGAGCACCTCGCGCGGGTACACCGCACCCGTGGGGTTGTTGGGGTTGATCACGACGATGGCGCGCGTGCGTGGCGTGACGAGCGCGGCGATCTCGGCCGGGTCGGGCACGAAGCCGTTCTCCGGGCGACACGGGTAGTGCACCGCCTTGGCCCCGTGGATGACTACCGACGCGGTCCACAGCGGGTAGTCGGGGCTGGGCACCAGCACCTCGTCGTCCGGGTTCAGCAGCGCCCGCATGGTCATCATGATGAGCTCGGACACGCCGTTGCCGATGAACACGTCGTCGGCCGAAGCATCCATCACGCCGCGGTCCTGCTGCTGCATGACCACTGCCTCGCGCGCCGGGAAGATGCCCTTCTGGTGTGAGTATGGGTCCGCCTGGTGGAGGTTCTGCACCATGGCCACGCGCATGGTGTCCGGCATGCGGAAGCCGAAGGCACCCGGGTTACCGATGTTGAGCTTCACGATGTCGTAGCCGTCGCGCTCCAGCTCGTCGGCGCGCCGGGCGAGCGCCCCCCTTATCTCGTACTTGACCTCGGCCAGGTGGCGGGACGCTTTCAGCTCGGGGGCGGTCATGGTGGCTTCGCTCGCGGTGGGCGGGGCTCGCAGCTGAGCCCGGCAGGGCACGGAAATTGGGGTGCGCGCGGGGGCGCGTCAAGCTCGCTGCGCATGGGCGCGCGCGTGACGGCGCGCGTCCACGGGAGCTTGGCAGGCAGTCCCGTGCGACGCCCGGGTGCCTTCGGTCACGGAGGCGCTAGCGCGCGCAGGAAGATGTCGATGGACCCGGCCAAGAGCGCCATCAGCTGCTCCGGGTCCGTGTGCTCGAGCTGCTGCAGCATGTAGCGGTCCATGCCCTGACCCAGCCCGAGCGCGGCGCTGGCCAGGAACCCGACCGGCAGGTCGCTGCGCACGGCGCCCACCCGCTGCCCGTCGCGCAGCACGGCGGTGGTCCAGGCGAGGGCCGCTTCTTGCTGGTCGGCCGTGAGGCGCACCAGCGCGTCGGGGATGCGGGCCACCACGCGCACCACTTGCGCCATGGTCGGGTCGTGCGCGACTACCGCGAACACGCGCAGCACCACAGCGCTCAGCTGCTCGCGATAGCCCGCCGCGTGTGCCGCGGGCTGCCAGGGTCCCACCACGGTGGCCAGCACCCCGGCCGCGCGCGCCAGGACCGCCGCGAAGAGGTCCGCCTTGTCGCGGAAGCGGTAGTACATGGACCCCTTCGAGATGCCGGCGCGCGCGATGATGCCGTTGAACGACGCGTCCTCGAAGCCGTGCTCCGCGAACTCGGCCTCGGCGATGTCCAGCACACGGGCCAGCTCGTCCTCACCCAGCGCCGACCGCGTGCGCTTGCGCTGTGGGCCCTTGCTGTCGTGCGTGCGCTTGCTCATGGGGGGTGGTCTCGGCCGACCCTTGCAGGACTCGGCGACGAAGTCGATGCCATTCCGCGGTGCCGCGGTCGGCGGCCACCAGGTGGTTGGTGTGGGGCTCGGAGGAGCGGGGCTCGATGCTCTCGCTGATGCGCTGGTCGTCGGGTTGGATGAAGCGCATCTCGCTCCACAATGTGAGCTCGGTCAGCAGGCGCCCGATGAGCGGCAGCGAGACGTAGGTCTGCAGGTAACGCACGCCGATCCAGGTGCGCTCCGCGTCGATGGGACAGAGGACGACCGCGCCGTGCACCTTGCCCCCGAGACCCACGTACACCGACGCCGGGAAGGCAACGGAGAGCTCGCCCTCGAAGCGGCGCGTGGGGTGACGCTCGTGGGCCGCGACACCACGGGTCAAGACGTGCTCACCCTCGACGTGCGCCTCGTATTCCTGGATGTCGCGGTAGGCGGCCAGGTAGCGGCGGTGCGCGAAGGCCACGTGGTGGAAGTCCAGCATGGCCTCCACCGAGCGTGAGAGGCGCGTGCGCCACACCGTGCTGGTGTAGGCCGTCTGGCCGCTCCGCTCGGGCATGGTGTCGAGCCACGGGATGGCGCCGTCCCACGCGGCGCCGGACGGCGTCATCCACAAGAAGCCGTGCTCCTCGTGCACCGCGAGCGTGCGCAGGTGGAGGGCCTTCGAGATGGGCGCGTCCGCGGTCTGGCAGGGGACGAGCTGGCACTCCCCCGCGCCGTCGAACTGGAAGCCGTGGTAGCCGCAGGCCACCTGGCCGTTCACCACGCGCCCGAGCGAGAGGTCGGCGCCGCGGTGGGGACAAGCCGCGTGGGCGGCGCGCGCGACCCCTTCGGCGTCACGGAACAGCACCAGGCGCTGGCCGAAGCGGGTGAGGCCGAGGGGCCGGTCGTGCCGCAGCTCGTGGGCGGGCGCGATGGCGAAGGGGCGCTCGGGCCACTTCTCGGAGAGCGGAACGAGCGCCATCGAGGCCGAGGATGAGGGGGACGGATCGGGAGAAGGGGAGGGGGACATGCAGGGCTCCTGGGTTGCGATTAGACCAGTGGTCTAGACTGATGGTCTAATGCCGCGCGACCCGAACGTCAAGGCCGCCCTCGGACGGTTGTTCGCGGCGCCCGCTCCACCCCGGCCAGGAGTGGGGCACCCCGTCGTCGGCGTGGTCGCACCCATCGCTTTCGCGCACGCACGCGGGCTAGCCATGCGGACGCGTGCCAGGGCTGCTAAGAGGCCCCGCGTGAGCTTGGTCGTATTCAGTGACGTGTCCCTGCACCTCGGTGGGCGCCCCATCGTCGAGAACCTCTCGCTGCGCATCGGCGACAAGGACCGGGTGGGGCTCGTCGGCCCCAACGGCTCGGGCAAGACCACGCTGCTGCGGCTCATCGCGCGCGAGCAGACCCCGGACGGGGGCGCCGTGCACCGCGCCAAGACCATGCGCCTCGGCTACCTGCCGCAGGACGTGACGGTCGAAGGGGGCAAGCCGCTGCTGGCTTTCGTGCTCGAGAGCATCCCGGGGCGCGCGTCGCTCGACGAGGACCTGGCCACGGCCGAAGCAGACCTCGAGGCGCTCAGCGCGTCCGGCGACCACAGCGACGAGGCCCAGGAGCAGATGCTCGAGGCGGCCGGGCGCATCGCCGACCTGCACGAGCGCATCGCGCACTTCGACGGCGAGTACTCGGAGCACCACGCCAAGCGCATCATGGCGGGTCTGGGCTTCAAGGACAGCGACCACGTGCGCGACATGTCCGAGTTCAGCGGCGGCTGGAAGATGCGCGCCGTGCTCGCCTCGCTGCTGTTCCAGCAGCCCGACCTGCTGCTGCTGGACGAGCCCACCAACCACCTCGACATGCCCTCCGTGGCGTGGTTCTCGGGCTTCCTGAAGCGCTACGAGCGCGCCTTCGTGCTCATCAGCCACGACCGCGAGTTCCTCAACGAGCAGATCACGTCCGTGGTGAGCTACGAGCCCGAGGGGGTGCGCAACTACCCGGGCGACTACAACGCGTACCGCCGGCAGCGCGAGGAGGAGCGCGTGCTGCTCGAGAACCGCGCGCGCAACCTCGAGCGCGAGCGCGAGCACCTCGAGAAGTTCGTGGAGCGCTTCCGCAGCAAGGCCACCAAGGCCGCGCAGGTGCAGAGCCGCGTGAAGAAGCTCGAGAAGATGGAGACGGTGGAGCTGCAGGGCGAGCACCAGTCCATGAACTTCCGCTTCCCGCCCACCGACCGCAGCGGCAAGGTGGCGCTCGAGGTGTCGGACCTTGGCAAGAGCTACGGCGGGCTGACGGTGCTGAAGGGGCTCAACCTGCACGTGAAGCGCGGCGAGCGCGTGGCGCTGCTGGGCGTGAACGGCGCGGGCAAGACCACGCTGCTGCGCATGCTGGCGAGCGAGCTGGAGCCCACGGCGGGCAGCTTCGAGTTCGGGCACAACACCAAGGTGGGCTACTACGCGCAGCACCACGCCGAGACGCTGCGCAAGGACGCGACCGTCTACGAAGAGGTGAAGTACTGCGCGAAGGACGCCTCGCACCAGCAGATCCGTTCCGTGCTGGGCGCCATGCTCTTCGGTGAGCGCGAGGTGGACAAGCGCATCGGCGTGCTGTCGGGCGGTGAGCGCGCGCGTGTGGCGCTGGCGCAGCTGATGATCGACCCGGGCAACGTGCTGCTGATGGACGAGCCCACCAACCACTTGGACCTGCAGTCGAGCGAGCGCCTGGCCGAGGCCCTGGACACGTACGACGGCACGCTGCTGTTCGTGTCGCACAACCGCGGCTTCATCCGCGCGTTGGCGTCCACCATCTGGATCGTCGAGGACGGCAACGTGGTGCGCTACCCGGGCACCTTCGACGAGTACATGGCGAGCTGCCTACAGAAGGACCAGGCGCCCGTGGCCGTCAGTGGGGCCGCGCCTCCTCCCGAGCGCAAGGCGCCGGGGGCGAGCTCGGGCAAGGAGGCCCCGAAGGCGGCGGCTCCGAAGGCTGCACAGACCGCGCCCGCAGCCAAGCCCGAGGGCGACAAGGGACGCCGCCGCGAGGACGCCCAGACGCGCAAGCAGCGCAACGCCGTGCTGCGGCCGCTCGAGAAGCGCGCCGCCGAGCTGGAGAAGAAGGTGGCCGACCTGGAGCAGAAGCTCGAGGGCATCAACGCCGAGCTCTCCACGCCCGAGGTCTACGACGACGCGGCCAAGCGCGATGGGCTGCTGAGCTCGGTGGTGCGCGTGCAGGCCGAGCTGGAGGTGGCCATGGACACCTGGTCCGAGGTGCAGGAGACCCTCGAGGCGGAGCGCGCGAAGCTGGGCGCGGACTGAGACCGACGCGCAGGCCTCGGCTCACTCACCGAACGCGTCACGCAGACGGTCTCCCTGCATCATCGAGGCGTGCAAGATGGCGACGACGCCGACCGTGTTCTCGTCGATGTCGCGCCAGTAGACGAAATGGTTCCCGTGGCGCGTGACGCACCCACGTACGCCGAACTCTGGAGGGATAGGACGTGGAACGACGTCGCCGGCAGCGATCTGGTCCGCCACGCGCAACAACTCCCCGACGTACTTGTTCGCCTGCCGAGCGCCCCAACGGCCTTCGGTGAACTGGTAGATGTCCGTCAACGCAGCGTCCGCCGCGTTGGAGAAGAGAACGCGCTTCACGCGCGTTCGGCTCTTGCCTGGGCGCGCACGCGGTCCAACGTCAGCGGGTGATAGTTCTCGCGGGGTTCCGCGAAGGCAGCCTGCAGCGTCGCCTTGACGCGTTCGAAGGCAGCGCCTTCCTTCTCGGCCTTGTCCTTGCGGATAAGGTCGCGCACGTACTCGCTGACGCTCTCGTAGTCCCCCGCCGAAGTGGTGTGCTCGACGTACTCACGCAAGGCGCCGCTCACGCGGACGTTCACGCTCATGGAATGGTTCTCGGACACGGCTCCGCGCTTCATGTGAACATTATGGAGAACAAAGTGGCGCGGTTCAACCCACACTCAGACCGGCCGGAACTGTGCGACGGCATGCACGGCGCTACTCACGCAGGCGGGAACGAGCAGGTTCCCAGCTGGGACTCGCAGGTGCCCGTGACGCAGAAGCCGCAGTCGCAGTCGCCGTCCACGTTGCACGTGCGGCGAGCGCAGCCGGACGCGTCGGCGTCGGGGCGTTCGGGGTCGCAGTCGTGGTTCTGCGGGCAGGCGAGGTCCAGGAACAAGCAGCCGTTGCGCTCGCAGCGCCCGGTCACGGCATCGCAGATCTCGCCGTCCTCGCAGCCCACGCCGGGGCTGGTGCAGCTGGGGGTGCAGACAGTGTCCACCCCGCCGCAGCAGTTGGGACGCCCGGCGCGGCACCAGCGGCCCGCGCCACACTCGGAGTCCTGCTCGCACTCCCGCTCGGGGCGCTGGCAGATCCCGCAGAAGCCGTCGCTCGCGCCGAAGCACTGCGTACCGTCGCTGCAGTCGCTGCTGGTGCGGCACACGTTCAGCGGCGGCGCTGGGGGCTCGGCCGGCGCGCCCGGACGCCCGCTGGGCGCGTCGTTCTCGCAGATACGCCCCGCGTCCACCGTGATGCCGATGTCGATGCCCTCGGCGTCGGGCATCATCATCCCGCCGTCTCCGCCGATGCTTGCGTCGCCCCCCAAGACGTGACTGTCCGCGCAGCCCGGTTCGAAGAACGAGAGCGTCAGCGCGAGCGCCGAGACCAACGAGAAGCGAAGCGTGAGCGACGGGGACATACGCGCTCAGTGTGCCACGCGCGCCCTGCGCCCAGTTAGTTCCTGCCGGATGGCCTGGAGCGGTTCCCGCCGAGGATCGTCGGAGCCAGCTCATATGCTTCCAGCAGTGGTCTCGCCACTTCGGGGGCGTTCAGGCGCAGGGCGTAGTACGCCCGCTCCTCCTCGGACTGGTCGCCCATCCAGAGGTTGAGCAGCGCGTCATCACGCCCCATGTCGTAGTCCTCGTCGTCGGGCAGTACGCGCTCGACCCTTTCGCGGGTGTTCTCCACGATCTGAAGTCGGATGGTGCTCAACAGGCTCATGCTGGGGAAGCCCCTACTGCCCCGCTTCGGCCCGCTCCAGCAACGTGAACAGGTCCACACGCGCTCCGACGGCGCCCACCAGCTCCTGGCGCAGCCGTTCTGCCGTCACGACGCGGTAGTCGCCCGCCACGAGACGCGACTCGGGGAGCTCGGAGACCACGCACGCGAGTAGACGTGGGGGGCCCGCCCACGGACGCACCAGCACTGTGTCCTCGTGCGTGCTGGCGCTCACCAGCCCCGCGTCGGCCAGCCGCCCCAACGACTCGGTGCTGGTCAGGTACACGTGAACGTCACCCGCCGAAAGGAACCCATGGCCGTGGGCCAGACGCATCGCCGTGTCCAGCGCGAACACCCCCTGATCGCGCAGCGCTTCCGTCACGGCCTCGAGGTCGGAGCGCAGCTCCCGCGCCAGCAGCGTCCCCTCGGCGCGAAGCGTAATTGGAAGGGTACGGACCATCCGCCGCCAGCTCGGTCCCGCCAGCTCTCGCTGGAGCCTTTCGCGCTTCAACCGCGCCCGGTCACGCTCCAGCATGGCGAGCCGCTCGTCGGCGGTGAGCCCGCGTCGCGTGGCTGTCATTGCGGGTCCCCCGCACTCGCGGCGTTCGCCCAGCGAACAGCCCGGAGTCCTTCATTGTCGGCGTGCATCACGGTTGGAGGATAGCTCGTTGCGCTTGCTGTCTTTCATTCTTGGCGCGCCGACACCAGCGTCGCGAACGCGAGCGGGCGTGCCGGACGCACGCGGTGATCCCGCTCAGGCCGTGAGCCGGTAGACGGTCTCTTCCTTGCGTACCATCCCCAGCTCCTCGAGTGCCTCCAGAACGGCGCGGACCGCAGCCTCGGGGCGGCGCTTGAACTGGCCAGCCAGCGCCTCGGGGCTGTTCCCGCCGTGTGAGAGGGCGCCGCGCACCGCCGCGATTTGGTCGCGCATGGCCTTGGGCCAAGTGATCTTGGCCACCTTCGTGGAGGCTGGGGACGTGACCTCGCCGTCCTCTTCGTCGGTGCCGGCGAGCGTGCCTTGCACCCCGCCTGTCTCCTGCGTGGGGGCCTGGAAGTCTGGGCGCAGCCAACGCACATGCCCTCGCGCCTCTTCGGCCGCGCGCTCCGCGTTGAGCGCCACCAGCCGACGCAACAGCTCCTCCTCGGCTTCGGCCTGCTCGTCCAGCTTGTCC